>CAYVOD010000161.1:0-2505 GCA_964453055.1 uncultured Treponema sp. | reverse complement strand
TTGTCAGCGAAGACCCCCTGCAAATTTCCATCACCAGCGCCAAACCCGGCGAGGCGCTGGAAGAGAAATTCCTGGCTTGTTTCGATTCCGAAGGAAAACCCCTGTCGGGGCTTCTGGCCGATTTCTTTGAGGCACTGATCAAGGACTTGCAGGAAAAGCTCTGGGATTGCGACATGGAGGCGACCAAGGCCTACTACAGAGAGCTGCTTTCGGAGGCCGAAAGGATGGAGGCCGAGACAGAGATCAGCAATGCGGAAACCGATGCCCGCAGGGCGGCATGGAGAGCCGCTCATCCCAATTGGCTGTACTGGCACTCTTACTGCTATCTTCATGCCCACCCTGCTCGGTATTCGCGAATGGGGCTTCAGGAGGTTTTTTCAGCCAACTACGGCGAGTTCATGCGTTCCGCTTCCTGCTTTTCCGGCTGCTTCAGCCCTGCCCAGGGGGCGGCGGGCGGCTGCGTCACGGCCTGCCATAATGCCTGCCACGACGCCTGCCATTCTGCCTGCCATTCGGCATGTCATTCCGCCTGCCACTCAGCCTGCCACTCCGCCTGCGTCTCCGGGGGCGCCCATTGAGACTGCCCTGGTCGCCTAGGAGCAAGCCAGAGAGGTGCTATGACCTTTCCTGGGTTCCGGATTTCTGGAAATCCGTGAGACCCTATCTGGTTGCCCGGCCTGAGGACGAGGTTCTTATTCTACCGCCCAACCTGGTCTACAAGACCAACAGGACTGGGCTCACCCTATTGGACGCCCTGGACAAGGGGCTGAATCTGGAGCGTCTGCCTGGGATGGACGAGGCCAGGCTAAAGGATGTGGAAAGCTTTTTCCTGGACATAAAAGCCCTTTGCGAGGGCAGGGAAGTCCCCACGGAAAAACTCAGCTATGACTTCAATTTCAGCCGTCTGCCTATCCTGGGCGAAATAGCCCTGACTTACCGATGCAATAACTCCTGCCAGTTCTGCTACGCGGGTTGCGGCGCGGCTGGCTGCGGCTCTGTTAGCCACGGCGCATCCGGCTGTGGCGCAGCGGGATTCCGCGATTCCGCCGGTTCCCGCGGCCCGAATCCTGCCGCATTCTCGCCCGCCGGGAAGGTTCCAACCGGATCCCGGTCCGACGGTCGTGGCGAGATGTCCACACAGGACGTGGAGAGGATCATCGATATTTTCGCCCTCAAGGCCAAGATCCCCTTCTTCTCCTTCACCGGAGGCGAGCCCCTGTTGCGAGAGGACCTGGAGCGTCTTATCGAGTATGCCGGTAAAAAGCGCCTGAGGGTGAACCTCATAAGCAACGGCACCCTCATTAGCCCAAGGCGGGCGAAGGCCTTGCGCCGCGCGGGCCTGACGACTGCCCAGATCAGCCTCGAGAGCCCCCTAGAGGAGCTGCACGACAGTCTCTGCGGCGCCCGAGGCGCATTCGAGCGAACTTTGGCGGGCATAAGAGCGCTCCAGGAGGCCGGGATCAGGGTACAGACCAACTCCACACTCACGGCGCTGAACAGGGAAAGCCTCTTCCGCATGCCCGCCTTTCTGGCTTCAATTGGGGTCGAACGTTTTTCCATGAATCTTTACATTCCGGCGGCGAGAATCGAAAAGGCCGCCGAGCTTCTGGTTCCCTATTCGGATGCAGGCGCGTTCGTCGATTCAATCCGCAAGGCCGCGGCCGCCGCGGGCAGGATTTTCTACTGGTATTCTCCGACGCCGCTCTGCGTCTACAACCCTATCGCCAGAGGCTTGGGGAACAAGAGCTGCGCCGCCGCCGACGGCCTCATCCACGTGAATCCTTCGGGCGACGTGCTGCCCTGCTCCTCCTACGCGGAGAGTCTGGGCAACCTTCTCGCCCAGGACTTCGAGGAAGTATGGTTTTCTCCCAGGGCGCGGCATTTCAAGCAGAAACGCTACGCTCCCGAAGCCTGTCGCGGCTGCTCCTCCTTTGTCGCCTGCCAAGCCGCCTGCCCCCTGTACTGGGACTACTCAGGCTACGGCGAACTGGAACGAGGTGGCTGGGCCAGCGCGGCAGGATCCGGAGCCAATTCATTCGAAGCTGCTCGAAAGGGCGCCCAAAGCCTAAGCGAGGTAAACGATGGACTATGAATTCAAGCGCTTTTCTTTAGCTGCCGGGCCGAGGATAGTGCTCAGCGCGGGATTGTACGCCGCCGCCGTCCTTCTCCAGTTTCTCCTGCCCTGGGGCATCATCCCAGGCTTTCTTCTGATCCTGGCCGGGTGGATCCCCCTGAGCCTGAAGCCAATAAGCAACAAGCCTTCCGACAAGGGGCTCGAGGAGTGGCGTCCCGTCTCCATGAGCGAGGTGGACCGCCTGGCCGATACCCTGCGGCAATCCAGGAAGCTTCTGGCATCCACGGCTTTGGGAACTGCGGGCAGGATTCTTTTCCCTATAGCCGCGGCCTTCGCTATCTTCATCCTGGCGTCTTTCCAGCCCCGACCGGCAATCCTCGCGGCCGACGCCTTCCTCTTCCTCGTCCCCGCTGTCTACTTCGGCAGGCTCA
>CAYVOD010000160.1:0-2514 GCA_964453055.1 uncultured Treponema sp. | reverse complement strand
AAGGGCCAGGGCAAGGAAAAGGTGGAAGAGATCGCCATGGTGCTGGAGCGCTATGTGGGCGAGCCGGTATAGCGAGGGGTGAGAGTATGGCTGCAAAGCAGATGGATATCCAGGAGCCGATAGAAGGCGGAGCCAGGGAGATCACGATTCCCGTGGGGGGCATGACCTGCGCCTCCTGTTCGGCGGCTGTCGAGCGGGCGATCAAAAAATTGCCGGGGATACAAGTATCCTCGGTAAATTTGGCCACCGAGCGGGCTATGGTGAAGTACGATCCCGCGGCGGTCAGGCTTTCGGAGATCAAGGGAGCGATAAAAAAGGCAGGTTACGAGCCCTTGGCCATGGAAGAGGTCTCCGCGGCCAAGATCGACGAGCACGCCGCGGCCAAGGAGCGGGAGATCAAATCGATGTGGCGCAAGTTCATCGTCGCGGCCGCGTTCTCTATTCCCCTCCTCTATTTAGCCATGGGGCATATGCTGGGCTGGCCGCTGCCCAAGGCGCTCCACCCGATGGAAAATCCTTTGCTCTTCGCCCTGGTCCAGGTAGCCCTGGTCATTCCCGCCATTATCGCGGGAAGGCGATTCTACGTCGTCGGAGTCAAGGCTTTGCTTCATCGCGCCCCCAACATGGACAGCCTCATAGCCATGGGCACCAGCGCGGCCATCCTCTATAGCCTTTTCTCGGTGTTCAGGATCGCAAGCGGCCAGCCGGCGGCAGTCGAGGAGTTGTACTTCGAGACAGCGGGCATCATCATCACCCTCATTCTGCTGGGAAAGACCCTCGAGGCGGTGAGCAAGGGCAGGACCTCCGAATCGATCAAGAAACTGATGGGGCTCAAGCCAAAAACCGCCACGGTGATCCAGGAGGGCAGGGAAATCGAGCTGCCCATCGACGAGGTGGAGCCGGGCGACATGATCCTGGTGAGGCCGGGGGAGCGCGTTCCCGTGGACGGGCGCGTCGCGAGCGGCGCCAGCGCGGTGGACGAGTCGATGCTCACCGGCGAGTCCATTCCCGTCGACAAGGGCCCCGGCGACCAGGTGACCGGCGGCACTATAAACAAAAACGGGGCGCTGACCTTCGTGGCCGAGCGCGTGGGAGCGGACACCGCGCTGGCGCGCATCATCAAGCTCGTGGAGGACGCCCAGGGCTCCAAGGCGCCTATCGCGCGCATGGCCGACGTCATTTCGGGCATTTTCGTGCCCGTGGTCTTCGGCATAGCCATCCTCGCGGCGGCGGCCTGGCTGATCGCCGGGCATACAGCCGTGTTCGCCCTCACTATCTTCGTGGCGGTGCTCACCATCGCCTGCCCCTGCGCCCTGGGGCTGGCCACGCCCACGGCGATCATGGTGGGCACGGGCAAGGGCGCCGAGCTGGGCATTCTCATAAAGTCGGGAGAGGCGCTGGAGACGGCGGGCAAGCTGAGCGTCGTAGTCTTCGACAAGACGGGGACAATCACCGAAGGCAAGCCTGTCTTGACCGACCTGCTGCCCGCCCCCGGCGTGGATGAGAGCAGGCTGCTCGGGATGGCCGCCGCCGCGGAGAAAGCCTCGGAGCACCCATTGGGCGAAGCCATCGTCGCCGCGGCGGCGGCCCGGGGCCTCCCCCTTCCCACGGTAGCCTCCTTCCAGGCCCTGCCCGGCAGGGGCATCGAGGCTGCGATCGAGGAATCCCAGGGGAGCGGCGGCTTTCTGCTGGGAAACGACCGCCTGATGGCCGAGAAAGGCGTGGACACCAGCGCCCTCGCATCAAAAGCCCGGATCCTTGCCTCAGAAGGCAAGACGCCGATGTACGCAGCGTACGAAGGCGTCCTCGCGGGCCTCATCGCCGTGGCGGACGTGGTTAAGCAAGGCAGCGTCCAGGCGATCGGACGGCTGCACGGAATGGGAATACGGACGGTCATGATAACAGGCGATTCCCGGCCTACCGCCGAGGCAATAGCCAGGCAAGTCGGCATCGACACCGTCCTCGCCGAAGTGCTTCCCGGGGACAAGGCGGCGGAGGTAGCGAAGTTCCAGGCCGGCGGCGAACTCGTCGCCATGGTTGGCGACGGCATCAACGACGCCCCCGCCCTGGCCAAGGCCGATGTGGGCATCGCCATAGGCTCGGGCACTGACGTGGCGATGGAAAGCGCCGATATAGTGCTCATGCGGGGAGAGCTGGACGGCGTGGCCTCGGCGCTCGAGCTCTCGCGCCGGGTGATGAAGAACATCAAGCAAAACCTTTTCTGGGCCTTCGGCTACAACGTCCTGGGAATACCGGTCGCCGCCGGCCTACTGTACGCTTTCGGCGGCCCCCTGCTCTCGCCGGTCATAGCCGCCGCCGCCATGTCGATGAGCTCGGTATCCGTCCTGACCAACGCCCTGAGGCTGAGACGTTTCAAGTTTTGAATTCTCCACGATGAATGAAGAAAGTTTTATACTATACTTAGTGGGTGAAGGACCCCCTGACAAAGGAGATGAAGATGAGAAAGTTATTGAAGATCGAAGGCATGTCCTGCGGCCACTGCGTCATGCACGT
>CAYVOD010000159.1:0-2536 GCA_964453055.1 uncultured Treponema sp. | reverse complement strand
AGCCCAAGGGACTTCCCTACATTATCGAATCGCTGTCCCTGGATACGCCGGGCATTGTCCATTCGATCACTAAGGTGCTCAAGGATTGGAACATCAATATCGAAGACCTGGAATCGGGGGTGCGTCCAGCTCCGCTTTCGGGCTCTCCCATGTTTGAAATGAGGATAGTGATCACGATCGTTCCGGGCGCCGCCCTGGCCAAGCTGAAGCAGGCTTTGGCTGCTGTGGGGGCCGAGCATGATTTGGACATCGAAGTCCGCCCACTGATCGCCGAATAAAAGCTGCCCGTAGAAAAGCCGTTCGGCTTTTCTACGGGCAGCCGTTAAAAATGGCAAAAGTCCCCAGGTCCGCGCGCAAAGCGCGAACCTGGGGACTTTTCTAAAAAGAAGCGTAAACGCTTATAAACCTTTGCCTTTCGTTCAGTTTCTGAAGCTGTGGATGGGGGCGGGGATTCGTCCGCCCCGGGCTATGAAGGCTTCGCTGGAAAAATCGTGCACGGCTATGATGGGCGCACCGCCCAATAAACCCCCAAACTGAGCCCAGTCGCCGGCTTTCTTGCCCGGCACGGGGATCACCCGCACCGCGGTGGTTTTGTTGTTCACCATACCGATGGCCATCTCATCGGCGATGATGGCTGCGATAGTGGATGCCTTGGTGTCGCCGGGAATGGCCACCATGTCCAGGCCTACAGAGCAGACACAGGTCATGGCTTCGAGCTTGTCCAGGCACAGGGAACCCGCGCGCACGGCGGCGACCATGCCCTCGTCCTCCGAAACCGGAATAAATGCGCCGGATAAACCGCCTACACTGGTGGATGCCATGACGCCGCCTTTTTTGACCATGTCGGTGAGCATGGCCAGGGCGGCTGTGGAACCGTGGGTGCCGGTGGATTCCAGGCCCATTTCCTCCAGGATCCGTGCCACCGAATCGCCGACTTCCGGGGTAGGAGCGAGCGAGAGGTCGAGTATGCCGAAGGGCACGCCCAGCCTGCGGGCAGCTTCCGTGCCGACCAGCTGTCCCATCCGGGTGATCTTGAAGGCTGTTTTCTTGATCGTGTCGGCCAAGACGTCGAAACTGGAACCTTTGCAGGATTCTATGGCGGCCTTGATGACGCCGGGGCCGGACACGCCTACGTTGAGGCAGGAATCTCCCTCGCCGGGGCCGTGGAAGGCGCCGGCCATGAAGGGGTTGTCCTCCGGGGCGTTGCAGAAAACGACGAACTTGGCGCAGGCAAGGCCGTCCCGATCGGCGCTCAAGGCAGCGGCTTCCTTGATTATCCGGCCCATTTCCCTCACGGCGTCCATGTTGATGCCGCTCTTGCTGCTGGCTACGTTGACCGAGGCGCAAACCCGGTCGGTGCCGGCCAAGGCCCGCGGAATCGAGTCGATGAGCCGGCGGTCGCCCGAGGCTATGCCTTTCTGGACCAGGGCGGAAAAGCCCCCGATGAAGTCGATGCCTAGTTCCTTGGCCACTTCGTCGAGGGTTCGGGCCCAGGGCGAATAGTCGGTCTCGTCGGAAGCCGCGGCCACCAGGGCGATGGGGGTCACCGACACCCGCTTGTTGATGATGGGAATGCCGTACTCGGTTTCGATTTCCTTGCCTGTTCTTACCAAGGGGCCTGCGATGCGCAGAAGCTTGTCCCTGATCCGCCGGCGCGATTCGGCGCCCGAGGCGCTGGCGCAGTCGAGGAGGGAGACGCCCAGGGTGATCGCCCGGATATCCAATTTCTGCCGGAGGAACATGTCCACCGTTTCCTTGATCTCGAAGGGGGTGTAAAGCATGGCTGGCTGCCCTAGATGCGGTGCATGGCGCCGAAGACCCGTTCGTGCATCATGGCGATGGAAACGCCAAGCGTCAGCCCGAGTTTTTCGAGCTCTTCCTTGAGAGGCCCGATCCGGGCCGCGCTCTTGGAAAGATCCACCATCATCATCATGACGAAATTGCCTTCCAGGACAGTCTGGCTTATGTCGTCGATATTTATGCCCCTGTCGGCGAGAAAGTTGCTCACCTTGGCAATGATGCCCACCTTGTCGCTTCCCACGACGCTGACGATGGCTTTCATCCGCTCCTCCCGTTCGCTTTGGATGGGCGGCGGCCGGCGCCCGTGTCGCCGGCCGCCGCCTGAATCTCGAGCTGGATTGTATCGGCTAATGCGAGTGCATGTCAGCAGGCGACGTGGCCGCTTGGCTTGAATCGGAGGCTGGAAATTCCCATTCGGTCGGTTTTTTATGATATTGTGGCCCAAAAGGGCCGTAATAGGTTTGACATACGATCGTGGCTACACGAAAATTCACCATCATGGGTCAATCATGTAAACAAGTTGTCCTGCCCCTGACCATTTTATTCAAGCGCCTGCAAATCCCCCGTTCGCATCGATTGACCAAGCTTTCCCTGTCCGGAGGTCCGCTATGTCTCGAAAAGTGATTAAATCAAAGTTCAGGAATTTCGGCCGTTTCGTGTTGTTCCTGGCCGTTTTCCTGCTGGCCTTCGCCGCCCCTGTTTTCGGACAGATCAAGAGCGTAAGGTCCAGGGTGCT
>CAYVOD010000158.1:0-2567 GCA_964453055.1 uncultured Treponema sp. | reverse complement strand
CTCTGGTCAAGATCTGGCTGGACGCCGAATGGGAACCTGGCACCAGGAGCGAGCCCAAGGTCCAGGCTATCGTCGATTACGCCGCCAAGCAGGGCAGGTAGAGAACGGATTCCGGCGAGGCGAGGCGCGGGACAAGGCCTTATTCAAGGCGCCTGCGCGGCACCCCGCCGAATTACGCCGCCTGGGGCGGCGAATAAGGAAGCAAACATGCCTTTGAGCAAGAAAGAAGAGCTGGAACTGAAGTTCAAGGCCCTCGCGCTGAGGGAAAACGTACTTCGCATGGTGAAGGCAGCCGGCACAGGCCATATGGGCGGAGCCCTCTCGGCGGCGGATATCGTTGCCGCGCTTTACTACAAATTCATGAAGCTGGACCCCAAAAATCCCGGCCTGACAGACAGGGACCGCTTCGTGCTCTCCGCCGGGCACAAGTGCCTGATCCTCTACGCGGCGCTGGCCGAGAAGGGATACTTCCCCAAGGAAATAATGGACAGCTACGGCGAACTCGATTCGCACATCCCCGGGCACCCAAGCATGGACAAGCTGCCGGGGGTGGAGGCCAATACCGGATCGCTCGGACACGGGCTTTCCATTGCCGCGGGCATGGCTATGGGACTTAAGCTCTCCGCCTCCCCCGCCCGGGTCTACACGCTGATGGGCGACGGCGAGCTGGCCGAGGGCTCAAACTGGGAAGCCGCAGCGGCCGCCAGCCACCACAAGCTAGACAACCTCACCGCCATCGTCGACAAGAACGGCCTCCAGATCGGCGGACCTTCGGATTTCATCATGAACTACGAGCCCCTCCAGGACCGCTGGGCATCCTTCGGCTGGTCGGTCCGCCGCATAGACGGCCACGATTATCCCGCCATCGTCAAAACCCTGGAGAGCCTTCCCTTCGAAAAAGGCAAACCCTCCCTCATCATCGCCGATACAGTCAAATCCAGAGGTTTCCCCTTCGCCGAAGGCAAGGCCGCCTACCACTACTGGAAGGCCACCAAGGAAGAACTGCAGCTCGCCGACGAGGCCCTGGCCGTTGCCAGAACCGAGCTTGAAAAAGCCCTGGCAGAGGTTCAGGCAAAGGGAGGACTATAATGAAACAGCACGCGATGCTTTCCGCGAAGGCCTTCGAAACGAGCGAGGCGCCGATAAAAGCCTTTGGCGATGCCCTGCTCGAGGCGGGCAAGGCCAATCCCGAGATCGTCGTCGTCTCCACCGACTCATCTTCCGGCTCGGGTCTTTCGCCCTTCAAGGCGACCTTTCCCGAGCGCCATATCGAGTTCGGCATCATGGAGCAGGGCGCCGTCGGTTACTGCGCCGGCATGGCCGCGGTCGGCAAGGTCCCCTTCTACGCCGCCATCGCTCCCTTCGTCTCAGCCCGGCCCTTCGAAATGGTCAAGGACGACCTAGGCTACATGCGGCAGAACGTCAAGGTGATCGGTCGCTGCGGCGGACTCACCTACTCCCAGCTAGGCCCCACCCATCATTCAATCGACGATTTCGCCCTCATGCGCACGATCCCCGGCCTTCTCGTGCTCAATCCCGGAGACCCCGTCTCGATCCGCAAAGCCACCCTCGCCCTGGCCGCGCACAAAGGCCCATCCTACATGCGCATCGGCAGCCCCAACATCCCTGTCCTCTATGACGAGGACCTGCCATTCGAAATCGGCAAAGGCATCCTGGTCATGGAAGGCCATGACGTCACCCTCATCGGCACGGGCACCGTCCTCAGCCAGGCGGTCAAAGCCGCCCAGCTGCTGGACCGCAAGGGCATCAGCGCCCGGGTCATCGATATCCACACCATAAAACCCCTGGACGAGGAAATGATTCTCAAGGCCGCGAGCGAAACCGGCCGGATAGTCACCGTGGAGGAGCACTTCCTCAACGGGGGCCTGGGCAGCGCGGTCGCCCAGTTCCTCGCCCAAGCCAGGCCCACGCCGGTAAAAATGCTAGGCATCGACGACCGCTTCGCCTCCAACGGCCCCTACGAGGGGCTCTTGGGCCAGCATGGTCTTCTGGCCGAGCAGATCGCCGCCAGCGCCACTGAGTTTTTGAAGAAAAAGTTCTGACTTTTTTATAGTTTCTCGAGCCTGGCCGAGGAACACAGAAAGGAGAAAAAAGGCCGTCCCGGGAATATCCAGGACGGCCTTTTCGTGTTCGCGGCGGCTTTGCGAGCTGCGGAGCACGAAACCTGCAGGCGAATTAACCCTTGGCGAGCAGCAGCTTTTCCTCTCCCGCCGGGACGTACATGATGATATAGACCAGGTCCTCCTTGGGATCGAGGTTGGTCAGATAGTGCAGCTTCTGGGAAGGCACGAAAACGGCGGTGCCGGGCAGCAATGGATAAGTCTCCTCGCCGATGGTGATCGATCCGACGCCGGAAAGGCAGTACACGCCATGCTCTATCTGGTGCGAGTGGCCCTTGGTGCCCTCCTGCTGGCAGGTATCGGCCGGTTTGATCTTGTTCACTAAAAGCGAAAAGCTCTTGGCGCCGCAGGTATCCTCGTTGATGAGAATGTTGACTTCCACCTTGCCGTGGTGGGCCACGCCCTTGATGGCGTCGTCCATGGTGA
>CAYVOD010000157.1:0-2570 GCA_964453055.1 uncultured Treponema sp. | reverse complement strand
TCGACAATCGCCAGGCGGGCCGGGAGGCATGAACTCCCGATCGAGCCGAGGTGTTGCGAATCCGGGAGGTGTTGCGAATCCGGGAAGGAGGATTTAGAGTATGTATCGGAGGAAGCTATGTGCGATACGCTGTACTGCTCCCTGCGAGATAAAGTAACTCCGTCGAAGGCTTTTTTCGGCAAGAATTCCGACCGGCATCCCGCCGAAGCCCAGAGCGTCTGCATCGTGGGCCGGCGCCCTAAGTCGGAGAGCAGCCTGCTCGGGGAACGAAGGCTTCCAGTTCCCGACTCCGGCCTCTCCTTTCTGCTTTCCAAGCCCTCGTGGATAGCCGGGGGGGAGATGGGGATCAACGAAAAAGGCGTAGCCATCGGCAACGAAGCGGTATTCTCCAGGTTTAAAAGAGCGAAGGACGGGATACTCGGCATGGATATCCTGCGGGCCGCCCTCGGATCGGCGACGACTGCCAAGGAAGCCCTGGACTTCATTTGCCGATTTGTCGAAGCCTACGATCAGGGGGGTAACGGGGCGTATCGGGGGTCTTTGTATTACGACAATAGCTTCGTTATCGCAGACTCGAAAGAGGCGTACATACTGGAAACCGCCGGGCGTCGCTGGGCCTGGCGCGCCGCCGAGAAGCGGGACGCGATTTCCAACGCCTACGCGATCGAGGAAGACTATAAGCGCCTGGACGCCCAGACCCGGAAGGAGATAGCCCCGGTCAACGAGAGGGCGGCCTGCTCGGACGAGGCCGATCCCGGGCGCAAGGGCAGCAAGGAATCCTTCAAGGCTCACGTCGAAAATCGTTTTTTCCTCCGCTTTTCCAAGGGAGAGGTCAGAAGGAAGCTGTCGCTCGAGCTCCTCGGCGGATTTTATAAGGGTCAGGACGAAGCAGGCATGATCGCGGACGCCCAGATCCCTGGCAGGATGCCGATTCTCGATTTTTTGAATATTCTCCGCTCCCACGGAAACTACGATCCGGCCAAGGGCGGCGGGCGGCATATGGAAAGTCTCTGCGTCCATCCCGGAGGCCTGCCCGCCACCGCCACCACGGCTTCATTCGCCGTGGACTACCGAGGCGACGACTCGGCGATCATCTGGTTCACCGGAACATCCACTCCCTGTCTTTCGCTTTATAAGCCCTTGCTGCTGTCCAAGGGCGAATTCAAAATCCTATGGCCCGATTACGATTACGCCGAAGGCGCGGAGCGTTCGGAGACCTACTGGCGGCGCTGGAAGGGATGGGAGGATCGATCGAGAAAATTGCGGCGGGCCCAGGATACGGCCTATGCCGCGTCGCTCGGTCAAGCTCAGGAGGCCCTCGCCCTTATCGCCGAAAAGGCGTTGAGCGATCTTTTGGCGTCCAAGGATTCTTCCTCGCTGCCCGTGCTCAGGCAGGAAGCGGGGGCGATAATTTCGGGATGGGAGAAGGATCTGGGATTGTAATTTTCGGGGAGGATTCCGATGCAGCCCAAGCGCAGGATCGCTGTCCTGGTCGCGATCGGCGTCGTTGCTTTCTCTCTCGCAAGCTATTTCGCGTGGAGGGTTGTCGCTTCAGGACGGCCCAGCGTCTCGGAACGTTGGGCGCTTTATATCGAAGAGATCCAGCCTGAGAGGAAACTGGTCATACTGTCTTCCCAGCAAAGATATTCAGCCTCGAAGGAATTCACCGCCAAACTGCTGGCCATTGTCAAGGTCAGCGCTTCGATCGAGCTGTCGGCCTGGGCCGATGTATTCTATTATGTCGACGCCGCTGAGCCTGAAAAATGGGGAATAGAATGGGACGAAAAATCGCGCATCCTTACATTAACCGCCCCGGAACCTGACTGCCTTCCGCCGGCGGTGCGCACCGATACGATTGAAATAGCGACGAAGGGCGGAAATTTGGTGAGCAACGCCGTGTTCAGGCTCAAGAAAGAGGCCGAGTCGATGCTTGATGTTCTTTCTGACGATCTGGCTAAGCGGGTGAGGGAGTCTTTGTCTGACCCCGGGTTGCGGGAGCGTCTGCGTGAAGGGCTGGCCGGGCTAGGGCGGAGTTTCTGCTTGGGAATACTGGGCGTAGAGCCAGGGCAAGTCGTTGTGCGATTTCAGATGGACAAGGCGGCCGAGGGAGCCGGGCTGTCGTGGTAACGACAATCTCGTTTCCGTCGGCGTGAAAAAGACGGCGCCGCGCTGCGAAGCGCGGCGCCGCTCGCCGAGAAGCCCTGGCGGCGTAGCCCGTAGGCGGTATTATTTTTTCGCTGCGGGATTCAGCGCCGCTTCTATTTTCGCCATGATCTCGGGAGTCAGCTTTTCCAGAACCTGCAGGGCGCCCAGGTTTTCCTTCAGCTGCTCGAGTTTCGAGGCGCCGGTAATTACCGAACTGACCCTCGGATTGTGGGCAGTCCAAGCCAGCGCCAGCTGGCTCAAGCTGCAGCCGAGGCCGGCGGCGATCGGGACGAGGTTTTTGATTATGCCGTCGATATCGGCGTGGGAGTAGCGGTTTCGCAGCCAGGAATAGGCGGGCAGGGAAAGCCTCGAGCCTTCGGGCACTCCGTTCAGGTATTTCCCCGAGAGGAATCCCGAGGCCAGGG
>CAYVOD010000156.1:0-2572 GCA_964453055.1 uncultured Treponema sp. | reverse complement strand
TAGAGCCGGGCGATATAATCGGATGTCACATGGACGATCTTGGGCTCGACACCCAGCGCCCCGCCGATGATCCGGTGGATGGCGTCCCAGGTGAGGCGTTCCTCCGACGTTATATGGAAGGCTTCGCCTAGGGCTTCTTTTTTCCCCAGAAGGCCGACTAGGCCTACGGCGAAATCCGACGCGTGGGTGAGGGTCCAGAGCGATTGCCCGTCTCCGGGCACCACCACTTCCTGCCCCTTTAGCATTCGCCAGGCAAGGCCGTAGCCCGCCGACCCGAAGCAGCTTGGGATCCAGCCATCGTCGTAAGTGTGGGAAGGCCTGACGATGGTATAGGGCATCGATCGCTCCGCCGCTCCTTTCTTTAGTTTTTCTTCGCAGGCCGCCTTGAGCCGCGAGTACTCCCAGAAAGGATTCTCCAGGGGCGTGTCCTCGGCAATCCAGGGCGTGAGCGAAGGTTTCTTGTACGCCGAGCATGTGCTTATAAAGACGTACTGATCTGTCTTGTCGGCGAACAATTCCATATCAGATTCGATGTGTTCGGGCCTGAAGGCGAGAAACTGGATGATTGCGTCGAATCGAAGATCTCCCAGCGCGCGC
Organism: uncultured Treponema sp.; assembly: GCA_964453055.1. Classification (GTDB taxonomy): domain Bacteria; phylum Spirochaetota; class Spirochaetia; order Treponematales; family Rectinemataceae; genus UBA2256. The sequence goes on along the minus strand of CAYVOD010000156.1, from coordinate 1,975 downwards.
CGTACCGCTTCCGGATTCCGGATATCCGCCTTGAGGCTGCGCACCCCAGCCTGTTCCCGCTCGGGCCTGTTCCCCCGGTTGAGATGGAATACTTCAAAGCCCTTTTTCAGAGCCAGGGCTGTGCAGGCCGTCGAGATGTTGCCGGTTCCGCCGGTGAAGAGAACGCGCATATAACCTCCAGCATAAATTTTATTGACAGCAGACGTCTTACAACGTAAGATAGGAAAGAGACGGACGATCTGTCAAGCATACAGTCGAAGCGAGGGTTAGCGATGTTCGAATTCAGCCTGGATGAAATAGCCGAAAAAAAACGGCGGATACGCGGACTTTTGGATCAGCGCAATCTGTCGGCGATATATATGAAGAAAAGTTCCAACTTCGCCTGGGTCACGGCCGGAGGCTATTCCATAGTGGGCTTGGGCACCGAGGTGGGTGTGGCAGGGGCGCTGATCACCAGAGATAGGCAGTATATCGTGTGTAGCAATATCGAGGCGCCGCGGATGGAAAACGAGGAAGGCCTGATAAAACAGGGTTACGAGATCGTCTCTTTTCCTTGGTTCGAGGATAAGGAAGCGGCGATCGTGGCCGAGCTCGCAAAAGGCCCTTTCGGCACCGATATGGCCTTTTCGGGGGGAACCGATGTTTCCGGAGCCTTAAATCCCCTTCGCTATTCCCTCACCCCCTGGGAAGTCGAGAGACTGAAAACTCAAGCCTTGGAGACGGCGAGAATAGCCGAAGAAACAGCCCTGACGATCAAGCCTGGCGACGTCGAGTTCGAGGTGGTAGGCAGGCTTTCAGAGAAGCTCTGGAAGGCCGGCATGGACTTTATCGTAGCATTCTGCGCCGCCGACGAGCGCATCGGGCTCTACCGTCACCCCGTTGCCACGAATAAAAAGATCGAAAAACGGGCAATGATCAGCGTGAACTCCCGCAGGAGGGGGCTGATCGTCTCCATAACCCGCTTCGTCCAGTTCGGGAAGCTGCCAGCCGATCTGGCAAAGCGCTACGAAGACAATGTTTATGTGGACTCGGCCATGATGGCCGCGACCATACCCGGCCGGCCGGCGTCTGAAGTCTTCGCCGCCGCACTTAACGCTTATGCCGAAAAGGGTTATCCGGAAGAGTACCGGCTCCATCACCAGGGAGGGTCCATCGGATACTTCGGCAGGGATTACAAGGCCACGGCCGCCACAAAGGACATCATCCAGGAAAATCAAGCCTTTACCTGGAATCCATCGATCACGGGAGTAAAAAGCGAGGATACCATGCTCGCCACCAGCGCCGGCCCCATCGTGCTCTCGACGCCGGTGCTTTTCCCCGAGTTCCGGATGAATTACGGCGGCTACAGTTTCAGCCGGCCTGCTATCATGGAGCTGTAGGGGCGCCGGCTGGACACTCGCTCCGCCGCGTCGAAACGGACGATTCGGCGCATCGAATCGAGGAATTCCGGAAGCGGGTAGCTCCGCTTCCTTCGAATTATTTTCAAGGAGGCTTTTATGAAGACAAGACGAATGTGTGCCGCCGTGACCTTGCTGCTTTTCCTCGCAGCGGCCGCAGCCGGCGCGCAGGTTAAGGGGAAATTCCCCGAACGGGAGCTGGAGATCATGGTGCCCTGGGCCGCCGGCGGCGCCACCGACGTAATGGTCCGTATATTCCAGCCAGTAATCCAGAAGTACCTGGGCGTTCCCATACTCGTGACCAACAAGCCGGGCGGGGCGGCGGTTCCCGGTTACGTCGAGGCGATGACCAAGAAAAACGACGGCCACTACCTGGTCGCCTGGGCTACCCCTTCGCTCACGGTCACCCACATGCAGAACACCCCCTACGATGCCAACAGCTTCGAGCCGGTGATCGACGTCGTCATGGCCCCGGTCTGGTTCCTGGCACCCGCCAACTCGCCTTACAACAACCTCAAGGATCTGGTCGAAGACGCCAAGAAGCGCCCCGGCAAGGTTAATCTGGGCAACGCCGGCGC
>CAYVOD010000155.1:0-2596 GCA_964453055.1 uncultured Treponema sp. | reverse complement strand
GTCGCCGAGTAAATGGACATCGTCGGCATCGGGAAGAAGGCGCCCAGGCTGGCCACGTTGAGAATGGAAGCCCTGCGCGAGCGCAGCTCGGGCAGGAAAAAGCGTATGATACGTACGAGCGCCAAGGTGTTAAGTTCGATGGTGGCTTCGTGATACTCCAAGGAATGGTCCATAAAGTGGCCGGGAGTACCAATCCCCGCGTTGTTGATCAACAAATCGATGCCGATATCTTCGGCTGTAACCTTATCCCGGAGTCGCTCCAAGGTAGCAAGCTCGATGAGATCCCCCTCGAGCCATCGGGTCTCGATCTCGTACTCCTTCGCAAGCTGAGCTGCCAGCTCCGGCAGACCGCTGCCGGGCAGGGCGACCAGGAACAGCCGCATCCCGCGCTTAGCGCACTCCGTAGCGAAAGCCCTTCCGAGACCCATGCTGGCCCCTGTTATCACCGCCCACCTGTCATGAAACTCCATCATAACCTCCGGCTGTCCTCACCTACCGCCTTCGCCGCCTCGACGCCGCAACGCGCGCGTTTTCTCGGCCGATCGAAGTCTTATCTTTATGTAAGTGAATGCTTACTTACTTTATAAACAAAGCAAACGTTTTAGTCAATAGGTCGAAAATTATCTATTTTCGCAGGTTAACGAGGACAGAATGACATAAGGATCAGGATAAACAGGATACCCTGCGCTCGGAGCCCTTGGGCTGCCGCAAGTACCTTTTTGGCATCGAGATGGCCGAGGCGCCCCCGGCCCGGGGGCGCCGGAAAGGAACGGCGCGCCGAACCGAATCAGCTCAAGGCTACGTCGAGCAGCATCATCACGGCGAAACCGAGCATCGCCCCGATGGTGGAAAAATCCGAGTGCCCGTGCTGCTGAGCCTCGGGAATCAGCTCCTCCACCACGACGTAGATCATCGCGCCGGCGGCGAAAGCCAGGGCGTAGGGCAGCATCGGCTGGACGCTCACCACCAGGAAAGCTCCCAGCACCGCGGCTATAGGCTCGACGACGCCGGATATCTGTCCGTAAAAGAAACTCTTACCCCTGGACATGCCTTCCCTCCTGAGAGGAATGGAGACCGCGGCTCCTTCGGGAAAATTCTGTATGCCGATGCCGATGGCCAGGGCTACCGAGGCGCCGAAGGTGGCCGGGCTGCCCGCCAGGCCGAGGGCGCCGAAGGCGACGCCCACCGCGAGCCCTTCAGGTATGTTGTGGAGGGTTATCGCCAAAACCAACAGGATGCTCCGCTGCCAGGAAGTCTTGATACCCTCGGCTTGGTTCACCGCCAGGCCGTTGTGCAGGTGCGGCAGGATCCTGTCGACGATGAGCAGAAAAGCCCCGCCGCCCAAAAATCCGATCAGGGCGGGCTTTATCGGATTTTGCCCCATCGAACCCGCCATATCTATGGCCGGCTTCAAGAGCGACCAAAAGCTCGCCGCGATCATCACGCCCGACGCGAAGCCGAGCATCGAGTTTAGCACTACCTTATTGATGGATTTGAAGAAGAACACCAGCGCGGCGCCGAGCGCGGTTACTCCCCATGTGAACAGGGTCGCCAATAAGGCGAGAAGTATCGGGTCGTAGTTTTTGAGTGAATCGAACACAGCGGCCTCCTCTCTTCGCATCATGAATATACTATATAAATCGCCGCGATTCCAAAGTTGCCCGACTCCGCGCCGCTTCAATCGTCCAGCAAGAAACCCTTGAGCCTCTCGATGCTCCTGGGCGCCGAGCCTTCGTAGTGATTGTTCACGTTGACTAGGACGCTACGTCCGGAAGTATGGGCGCCGGTCGAGGCGAGATCCCGGAGCGCCGCCGCGATGCGCGGCAGCTGGGGCTTGGGATCGACGATTTCGTTCCAGCGGTTCTGGGTCCGCGCTTCAATCGCCTGGCGGTCGTCGCCCAGAAGGCGGACGACGATGGTTCGGCCGAAATGGTCTTTATGCGCCGACGCGAGCTCGGCGATGGGCGGGAGAAATTGCTTTTCCGAGAGGACAGGGGAAGCGCCGGCGCGATTAAGGAAGTCGAACCAGGTTTCGTCGAGCCAGGGTCCGTTGCGGCATTCTATAGCCAGGGGAATTTTCTTGGGAGCTCGCTCGATGAATGCCTGGAGCTGTTCGATAAAAGCTTCCCGGCTTGGCATTTTTTTCTTGTTAAGGTACTCGAATTCGAGGATTACAGCCCCGAGCTGCCCGGCTATGGGTTCGAGGTTCTCCAGGAATTGCTGGTATAGCGCGACTGAAAGAAAGGCGGGATTGATCGATTCCCGATCGTTCCTGAAATGGGTCAGGCTGATGTCCCGGGGCGCCTTGCAGGTAAAGGTAAAATCGCCGGGCACCGCGGCGGCGTATTCCTCGGCTTCCCTCCGGGTCGGAAGCTTGTAAAACCAGGAATCCACCTCCACCGAGTCATAGGTCTTGGCATATTCCTCCAGATAGTCCGCCGCTCGCTTTTGGGGCTCGCTGTAGACCAGTCTCACCCAAGAATCGTAGTTCCACGAGCAGGTTCCGAATTTTATCGCCATTGGGATAGGATACCAAAAAACTATGAACGTCAGGAATAGTCTTTCGAACGAACAAATGGCATATTCTTTAACATTT
>CAYVOD010000154.1:0-2627 GCA_964453055.1 uncultured Treponema sp. | reverse complement strand
GTCGAAGGCCTATCCGCCGGGCATTTTCGGGGGGAATCCGAAGGAAGCGATATCGCTGCTGGAGAAACTCCTGTCCGAGCACCCAGAGGGATTCGAAAAGGACGAACTCTTCGATCTCCGGGCTTGTTTCGGCACGGCGTACGCGAAGCTAGGCGATAAGGCGAAGGCCGCTTTCTGGTTTCGCGCAGCCCTCGAGATTTACCCGGGGAACCGCTACGCCAGAAAGGAGCTCGAGAGGTTAGGCGGATGATTATTACCGCTATCGCCTCGATCCTGGCCAGACTCTGCCTGGCCGTCTCTTTTCTCGCCCTTTTCCTCACCGCCTTGAACGCCTTATGGATGCGTATAAGCGCCGGCGCAAAAGCGCTCTTCACCGGCCCCCTGGTATCGGTCCTCGTTCCAGCCCGGGACGAGGAAAAGGGCATCGCGGCCTGCCTGGACTCCCTCCTTTCCCAGGCCTACCGGCCTTTGGAGATAATAGTCTACGACGACGATTCCTCAGACCGGACCGCCGCCATACTTGACGGCTACGCCCGCGCCTGGCCGACCACGCTCAAGGTCATCCACGGAAAGGGACTCGAGCCTGGCTGGTACGGCAAGCCCCGGGCAATGCAAGTCCTTTTCGAGGAAGCCAGGGGCGAATGGCTGTATTACACCGATGCAGACACCATCCATCGGGCCGACAGCATCGGCTTTTCCCTGGGACTCGCCTTCAAGTACCGGGCCGACCTGGTCTCGGGCTACGTCAGGCAGCGCATTGGTAGCCTTGGCGAAGCCTTGGTAGTGCCCGCAATCTACCTGCTCTCGATGTTCGCCATGCCCCTCGGCCTCATCCATCATTCCCGCGTCCCGGCGATCTCCCATGCCATCGGCCAATCCATGCTGCTGCGGCGCAGCGTCCTCGCCGGACTCGGAGGATATTCCCCGCTCAAGGAAAAAGTCTCCGAGGACGTCCACATGGCCAGGCTGGTGAAGCGCCGGGGAGGGAGAGTCCTCTTCGCGGACCTCAAGGCCCATGTAGCCTGCAGAATGTACGAGGACTATTCCAGCGCCATCGTGGGCCTTTCCAAGAACGTCTACGATTATTTCGGGAAAAAGCGGATAGTTCTGCTCGCCGCCACGGTTGGGATAACCATAGTCTTGCTGTTACCCCTGGTAGCATCACTCTGGCTTCCCTCCGGCCTCGAAGCGGCCCAGACTCTTTTCAGGCTCTCCTGCCTTCTCATGTTCTCCGCCTGGCTCCTCCTCATACTCGACAGGAAGCTCCCCTGGTACCTGCCCTTCTTCTATCCCGTCCTTTTGATCAACGTCCTTTCCACAGCCTGGAGGGCGGCGCGGCTTTTCTCCACGGGCAGGGCTGTGGAGTGGAAAGGAAGGATGGTGCGCTAGGTATGGCTTACAGGCGGGGCGGCGAGCTCATCAACACAAGGATACTCTATCGAGCCTTCTCCTGCGGAATGACCTGGTTCGTCGAACTCATCGGCTGGCCCTTGATGCGGATTCTCTACGGCTACAGAAGCGTAGGAAGGGAGAAGCTTTATCGAGCCCCAGAGGGGCCGATCATCTACGTGAGCAACCACGCGATCCCTCTGGACCCCCTTCTGCACGGACTCAGTATCCTGCCCAAGCTTCTATATTACACGCTTCTGGAGGAGACGGTACTCACCCCTGTCCTGGGCAGTCTAGTGCGCCTTTTAGGCGGAATCCCCATACCTTCGGACCATCTTCGCATGCTCGAAATGGAAAAAGCCTTGGTCCGGGCCCTACGGGCACGGGGCAAGCTCCATTTCTATCCCGAAGGGGAATGCTTCCTGCTCAACCAGGAGATAAGGAATTTCAAAGCCGGGGCATTCTACGCCGCGATCCGCCACGGAGTTCCCGTCCAACCTCTGGTCACGGTCATAAAGCGGCGCCGGTTCCTGGGCCGGCTGAGGATAAGGGTCGAGGTTCACGTCCTGGAAGCCCTGCCGTCGCCCCCCTCCACCGGGAGACTGATCGCCGACCTGCACGAAGCCCTGCGCTTCGCCGAAGAAACCCGCGCCCTCATGCAGCGCCGCATCGACTCCGCGGGGGGCGACAAGAGCCTCTATCGCGGGCCTATGCCTCGGATAAAGGGAGTCAACGACAAGGACCGCCGGGGCTGAGGGATCTCGGCCACGCGAAGCGGCCCATCCGGCAGAGCATGCAATTCCGCGGGACTTCCGGCTAGGCCTTCGGTATGGCATCCCTAATGATCTCCTGGAGTATCTCCAGGAGGAAAAATTTTCTTGCATGATGTATATACCTGTGATATCCTCGATCCGTACTTTAGTCCAATATGTTTTAAGGAGACGGATGATGAAGAAAAGATTCTTCACTGCTCTTGTCCTGCTGGCCCTGGTCGTATCCTTCACCCAGGCCCAGGCGGTAAAGCGTTATTCGTTCTCGGGATCCAATCCCGGCGGCACATGGTACACCATGGCCGGAGGCATTGTTCAGCTTCTGAACGACAAGATGCCCCCGGAAATACGTTTCGACATGGTCGGTTCAGGCGGCTCAGTGGAGAACACAAGACGTCTAGCCCTCAATCAGGCCGACATCACCCTCACCTATTCCTCCCACATGTGGGAAGCCAAGAACGGCAAGGG
>CAYVOD010000153.1:0-2638 GCA_964453055.1 uncultured Treponema sp. | reverse complement strand
TGCGCAGGCTCTATCACAGGAAGATGATGTTCACCATGGTGGCCACCTACTCTTCCTTCCTGGTGGGCATAGGCATCATCCAGATGGTGTGGGGCTTGCAGCCCAAGCCCGTATCATCGCCCACGACTGCCATCATCAAGCTGCTGGGGGCCAATATCCCCCTGTATAGGCTCCTGGTCATCGCCACGGCGATCGTAGCCTACATTCTCATCCAGACCATGCTCAACAAGACGATCATAGGACGGGCCATACAGGCCGGCGTGGAGAACAGGGACAACGTACAGGCGCTGGGCATCAACATCAACAAGATCTTCACCGGCACCTTCGTGGTGGCCTCGGCCTTCGCCGGCTTGGGCGGAGCCCTCAACGCGCCGCTCATTATGGTCGGTCCCTACATGGGCTTCGACATGCTGCTCCTGGCTTTCATCACCGTCATCGTCGGCGGCCTGGGCTCTATCAAGGGAACCGCCCTTTCGGCGATCCTCATCGGCCAGGTGATAAGCGTGGGAGGCACTATTTGGGGCCCTCTGGCCTACGTGGCTCCCTTCATCGCCATGTTCATCGTAATCCTCGTAAAACCCACGGGGCTCATGGGAGTCAAGAGCGCGGCGTATTGAGATGGCCAAGGATAGGAATGAAATAAAGGCGAAGGCCCAGCGCCTGGGCTTCGAGTACGAGCGGGATAATAGGGGCTGTGCCCAGTGCTGTTTCGCCGCCCTCCAGGAAGCCCTGGACCTTCGCAATTCCGAGACCGACGCAATCTTCAGGGCGGCTTCCACCATGGCGGGGGGAGTCGCCGGCGAGGCGGACGGGCATTGCGGAGCCTATTCTGGCGGCGTGCTCATGCTGGGCTATCTCTTCGGCCGCGAGCGAAATGCCTTTTTCGACCCGGACAAGAAACGCTACAAAGCCCGGGATTACGCCGCCGAATTCCATAAGAAATTCATCGACGAGTACGGCTCGGTCACCTGCGAGCACATCCACAGGAAGCTTTTCGGCCGCACCTACTACCTAAGGGACGAGGACGACAAGTCCAAGTACATGGCCGAAGGCGCGTACGTGGATAAATGCACGAACGTGGTAGGCAAGGCGGCGGGCTGGATCGTGGATATCATGGCCGATGCAGGAGAACTGTAATCGATCGCGAAATCGCGGATTCATGAAAAAGCCCGGCCTCGTGGAGGCCGGGCTTCGTATTTATGAATGGCAGAGAGTGCGATCCTATTCCTGGGGATGGAGTATGACCTTGACGGCTCCCTCCCGCCGCTCCCTGAAGACGGCCAGGGCGGTTTCGTACTCGTCCAAGGGAAACCCATGGGTCACTAAGGGCTTCAAGTCCACCCTGCCCTTGGCCAGGAGGCTCACCGCCCTGGCAACGTTGGCCCGGCTCTCTCCCCGGTTGGTGATAATGTCCTTGTCGTTGAGCGAGAGGTTTTCCAGATCCACGGTGAGCGGCTTGTGGGCGATGGAGAGCATCAATATCTTGCCGTTCCGGCAGGTAGCCCTTACCGCGAGATCCAAGCCCGCCTGGGTGCCCGAGGACTCTATCGCGTAGGCGACGCCTATGCCCTTGGTGTCCGCCAGGATCACGTCCAGGGGGTTCTCGGCCGAGGCGTCGATCGTCCGCTGAACCCCAATCTTTTTACCCACTTCGAGCCTGTCGGCAAGCACGTCGCTCAAATATACCTTGTCCGCGCTCAGGGCGTTGGCGGCGGCTGCGGCGGCCAGGCCAAGGGGACCTGCCCCGATGACCAGCACGCGCTCGCCGGCGATGTAGCCGCCCAAGTTTTCTATGCCGTAGAGCACGCAGCCCAGATTGGTGACCAGGCTGGCTTCGTCGAAGGATACGGAGTCGGGAATTTTATGGACCGTATTTATATGATTGACGACGTACTGGGCGTAGGCGCCGGGGGTTACGTGACCGTTGCAGCGATGGCCTTTGGCCCTGTTGCCGTAGTTGAGGCAGGATGTGTAATCCCCGAGCCTGCAATTCCTGCAGCGGCCGCAGCCCAGGTGAGCCTCGACGGTTACCCTGTCTCCAATGGCGAATTCGTCCACCGTGTCGCCCAGGGCGACCACCGTGCCTGAGTATTCATGGCCCAGAATGGTTTCGCCGTAGGGGCTCTGGCCGGGGAAAGGTTTTTCCATCATGCCCAGGTCCGAGCGGCAGATGGCGCAGGATTCGACTCTGATGAGCACGTCGGCCGGGCCGGGGCTGGGCACGGGAATCTGCCGCATTTCCAATCGATTGGGACCTACTAGAACGACCGCTTTCATGGCGGTGGGAAGAGAAGCTTGAGTGTGTCGGTTCATGCTTGTTCGTCGACTTTCAGTCCTACTCCGCTTTTGATGATTTGCATCATTTCGTCTTCGATATTGTCGATATGGTCCCGCATGATTTTCCTGACTTCGTCGGCTTTTCCTTCTTTTATACCCTTGAAAAGCCTGCGATGAAAATCGAGGGAATGGGGGATGATGCCCGGCCTTAGCTTGACCACCAGTTCCTGGTTCTGGTGCATGTAATGCTGGATCGATGAGTTGATCTCCAGGAGGATATGGTTTCCGCAGGCGCTGAAAATTTCGCGATGATAGTTCTCGTCGTGGACGATGAACTCTTTATAGTTGTCGGCGGTCTCTT
>CAYVOD010000152.1:0-2641 GCA_964453055.1 uncultured Treponema sp. | reverse complement strand
CTGGGAATGGCCGCGGCCCAGATAATCTGGTCTTTCACCTTATACATTCCCCTGTCGATTCTCACCCAGACGCGGCCGCCCTTCCCCGACTACCTGCTCTCCTACACGCTCTGCGGTTTAGTTTCGCTATTCATCCCGACGCCGGGCGCGTCAGGAAGCATAGAAGCCTCGTATCTCCTGGTCCTGGGTACCCTCACGGGACGCCCGGCCGCCACCCTGAGCGCGATCCTCATCTGGCGCGTGAGCACCTACTACCTGCACCTCCTGGTCGGAGGAATACAATACCTCGTGTCCAAGGTTCCCCGGGAGGTGTACGAGAAGGATTCCCGGGGAATCCTTAGGCGCGTTCGATCACCCCATCAGTAGCTTCGGTAGGAAGGTGCTCAGCCCGGGGATGAAGGTGATGAGCAGCAGCACGATCAAGGCCATGATAAAGGGGCCCCAGATCGCCTTGCTCAGCTTTTCCAAGGGCATGCCCGTTATGCCGCAGACCGAGAAGAGCACCCCTCCGACGGGCGGAGTCACGAGACCCAGCACTAGGTTGAAGCAGACGATGATGCCCAGATGGATGGGATCGATCCCGAGCTGGGCCGCCATGGGCGCCAGAACCGGGACGACGATGGTCAGGGCGGGTGCCGTTTCAAGGGGAATGCCCAGAAGCAGCAGTCCGATATTCATCAATATAAGGGTTAATAGGGGCGAGACATGAGCCTGGCTGAGCCAGAGCACCATCTGCTGGGGCAGCTGTTCCACCGCCACCACCCAGGCGAAGGGCTCCGAAAGCCCGAGCAGCAACATGATCATGCCTGTTTCCAGGCCTGACTTGAAAAGAATTTCCACGAGCTTTTTGAGCTTTAACTGCTTGTACAGCAGGAAATCGACGATCAGCGCGTAGATCACGGCGACGCCCGCCGCCTCGGTGGGGGTGAAGATGCCGCCGAGAATCCCGCCCAGGATTATCACCGGCATGAATATGGCCGGGAGGGCCTTCCAGGTGCCCCGAGCGAGTTCTTTCAGGCTCGCCCTGGGCTGGATGGGATACTTCCTGCGCCGGGCGACGAAATACATATATACCATGAGGCTGGCGGCCAGGAGGGCTCCCGGAATTATTCCCGCCAGGAAAAGCTTGGCTATGGAAACGTTGGCGATGACGCCGTAGATAATGAAGGGGATGCTCGGCGGGATTATCGGACCAAGGCAGGCCGCCGTGGCGGTGAGGGCGCCGGCAACGTCCTCGTCGTACCCCGATTTTACCATGGTGGGGATCAGAACTCCGCCGATGGCCACCGCCGTGGCCACCGCAGAACCTGTAATCGCGGCGAAAATCGCGCTGGCGAAGATCGTCGCCAGTCCCAGGCCTCCCCTGATATGGCCCAGCAGCAGCCTCGCGAAATTGGCCAGCTCCTCGGTGATCCCCGATTCGTTCATCAGGTTTCCCGCCAGCATGAAGAGGGGGATGGCCAGGAGGGAAAAGGACGCGATGCCCGCGTAGGTGGTCTGGATGAGCTGGGTGAAGAATCCGTCGGGGATGAAATAGAGGAAGGCCGCCCCGCCGAGGCCGACCGCCACGGGAAGGCCGAGAAGCAGAAGCACTACGAAGCCGATTAGAAAGAGCAGGAACATCTCAAGCCTCCTTCGAGGGTTCGGTGGTTCCCGAAGGCCGGCCGCGAAGCCTCGCGATGAACGCCAAGGCTTCTTCGAGGGTGAATAGCAGCATGATGGCGAAACCCAAGGGCAAAGCCGCGTATGGTATGGCCATTGGTAGCCTAAGGGCCGCCGAGAGCTGCTTTACGTTGAACAAGGTCTGTTTTGTCCCGAAATAGATCAAAACCCCGAAAAAAACGAGCATGAACAGGAATCCGACAGCTTCCAGCAGGGCGCTGACGGCCTTGGGAGCCTTTTCGATCAAAGTGCGTATTCCCACCTGATAGCCCTTGCGCAAACCTACCGCCGCGCCCATCATCGAGGCCCAGACCAGGGAAAACAATGCCGTCTCGTCGGTCCAGATGGGCGTGTTCTTGAGCACGTAGCGGGAAAAGACAGTGATCGGAATGGTGATGGCGATTATGACCATGGAGACCACCAGAAGCGCGCTCGCTCCCTTGGCCACCGCATCGTTGCATTTGCGCAGGAATGACATCGGCTCCTCCTTTACGGCCCGTTTTGGCCGCGCCGCCCCCGCAGGTCCGTTAAAAATCCGGGCATCCCCCTGGGACGCCCGGACATGAGGCGGCTGATCCTGACAAAACAGGGGACTTTCTTACTTCGTGTTCAGGATGGCGTCGATCTTGTCTTTGCCGAACTGGACGGAGAAAGAATCGAAGGCGGGCTTCATGGCCGCGACCCAGGCCGCCTTGTTCACATCCCTGGTGACGGTCACGCCGTTCTTCTGAAGCTCGGCGAGCATCTGCTCTTCGTTGTCGCGCCCGAGTTTTCTCTGATAGACGGCGCCTTCCTTGGCGGCCTGGAGGATGATCTCCTGGTCTTCCTTGGGCAGCTGGCTCCAGCGGCGGGAACTCATTATGAGGACAGCCGGCGAGTACACGTGCTGGGTCAGCGCGAGCTGCTTCTGGACCTCATACACTTTCACCTGAAGGATGACCGCCACGGGGTTTTCCTGGCCGTCGATGACGCCCTGCTG
>CAYVOD010000151.1:0-2690 GCA_964453055.1 uncultured Treponema sp. | reverse complement strand
CTCGGCGCCGGAAGTCGCCGCCGCTTCGGGAGCAGGCGCGGCCGGTGCGGCCTGAGTCGCCTGGGTCGCCTCGTCCGCCTGGCCGGCTTCTTGGCCCGCCTCGGGCGCCGGCGGATTCAGCGCCGCCTGCCATTCGGCCTTGATTTCCTCCAGGAGCGAGAATATTTCATGCCCTTCGGGATATGAGGTGGTGAAGTACCCTTTGGCGGTTTCAAGGTCGAGAATCGCCTGCTGCAGATCCTCGGGGCTCGCCGCCACTTCACCTTTCAGCATGGCCCTGTAGAAGTAGAAGGAAGCCATGGCGTCATCGGCGCCGCCCTTTGCGATAGCCCTTTCCAGGTACCTGAAGCCGGAATCAGGGTCGTTGGCGGAAAGCCACGTGGAGAGCAGGGAGCGGACCACGTCGGGATTCCCGAGGAAAGTCTCGGTAACCTTATCCGCGGCGGCGTCCGCGGCCTCCGAATCGCCGAGCTGCACGGCGACCAGGTGCCGCACCAGGCCAGGGGTGTAATCGCCGGGGAAGCTCGCCTCCAGGCCGTCGATATACTTTATGAGCTTTCCCTCATCCAAGGCGGAAAGACCGGCCCTGATGGCGATGATATAGCCATCGTTCAATTCGTTGTCGTCAGCGGCGCTGGCTATGACCTTGTCAGCCAGAGGATAAACTTCCTCCGTCCGTCCGACCGAGTAATAAACCTCGGCGAGGCGCAGGATAAGCGCATTGTTGTCAGGGGAAAGCCCCAGCGCTTTCGCGAGAATCTTCTCGGCCCCGTCGTAGCGCTGCAAGGCGATGAGCATTCCGGACTGTTGATCGAGGCTCGTCAGTGAGTATAGGTCGTAGGCGAGAGCCCTGTCGTAATTCTCCACCCCTTTGACCAGCAGTTCTTCGTCGGGCAGGAGCCACTGGCCCTGATAATTCTGCCAGACCGTATGGTAATACTCTCCCAGCTTCAGGGAGAGCACCGGGGGGATGGCCTCGCCGCGTTCTTCCAGGGAATCGGTAATCTGGGCGGGATTGAAGTCGACGGGATCGCCGGTATCCGGGGCTCCGAAGCGGAGCATTTCCAGATTCTCCCCTTCAGCCAGGTCGACGAAGCCATAGAAAATGTGCATCGTCGTCTGAGCGTATCCATCCAAGGCAATGCGAATCTTTTCAGCCAGGAGGAAGGGATTGCCGTTCTCCGGGTCGGCCTCGGACAGCACCGTCCAGGCGCTCTTCCATTTCCCTTCGGAGGCGAGTTTTTCTGCCTTGCCCAGCAATTCCTTGTCCTGTCCCGAAGCATCGGCGAAGAGGACTTCGAAGGAAGGCCCGGAATCTTTAGGCAGAGCCTCGGCGACGTTCGAGGCGTCGGCAGAAACCTGGGCTTGCTCAGCGGTCTCGGCGGGACTTTGGGCTTGTTCGGCCGTCACGGCGGGAGTCGAAGGCTGATCAGGCGTCTGGGCTGCCTGCGCGAAAACCGTTACCCCGGGCAATAGAAGGGCGAGGGACAAAAAGAGACCGAAGGCCGGCTTCGCGAGCTTGGAAACAATGCGCATTAATACTCCTTTGTTTTCTCGTCGCACACCGAACCAGTGCGAGACTAGAACCGTTAATATACTATAAAAAAGGCCAAGTTGAAACGTTAACAGACTTTCAAAATCGGCTCAACCTATTGAACAAAGCAATAAGGCTTCAGTATCATGCCGCGGCGCCGAAAAACCGGTTAAAGGCGCATAAAGAGAAATATCATGAAGCCAGCCCTGTGGAACAGCACCCTGATGAGGCGCTTCAGCGCATTGGACAGGATTTACGCCAGGATCGAGAATAGCCAGCAAAATTTCAGGCGGGAATCGGCAAAGTCCGGAAATCCTATCGCCTGCCCGCAGCGCTGCGGCACCTGCTGCATCCGCTTCACCCCCGACGTCACGCCCCTCGAAGCCGAGCGCCTGGCTTATTTCCTCCTCATAGAAAGAAGAGAAATGATCGAGCACTTTTTCGCAAGGATCGAGGAATCGTCAAGAACCGGCGAGCCCTGGGGCTCCGACAAGGCTTGCCCGTTTTGGAACCCGGACAAGCCCGGCGAAAACTGCATGGTATATCCCGCCCGGGCTCTGGTATGCAGACTATTCGGCTACTGCGCCGTCCTGGACAAGGCAGGACGACCAAGCTTCGCTCTCTGCGACAAGATGCCCAAACTTCCCGATCGCGGTGAAAGAATTTTCACCGGCGAAGAAACCTTGCATAGCCTTTTCGGGCAGCGGCCGCCCCTGATGGATGAATTTTCCAGGGAGGTCCTGGCCTTGGATCCCAGCGGGGCCGGAGATCGACGTTCGATCATCGATGCCCTTCCCGTCGCGCTTTCGAAAATCTCCCTCTTGCTTCGCCTCGCCGAAAACGATGCCCAAGGCCAAGCCGGCATGCCGGATGCCGAGCCGGGCTTCGGCCTTCCGCCAACATCGGCCTCGGGCCTTGCAGGCGCCCAGGCGGACGATGCGGACTCCGATCCCGACGATTTCCCCATCGCCAGCTGAAGTCCGTCCCGACCTTGCAAAAACAACGCGCCGGGGCTAGGGTAGTAGCGGCCGGAACAAGACGCTGATGAAAAAATACCTCGTGCTCGCGGGCAACATTGGAGCAGGGAAATCCACACTCGTAAGCCTGCTCTCGAAAAAGCTGGGCTATGCTCCCTATTTCGAGCCTGTGGCCGAAA
>CAYVOD010000150.1:0-2693 GCA_964453055.1 uncultured Treponema sp. | reverse complement strand
CTTCGCGGAGGAGAGGCATTTCTCGCTCGATCGCGGCAAGGCTTTTCTTGGCCAAATCCAGCTTACGGTTCACGCCCTCGGCGAAAACTTCCTCCTCCTGCACGCGCTTTAAGTTTTCGTCCACCCGAGCGGTCATGTCCATGAGCTTGGCCAGCACTTCGTCGTATTCCTTGAAGCGCTCGGCTATCACGCCCACAGCCTCCGCTTTTTCGGCGACCGCCGCCTGGGCGGTCTGCAGTTTTTCCAGGGCTATCTTCGCGGCTTTTTGCTGTACGTCCAGGTCTATGCCGTAATGCTTCAGCTCTTCCGCCCGTTCGCCGACATAATCGTTGAGCTGTACCTCGAGCTTGTCCGCCAATCGCTTGACCTTCTCGAGCGACCTGTTGTTGGCAGTAAGTTTATGGTAGACAAGGAAAAAGATGAGGACTATGCCGAGGGTGATCAGGTTTCCGATCGAAAAAAGCATGAGACGCTCCTGGACGGGAATTACAATTGTTTGCAGTATAAGATATATAGCTGGCTTGGGAAAGGGAGTTGTCGGCTTCGGGAGGAGGAGCTTTATCGCAATACTATCAGCGCCGCGCGCAAAGTCGCCGGCCGGCGGCAAGAAAACCGGGTTTTTTCTGCTGTTCTTTGCCATCACCGTTCTTGCAGCCTTTGCCGCAGCCCAGGAACTCTACGTCCCCGAGCGGATCGCGCCGGGTGACCCCCTGGTCTGCTGGCTCAAAAGCCAGGAGGCGCTGGTCGATGCGGAGCTTGTCCTGAAAAGCCGGGAGGGCGCGGTGCTGGCTGCGGCGCCGGCCTTCTTCATGCCCTCCGGGGCACCCGGCTACCTTTACGGCTTCATCCTCGCCGTCCCGCCCGGCGCGAAGGCCGGCGCCGCCCGCCTACGCCTCGAAGCCCAGGTTCGCGAGGCCCGGGATTCAAAAAGCCTCGACAGTCTGGAACTCGACCGCGACATCTCGATAGAGCCGAAAAGCTTCACCAAGGAAGACATAGCCTTGGACAGCGCGAATACCGCGATCCGCAGCGTCCCCGATCCGGTCAAGGACGCCCAGACGGAGGAATTCACCAAGATATTCAAGACTAAGGACCCCACGGCGCTCTTCGCCCTCGACGCCATGATCAAGCCCTTGAGCGACTCATGGAGAATCACCGCCGGCTTCGCCGATCAGCGACGCTACCTCTACGCCTCAGGCGGCGTCGAGGAGAGCCTTCATGGCGGCATAGATCTCGGGGCGGCCTCGGGGACCCCCGTGCGAGCCTGCGCCCCGGGCAGAGTGGCATTCGCCGGAACTCGGATAGTCACGGGCAAAACCGTCGTCCTGGAGCACCTGCCCGGCCTCTTTTCGATCTACATGCACCTCTCGTCCATCAGCGTCGCCGAAGGCGACCTGCTTTCCGCCGGCGAGCTTCTAGGCCGGGTCGGCTCCACGGGCCTGTCCACCGGCCCCCATCTCCATTGGGAGCTCCGGGTAGGTCTGCAATCGGTTAATCCCGAATATTGGCTTTCCCGCCCGATACTTGACAAAACATGGCTTTCCGGTGGATTCTAGCTTGCCAACAAGGAAGGGAGGTGATTACTATCCGGCAAATACTGGTCGAAGACGGCGAGCCCCTCGAGAAAGCCATCAAGCGCTTCAAGCGCATGGTCGAGAAAGAGGGAATCATTCGTGAATGGAAAAAACGGGAGTATTTCGAAAAACCCTCCACCATCAAGAACCGAAAGCAGAAAGCCCTTGCCCGCAAACTAATGAAGAAAACCAGAAAGACCCACGATTCCAAGGGCGGCTACTGATAAATCGCAAATGATTAATCGAGCATTCAGGACCTAGCCATAAAGCCTATGTCCGGAAGAAAGGCTGCCCTCGAAGGCAGCCTTTTTTTATACCCTTCCCCCGGTATATGCTTGGATCCGAACTTTTAAGGAGCGCTCTATGCTGTTTAATGCCCAAAAAACTTCGCTCAAGCTGCGCACGCCTGTCATTCTCGCCCTTGTGCTGCTTTCAGCCGCTTCCTGCTCTGGCAAGTCTAGCCAGGTCGGAGCGATGGACAAGCCGAATCCCAAGTTGCCTACCGCTACCATCAGGTCGGGAGAGATAAGCCTGGAAGTGGAAATCGCGAGCACCGAGGAGCAGCGGAACAAGGGCTTGATGTTCCGCAAAAGCCTGGCCGAAGGGAAAGGCATGCTATTCGTCTTCGAAAGCGACCAAAAGATGGCTTTCTGGATGAAAAACACTTCCATCCCGCTTTCCCTTGCCTATATAGGCTCCGATGGCACTATATTTCAGATAATAGATCTCGTTCCCTTCTCCGAGGATCCCCAGCTTTCCCAGCGGAGCATCCGCTACGCCTTGGAAGTGCCCCAGGGCTGGTTCGCTAAAGTCGGGATCGATGTGGGCGATAGGTTCGAGATTTTTAAGATCAAATAGGAGCTGCGGAAATGCGGGAAGTCGTCATATACGGAGATTCGGTATTGGAAACCAAGGCCGGGCCAGTGACCCAGTTCGACCCGGAGCTGGAGCTCCTCTGCGCGGACATGTTCGAAGCGATGAAGCACGACCATGGTATCGGACTCGCCGCTCCCCAGGTGGGCGTCTCGAGCCGGGTATTCGTCACCGACGTCGAGGGCGACCGCAAAAGGGTTTTCGTCAATCCCGAAATCATCATGACGAGCACCGAACAGGTTGAAT
>CAYVOD010000149.1:0-2742 GCA_964453055.1 uncultured Treponema sp. | reverse complement strand
CGCTGACATACTGCGGGCGCGGCGCTACGAATGAACGGTGGAAAAAGACGGCGGGCCGGCTCGCCTCGAGGCCTTAGCCTTTAGGCAAGGGATACTCTCAAGAAAACTGCGCGAAACTGAACATTTTGAACCGTCATTTTTAGCCACCCCGGGGATTTTCGCCCCGGAATGTTCAAACTTTGAACATTCTAGGACGAGTATCGGGCGGAAGCAAGAGCTTCCATGAAAATTCTTCTGCCTAATTCACTCAATACTTAGCAAAAAGCGCCTGATGTTCATGTGGCGTATGCCATGGTCGGTAAGGTAAATCTTTTCCTGAAAACTAAGGAGCTTCTTGCCAATCAAATCCTCTCTGGGCACGAGGTGTAAAAGGCAAGCCTCTTGGCAATAGCGGATATAGTTATAGAGCGTTTCCCTGAAAGAAAAGGGATATACCTTGATCTCGACATATCTGCCCCCCAGGTAGGTAGCCAGTTCGCCCGACAGCATCTTCGCGTTAGAACCGGCGATGAATAGGTCGATTCGCGGCTTCCGACATAGGGGTCGCGGTTGGACTCGAAATTGATTGATAGTATCCGCGACGCCTTAATGCCTCTTTCCAGCAAATCCTGTCGAATACGTTCTAACAGCACCGTTATACCGAATAATACGACACGTAACTATGTTTTATCTCCCTGAGACGGCGCTCCGGCGCGCAGCTTTCGGTATTCGTCCATGGTCATCCATTTTCGTCCGACCCTGATATAGTTCTTGTATTCGTTTTTGGGAGGAGGGCGCCTTAGGGACAGGACTATCGCGAGAAATATGAAAAGCGGCAGCGCGAGCACGAGCAGGTCGACCACCCCAGCCTCCGGAGTCATTGGTTTATCGCATACTCACCTGATGTCTATACCTTCCGCCCTGTAGCCCGGTTGCTGAAAAACGAACCCGCGGCATCCTTTCATCCTCGTGTCGCGGGGCGAGATTAGGGCAAAAAAAAGCCCGCGCCTTGGTGGGCGCGGGCCTTCGGATCCGGACGAATCGACGCCGGCATCCTTAAAACCAAATGACTCGATTCCTAGCCCTGGAGCTCCTGCTTCATTGCCCTGTAGGTCTCCGCGTCGATCTCGCCCCTCGCATAGCGCTCGGCCAGAATCTCAAGGGCTTTTTGGCCCGAAGAGGAATCGGGGAGTATCGTGGACCCCGAGGGCGCCCCGTCATCCTCGCGCTTATCGATCCGGGAATTTTTCGTCTTGCCGAGCTTGACGGCGATATAGACGATCCCCGCTGCCACCACGAACAAAGCTATTCCTAAGACGAGCCATCCCCAGGGGAAGCCCGCGTATCCGTACCCATATCCATTGAAACCGCGATACATAGTAACCTCCGAAAAAAAATTGACTTCATGGATAACAATGCAATTGCCGTGCCAATAAAACGCTCTTATTTTCGCCAAATAACGGCTAAAATCCCGCCTTTTCGAGCTCGCGCCGGAAAAAAACGGGATTTATTTACCCTTGCCGGGAATTTTTTTCCTTAAAGGCACAGGCGAAGCCTTTTTTAGTCAATTAGGCCTATCCCTGAAATCAACGGATAGATTACACCCATCCGCCTAATCTTTCGCCTTTATATACTCCTCGGTAGCCCTCGCTTCAGCGTGACTGCCGTCGGCAGGGTCGCGCTTCAACAGCGAGCTGAGGATCATGATTGACAATGCGACGAGGATAGGAAGCGTGTTCATGACAAAGTCCACCTGGAACCCCTTCGTGAGTCGTATGCGAAGGGATACCCTCGCCGCGGCTCTCCGGTTGCGGACTTTCAATCATTTATCGAAACGAAGCCTCACCACCCCGCGGTGGCCGCCCAGCCCGCTCCGGCCATGACGAGCGGAATTGCGAGCCCTATGCCCGCGTGGGCCGCTACCAGCGCCAGGTGGGCTTCGTGGTCGCCCCGCCTGAGGGCGTCGGTCGTCATGACGCCGATTATCGCCTCGCCTACCATGAGCGCCGCGTGGGTGAAAAATCCGGCGAGGTGGATGTCGGCGGAACGAGTCCTTTCGCCCTTGGGCAGTTTCATGGAGAGCCCGGTCACCGCGTTGCCCAGGTAAAGGGCTTCTCCTGAGATCAAGAATCCCACGTGAAGCCAGCGCAAGGTCTGGCCGCTTTCCCAGAGGCTTGAGAGCGCGGCGTCGATCGCCGGGTCGTCCTCGTCGCTGATGCCGAGCTCTGCGCGGATCTTGTGCCCCCGATTCATGAGATCCAGGGCTCTGGCCGCGCCCAAGGCGCCGGCGGCGAACAAGAGGCCGGTGGAGGTCCAGCCCGCGACCATGTGGTAATCAAGCTTGCCCGGAAAATCGAGAAAGGAAGTCTTACCCTCCATGGAGGGCGCGGAAACCACGTCCTGCCCGAAGGCCGATTCCGCCGCCGCGAAACTCAGGCAGGCGCAGAGGATGAGCGAAACCGCGCCTTTTCCCGCACTTTTCAGTGTGCTTCTTCGCGCGCTTCTCAACGCAAAGCGATTCTTTTCCATCTTTAAAGTATAAGTCATCCAGTCAAGACGCGAAGGCTCGGATCACCGCCGCGAAGCCTGGCGGCCTCTGTCCACTCCCGCTGATTCGGGGAGCCCTACAAGGTCCCGTTATCCTCTCACAACCTCTCGATCGCCTCGCAAAGCTCGAAAAACAGCTTTTTTATCTCGCCGGCGCCGAAGGCGGACATGACGCTGTCCTGCAGCGGATACTGATGGAGGATCACGTTCTCCGTC
>CAYVOD010000148.1:0-2801 GCA_964453055.1 uncultured Treponema sp. | reverse complement strand
GATCAAATACATCCTTCCGCCCATCACATTCCTTGCGATATGCCTGCTCATCGAAGGCCCATCTACCTCATAGCGAAGATAATGATGCACTTTTCGGAGGATGTCCTCAAAAGTTCTCTTTCCGAGCCTCATGTCCTGTTCTACGTGAACGAAGAGGCTGAAATTTCTATTCGTCTTGGTTTTAAAAAATTGCCTCATGTTGACAGGAATTTCTATCGCGATCCTCGACCGCTTGGGTTTTTTCTTTTCATTTGAAGAAATCCAGAGTTCCTGGAGCGCCTCGATATATGTCGCAGCGAGAAGTTCGGTAATGGAGACGCCGAATTCTTTGGCTTTCGCTCGAATCCGATCCAGGGGCACCGTGCCCCGGATAACACGGTACGTATTCGGGGGAAGAGGTCTTGAATCGAACCTGAAGGCGTTTCGCTCAGGATGGGGATGCGGGTACTTGCCGGGGAAATAACGGTTGTAGGCGTCTTCATATTCATCCGGCGAAGGCTTGTCCTCTAGGCCATAGAGATCGGGATCAGCCGAGATATCCGATTCGATGCCACGAATCCGGAAATACTCGACCAAGAGGTTCTTGAGAAATCGGATCCCTCCGGTTCCATCCGTAAGCACGTGGGAAAACTCGCAGGCGATTACATTATTACTCGCTCTCACCCTGAAAAGGATTTTCTCCTTATGCAAATTGAATTTCAGGCAAGGCGAAATGGCATCGGCCAAAACCTTGGGCGGCGTTTTCTGGGGCACCATAAAATACCAGAAAAAGCCCTTTTTGAGATTAAGGCAAAAATACGGAAACCGTTTCGCGGTATTTTTCAGGGCGGTTTGCAGGGAAGGAATGTGTACGGCTTCGTTTATGGTCGCGGAATGCCTGAACAGGTATGTCGAAACTTCATCGGCGACCGATGGCATGATAAGGGCCGCGTTATCGAGAACATACCAATCGCCGACTTCGTCCTTGAATCCGATAGTCGAGAGCCTCTCATTCCTGCTATGTAAATTCATATCCCGGCCCATTGCCATTCGAGAGGGTGCCGTCGGGGAGAAAAGCCATCGGAAGAATGCGCGCTTTTATCCATTCGCCCCCCCTTTCACCTTTCAATTATAGGAAGGGCGCGAAGGGCAACGCAAGCACGAGGAGAACCGTGACCAGGAGGGAGGGGATAAAGTCGGCTGTCTTGATCTTTTTCACATCCAGGAGGCCTAGGCCGATCATGATCACCAGGGCTCCTCCTATGGCGGTCAGCTCGGAGAGCATGATTTCGGTCACGAAGGGTTTGATCCACACCGAGAGGATGGTAAGGGCTCCCTGGTACACCAGGACGCTCAGGGCCGAAAAAATCACTCCCTTGCCCAAGGCGCCGGCGAAAATCATCGACATGAAGCCGTCGAGGATGCTCTTGGTGAAAATGATGGAATAGTCGCCCTCGGTACCCGCCTTGAACGAGCCGACGATGGCCATGGCGCCGGAACAGAAAAGCACGGAGGCGTTGAGGAAGCCCAGGGCGAAGCTGGTCCCTTCGGCGCTCCGGTCGAAGCGGTTTTTAAGCCTTTCGCCGAATTTCATTATGGACCCTTCGATATTGAGGGCGGTGCCTGCCAAGCCGCCCACTATGAGCGCGAGGGCGAAGGCGAGTAGGTGCTTGGTGGACAGAGCCATCTGTATGCCGATGACCAGGGAGGTGATGCCCGAGGCGGCGAAGATGATCTTCTGGTATTGCTCTTTTATTCCCTTGCGCAGAAGCAGGCCGACGAGGGAACCCACCACCACGGCCAGGGCGTTTATTATCGTCGCTATCATTGTACACCTTCCGCCAAGTCTCAAGCGCAAGCCCGCGGTTGACCCCGGCCGCGGAAGTATAGCATAATCGCCATTCGTAAGGGGAGTCTATGCGGCACGGATCGATCCATGGAATAGGAATAAAGCTCCGCTATTCAGCCAGGCTCGGCTTGAAGCTCGTTCTAGTCCTCTCGCTGGCCTTGGCCTCCTGCGCCACACGGCTAGAACCGCTGCCGGAAGACGCCAGCTCCGCGGAGATCATCCAGCGAGCCCAGGAGAAGTCGGACGTCTACGACTGGAAGGGAGCCCAATATTACTACAAGGTCCTCCAGGAGCGCTTCCCCGACGATCTGAATCTGCAGGTCACGGCGATGTACGAACTCGCTTTCATCGAATACAAGCAGGGGCACGACGCGGCGGCCAGGGCCGGCTTCGAAGAAGTGCTGGCTATCTACGGAAAACCCGAGGGAGCCTCCCTGCCCCAAACCTGGAAAATTTTGGCCGAAAAGGTCATGGCCAAGTTGCCAAGCCCGGGAACCACCACCACGAGCGTTGCCCCATAGAGGCGGCCTTAGTCTGCGGAGAGAGCCTCCGCCGTCTGGACCCATTCCTCGTTGAGCGATTCGGTTTCCGCCTCTATCTCCGCCAGCGAAGCCAAGATCTTCTTCACCCTCGGCCCGTCCGAGTAGACCTCGGGCAAAGCCATTTCCCGCTCCAGCGCCTTCTTGCCTTCCGCGAGATTCTCAAGCCTCCGGAGGATTTCCTCTTCCCGTTTTTGAAGCTTTCTGATCCGGGCCTTTTGCGCTTTTTCCTCCTCCCAGGAGAGAGAAGCCTTGACCTTATCGCCTCCTTCGGAGGGAGAGAAGGAATCCGCGCTACCCTGCAACCTAGCCCGGTCGCGTAGCCCGGCTTGGTTCGAGGCCGCGGCAGGATCCGCCAGGGCTTCTTCCAAGAGGCTCGCCTTCTTCTCGAGGTAATAGGAATAGCCGCCGTAATACAGCCTGGGGGTGGTGCC
>CAYVOD010000147.1:0-2861 GCA_964453055.1 uncultured Treponema sp. | reverse complement strand
ATTCGGGAGAAGTACTGCAAGGGCTGCGGCATATGCGTCGCCTTCTGTCCCAAGCAGCTTCTCGTGTTAAAAAACGGCAAGGTTTTTCCCGAGAGGCCTGAGATATGCATCGGCTGCAGAATGTGCGAGTTCCGCTGTCCGGACTTCGCCATAGAGATCAAGCCGCTCGAAGACGACAAAAATCAAGGCAAAGACGTGAATTCCATCGATCTGAGCCTTCCTCCGGAGGCCCACCATGGCTGAAAACGCAAAACTCATGCAGGGCAACGAAGCCTGCACCATGGGCGCGATAGCCGCCGGCCTTCAGTTTTTCGCCGGCTATCCGATTACCCCTTCCACCGAAATCGCAGAGATGTGCTCGGAGGAGCTGCCCAAATTCGGGGGCAAGTTCATCCAGATGGAGGACGAGATCGGCTCCATAGCCGCCTGCATCGGAGCCTCGCTCACGGGCAAGAAGGCCATGACGGCCACCTCGGGCCCCGGGTTCTCCCTCATGCAGGAATCCATAGGATACGCCAGCCTCTGCGAGATTCCCGTGGTCATCGTCAATGTCCAGCGAATGGGACCTTCCACCGGCATGCCCACCAGCCCCGCCCAGGGCGACATAATGCAGGCCCGCTGGGGCACCCACGGCGACCACCAGGTCATCGCCCTGGCCCCGGGAAACGTGAAAGAGTGCTTCGAGCTCACCTTCAAAGCTTTTCAATATGCCGAAGCCTACAGGGTCCCTGTCATAGTCCTGGCGGACGAGGTGATCAGCCATATGCGGGAGAAGGTAATCCTGCCCGATCCCAGCAGCTATAAGATACCCATTCGGGCTATGCCCACCAGTCCCGCTGGATATAAACCCTACGGGGCCGATCCCGATGGCGGAGTGCCCCTCATGGCCCCCTTCGGCCAGGGCTACCGCTGGCACTGCACCGGACTCTTCCACGACGAATCCGGCGCCCCCTCGGGGAAGGCCGCGGTCGCCGACAAGCTTCTGCGCAGGCTGGATCGCAAGATTGAGAAGAATGCCCAGGCCTTGGAAGATTATTATGCGGAGAGCATGGACGACTGCGACCTCGCCGTCGTGTCCTTCGGCTCCTCTGCCATGGCGGCCCTTTCGGCGGTGCGCAGGGCGAGGAAGGAAGGTCTCAAGACGGGGATGTTAAGGCTTAAGACCATATGGCCCTTCCCCGACGAAACCCTGCGTAGGCTCTGCGTCAGCGCGAAGCGAATCATCGTCCCGGAAATGAACCTAGGCCAGCTGGCTCTGGAAGTGGAGCGCGCCATCCACGGCAAGGCCGAGGTTGTCAAGCTCGGCAAGGTTACCGGCGAACTCTTTCATCCCGACGAAATATATAAGGCTCTCAAGGAGGCCTTCTGATGGCAGAATTCCTCGACTACTTCCGCAAGGAACGTCTCCCCCATATCTGGTGTCCGGGCTGCGGCCATGGCACCGTGACCGGCGCCCTCATACGCGCTATCGATAAGCTGGGATTGGACAAGAACAAGATCGTCATGGTTTCGGGCATAGGATGCTCGAGTCGGGCGGTGGGGTACCTGGATTTCGATACCCTCCACACCACCCATGGCCGGGCGCTCGCCTTCGCCACCGGAGTCAAGCACGCCAAGCCCAGTCTCAAGGTCATCGTCATGACAGGCGACGGGGACTGCACCGCCATCGGCGGCAACCACTTCATCCACGCAGCGCGGCGCAACATCGACATAACGACGATCGTCATGAACAACTCCATCTACGGCATGACCTCGGGCCAGTACTCGCCCACGACCCCCCACGGTATGCTGGGCACCACCGCTCCATACGGCAACGTTGAGCACGAGTTCGACGTCTGCGAGCTGGCGAAGGCTTCCGGAGCCAGCTACGTGGCAAGAGCCACCAGCTTCCATGTCACTCTCCTTACCGACCTAATCGAAAAAGCCCTCATGAACAAGGGTTTCTCGGTGGTCGAAGCCCTTACCCAGTGCCCCACCTATTTCGGGCGCAAGAACAAGATCGGCGGGCCAGTGGAACTTCTGAACTGGATCAAGGACAGGACGGTCAACGCCAAGGCCGCGGCCGCCCTGCCGCCGGAAAAGCTGGCGGGCAAGCTCCTCATCGGCGAGCTTCATAAGGTGGAAAGGCCTGAATACTGCGCCAACTACGCGGAAACCACCGCCAGGGTGCAGAGGACTTATAACGACTACAAGGGAGGGAACCGCGGATGCGAACTGAATTCAGACTGAGCGGCTCCGGCGGCCAGGGCCTCCTGCTCGCCGGCATCGTGTTGGCCGAAGCGGCCATCCTGGAAGGCATGAACGCAGTGCAGACCCAGAGCTACGGTCCCGAAGCCCGGGGCGGCTCCTCCAAGGCGGAAGTGGTCGTCTCCGGGGACGAGATCGATTACCCAAAGGCGACCGATCCCGATTATCTGCTTGCGCTGACGGCCGATTCTTATAAGACCTATGGTCCTCTCATGAAAGGCGGGCTCATCGTCGTCGACAGCTCCGTGAATCTGGAGCCGGAAATAAAGGCCAGGACCCTCTCTGTACCCATACTCGCCGCGGCCGCCGATACGGTCGGCAAGAAGGTCACGGCAAATATCGTAGCCCTGGGCGTGCTCGCGGGCCTGGCGGGGCTTGCCACCAGGGAGACTCTCCGCAAGGCGGTAACAGCCAGGGTTCCCAAGGGAACCGAAGAGCTCAACCTCAAAGCCCTGGACGTGGGGCTGGGCCTGGCGGCCAAGTCTGGAACGCCCGCCGCCACTTT
This sequence comes from uncultured Treponema sp., assembly GCA_964453055.1. Lineage (GTDB taxonomy): Bacteria > Spirochaetota > Spirochaetia > Treponematales > Rectinemataceae > UBA2256. The sequence goes on along the minus strand of CAYVOD010000147.1, from coordinate 109 downwards.
CAAGTAAGGAGATCTTTCCATGAGCGATTCCGAAAACCTTAAAGCCGCCGTCGAGGCGTGGAACGCCAAGGCGGACAAGGCCGCGGCCAAATATCCGGAGCGGAAGAAG
>CAYVOD010000146.1:0-2940 GCA_964453055.1 uncultured Treponema sp. | reverse complement strand
CTCGCGCCCGGTCGATAGGCGAAGTCTTTCATCGGCTATAAAAACCTATCATGAAGCCAAGACATCGTACATACGGTACGCCACTTTCAATAGCCCGCCATTGCGCGAAAGCGGAGGTATGGTACTTGACAAATTGTTAGTTAATATTTACTAACTTATACGGCGACAGGTATGAAAACAACCGAACGAAAGAAAGAAATTCTCAAGGCAGCGTTCGCCCTCATCGCCCGCCAGGGAATGTCGGAACTTACCATAAAAAACCTCGCGAGGGCGGTTGGAGTAAGCGAACCCGCGCTTTACAGGCATTTCGACTCCAAGGCTTCCATTCTCTCGGCCATAGTCGATGAAATGATCGCGCAACGGGATGAAGCGTGGCGGAACAGCCTTCCGGAAAGCAGGTCCGCATCCGAATGTCTTAGAAGCTTTTTCCTTAGCCAGGCGCGGTCCTTCGAATCGCTGCCATCGCTCGCGATCGTTCTGTATCCCGATATGCTTTTCCGGCAAGATCCTGACCTGCTGGAGCGAATTCGCTCGATGATAAAAGAAACAGCAGGCGGAATAAGAAAAATACTCGACAAAGGTGTCGCGGAAGGCAGTTTCAGAAAGGATGTCGATACCAATGCTGTATCGCTTATGCTGATCGGCGGCTTCCGCATTCTCGTATCCGAGTGGCAAATGAACGGGGATATGGGCGAAAGCCCATCGTTGTCGGTAACTACGCAGGAGTACCTGCAATCCATTCTGCGTTTGATCTTGGCGGCCTGACAATTACCGGCAGAAGACAGGAGGATTCTATTCTTTCCTTCCGGCCGGTGGCTCGCCATATATATGGAACGGGAGAAGAGTAAATGAGGAAGACCTCCAGCAAAGGCCACGCGTTCCGCCTTTTCGCGGAAACAGCGTTTTTAGGCTTGTTCGTCGTTTTATTTTTTCGCGGTTCGATACAGCTTTGGCTGGCGGTTTTCGCGGTGGGAGCGGCGCTGTCGCTGGTTTTTGGGCGAGTCTACTGCGGCTATATCTGCCCGATGAACACGCTTTTCAGGCCTATAGGCTGGATCAAGAAAAAACTGGGCATCGGCGCATTGAAAACCCCTGGCTTTATGAAGCGCCCGGCGTTTCGCTATGTCTTTATCGTCTTGTTTTTAGGCACCATGCTGATATCGAAACGCACGGGGAAGGAACTGCCCCTGCCCGCGATACTCACGGGCATTTCCCTGCTCGTCGTGTTGTTTTTCGAAGAATCGTTGTGGCACAACGCGCTTTGCCCTTACGGCACGATTTTCAGTTTTACTTCACGGCCTGCTAAAAAAGGCATGGTGATCGATGAAGCTGCCTGCATCTCCTGCGGGAAGTGCCAGAAAGTCTGTCCCACTTATGCGATCGATACGCTGGAGTCGAAAAAGCGGCGAATTCGCAAGCCCGATTGCCTGGTCTGTCAATCCTGCGCGGAGGTCTGTTCGGCAAAGGCCATCCGCTATAAATGATGGATAAAGCAGATAACTGAGCCGAATTCAACAACAATGGGTTTCTGAAAGCGGCTCAAGCGAAAAAATCAAAAAAAATCGAAATTCTTTCCTAGTTTTGATCCCGGTCAAAGCGGCTTCGCGAATTTTTCCGTACCTTCGACCTATCATAGTTCAAGGAGGTCGAATATGACCGTAAAAACCTTTCAATTGGAAACCGTGAGTTGCCCGAGCTGCGTGGCCAAGATCGAGGGAATGCTGAAACGCACCGAGGGCGTGGCCGAGTCGCAGGTGTCCTTCGCCACATCCAGGGTCAAGGTGAGTTTCGACGAAGCGAAGATCGGCTCGGAGCAGATCAAAGAGAGGATCGGCAAGCTAGGATACCAGGTCCTGGGGGAGAAGTGACATGAAAAGGGGCTCCAAAGCTGTATCGATGATCATATCCAGCGTCCTCGTGTTTTCCTCCTTTATATTGAAGGAGATGGCCGAGTCGGGTGCGGCTTTCGCCCAGCTGCCCGCGGTCGCCTTTATGCTCGCCACGGCGGGCTTCGCCGGATTCCCCATTTTTAAAAAAGCTTTTGGAGCCCTTAGGTACAGGATCGTAGGCATAGACGCCCTAGTCACCATCGCCGTTGTGGGGGCAATCGCGATCGGCGAATTCTGGGAAGCCGCGGCGGTTACCTATCTTTTCAGCCTAGGCGACTATCTAGAGTCAAGAACCATCGAAAAAACCCGCTCGTCCATCAAGGCCCTCCTCGACCTGGCCCCCGATACGGTGAGGGTGAGGCGGAGCGGCTCCGAGGCGGAACTAAGGCCAGAAGAGGTTTTGGTCGGCGACATCGTCATAGTCAAGCCGGGCGAGAAAATCGGCGTGGACGGAAGGGTGATAGAAGGTTCGGGGTACGTCAATCAAGCCACGATCACCGGAGAATCCCTGCCTGTCCACCGGGAAGCCGAGAAAGAGGTGTTTTCGGGAACGATCCTGGAGTCGGGCTACCTGGTCATAGAGGCGAGAAAAGTGGGCGACGACACGAGCTTCGCCAGGATTCTTCACATGGTGGAGGAAGCCCAGGACAGGAAGGCCAAGACCCAGAAATTCCTGGAATCCTTTTCCCGCTGGTATACCCCCGCGATCGTCGTATCCGCGGCGCTTCTCTTCGTCATAACCAGGGACATCGAGCTGGCCCTCACCCTTTTGGTTATCGCCTGCCCAGGCGCCCTGGTCATTTCGGCGCCGGTGGCCATCGTCGCTGGCATAGGAAACGGAGCCAAACGCGGCTTTTTGGTCAAGGGCGGCGATATCATGGAAAAGCTGGGCAAGGTGAAGGTCGTCGCCTTCGACAAGACGGGAACCCTCACGATCGGCGCCCCGGAGGTCCAGACCATCCGATCCTTCGATCCCGGATTGAGCGAGGACGAACTGCTCGCCCTGGCCGCGATGGGGGAATCTTATTCGGAACATCCCCTCGCCAAGGCG
>CAYVOD010000145.1:0-2988 GCA_964453055.1 uncultured Treponema sp. | reverse complement strand
TTGAAGGAACTGAACAAGAAAACCGCCATAATCGAGCGGGAACTGCAGAAATCGGTGCGCAACAACGAACTGGTCCAGCTGCTCACCATCCAGAAGTCTCTGGTGTTCTTCACCACCAGCCTCAAGTCGAACGAGCTGCTGCTGGAGAAACTGCAGAAATCCCCCTTGATCCGATTCGGAGAGGACGAGCAGGACCTGTTGGAGGACGTGCTTACCGACAACAAGCAGGCCATCGAGATGGCCAACATCTATTCATCCATACTCACCGGCACCATGGACGCCTTCGCCAGCGTAATATCCAACAACCTGAACATCGTCATGCGACGACTGACCATCGTATCCATAGCGCTCATGGTTCCGTCGATGGTCTCGGGCATTTTCGGCATGAACGTCCCCCTGCCTTTCGACGACAACCCCTTCGCTTTCGCGGCCATTGTGGGAACGAGCTTGCTTGCGTCGGTGACCGGAGCGTGGTTCTTGGGTGAACGTAAAAAGAAGAAGCTGAGCGCCAAGGCCCTGCCCTATACCCAGAACATGATCGTGCACCGCTAGGGGCGTTTACAGATCGAAGGCCAAACCTGCCTGGACGCTCACCGTGGAAAGCTGGTCGTCCCCCGAGGCGACGCTGCCTGAGAGCATGGCGTACTGTGCGTAGGAATAGCGCCCCCGCGCCCAAAGCCAGGTGTCGGCGCCCAGATACAGGTAGAGCGAAGCCTCGGGCCCCAGGACGTAGCCTAAGCCCGTGTAGGTGCTAGAACCCGGTCTGCTGTCGGTCACGTCGAGTATCGACAAGCCCAGACGCGCTCCTAAATTAAGCCGCAGCGGGCTCAGATTTATCGAGTAACCGAAAATCGCCATGCTGTTCATACGCATCATGGAACCGTTATCGTTGAAGGTCAGGGCGAGATCCCCCTCCACCCCGTTCAGGAACGAAGAACGGACCATCATCGACGTGTCCATGCCGAAGCTGAAGTGAAACCAGCTGTCCCAATCCGCCAGCTCGTCGGCAAGGCTCCCCGAATAGGTCGGGTACTCGTAGCCTATGAAAAAAGCGCCGAAGCTCGGAACAGGTGTCGCGGGCGCGGAACTCAGCTCTTTTTCGATCTGCCAAGCGGGCTTGACGCTGGCGGGCTCGGTGATAGGGGCTGGGCTCTGCGCCTGGGCCGGCGCCTGCGCCTGGCTCGGCGCCGGCGTCTGGGCCTGAGCGCCGGCCCATGCGCAGGCCGCGATAAACAGCGCCGCCGCGATCGCGAAGCGTAACCCAAGACTAAGCCGTGCGTATGTCGTTTTCATTTCGCGCCTCCCGGCTGCGCTATTGGTAGCGTGAATCGGATCGGCACGAAAATTTCCACGAATTTATCGCCTTCCGTCCTGTAGGTTCTGCGAAGCCCGTCGATTTTCAGCTCGGTGGCTCCCGCCGCCGCCATAGCCCCGATGATGTCGAAAAGTTCCTGGCCCTTCTGGACGGTCTTTCCGGCAACGCTGGTTATTATATCCTGAGGGGAGAATCCGGCCTTTTCGGCGGGGCTTTCCCTGAATATCCACGAAATTATTACGCCGCCGGACTGAAGTATGCCCGCGGCCCTGGCCTGGTCGGCCGTCAGCGGCCCTATCGCCGCGCCGAACCGCAAGTTCGGCATATTCAGCGGCGCCTTGCGCGCCTTCGCCAACACCACTACCGCCTTTCCCAGACGTTCGGCCGCGTCCCTGCTAGGCGTCCGCAACAGCACCGGGTTCGTACCGGTTATATACACGTTGATTCCCCACTTGAAAGCCTTGTCGCTCGTCGGGTAGTTCTCGAGCAACACCGATGAGACCTGGTCGAAGGGAATTATGAAGCCGGCGCTTTTTTGGATATTGCCCATCTCGACCCATGACCAGCGAGCGCGCATTCCGAAAGCGTCCACGCTAAGCTCGGATATCGGGAAATTGGCGTTGTGCTCCACGATCGAGTTTTGAAGGTTCCTGATCGCGCCCACAGCCTCGTCCTCGGTCCAGCTCGACTCGAAACTCGCGAGGTAGGTCTCGTCCTCGTAAATCTTGGGCCAGATATCGCTGGACGGCGGGGGAGCCGGGGGCGTCGGAGGCGTCGCGCTCGCGCATCCGATCAGGAACAAGGCCGACAATCCGATAAACAGGCACGCTTTCTTCACAAGCCACCTCCCGAAAACTTCGTTTCGTCAACCTATTGTAAACTTTGCTAATATATTTGAAAAGGCATAATGTCCGTCGCATATCTTTCCCCACGCTCTCGGAACTGCTCGCCGTGGCCGACTCTCTGCTCATCCAGGGAAAAGAAGGACACACAGGTACCAAGCCATGGCTTGGTATAGCAATCATTGGTTCTAGACATTTTAGAGATTTTTTTATATATAAAAAATGTTTGACTACAATATGTAATAGCATGATAATGAAGAATCTTTTTCATTGAGGAGAATGCCATGAAAAGATTCCTGAAATTCTTCGTATTAGCGGCGCTAGTATTCACAGTGATCGGTTCCGGCTGGGCGCAGACGACCCGATCGCTTCGGCTCAAGCAATGGTTCGCCGATAACGAACATATATGGCGGACCGTCAATAATGGCTCATGGTCGAAAAACCCCAAAGACGCGCCCACAGACGCCGAGTTGACAGAGATCCTCGAAATAGCGTGCAAAGCGCAAAACGCCGTCAACTGGAACGAATACTTCTTCATAGCGGTGCGTGACCCCGCCGAACAAGCCGCCATCGTCGGCACCAGATGGGGCGAGGGCTGCACGTCCGAGGGCACGGTCACGATACTGATTCTCGCCGACCAGCTCGCCGCCCAAGCCGACCATAAAACAAAGTACGAAGGCTATTATATGCAGACAGTCTGGTCCTATTTCGACTCGGGCATGGCCAGCGCCTTCCTTTCGATGGCGGCCTACGACCTAGGTTTTAGAACCCATTTTTTCGGCACCATGAACGGCCCGAGCGTCGGCCCCCAGCCCGGGACCTATTCCTTCA
>CAYVOD010000144.1:0-3005 GCA_964453055.1 uncultured Treponema sp. | reverse complement strand
TGGCCAGCCTGGGCGCCTTCTTCCCGATGCCGACGATGTCCATTTACTCGGCGACCAAAAGCTTCGTGCTTCGCTTCAGCCTCGCGCTCCGGGAAGAGCTGGGGGGAGCGGTGGGCGTGAGCGTTCTTTGTCCCAACGCCATCAGGACCACTGAGGAAGTCAATTTTTACATCGATAAACTGGGTTTCATCGCGCGGCACGCTTGCTATACCCCCGAATGCATCGCCAAGGCCGGCTTGGACGGCGTCGCGCGCGGCCGGGCGGTGATCGTCCCCGGGACCATCAACCAGGTGGTGGCCCTGCTATCCCAGATAGTGCCTCGGACCTTGATCAACAAGACGGTCCGCCATTACTGGGGCACTTTTCTCGAGTGCCACCGCAAGAATGTTTCTGCCCCGGTCTCGCTTCCCCGGAAGTCCGCATGAGCGCGCGAGTTCCCGAGCCTTCTTGGCCTAACGTTTCGGTAGGGATTTTCTACTTTTCCGGCGTCGGCGGGACCAGGGTGGTCTCGGAAATCCTGGGGAGTCGCCTATCCGGGCTTATTCCTTGCGAAGTCCGTTCGATCGAGGAAAAGGATGCGGCTGAGGTAATCGCCAAAGTCGATGCCATCGTGCTGTGCTACCCGACGTATTTTCTAAAGCCGGCGCCGGCCATGGCGGATTTTGTCCGGAGCATCCCAAAGGAAACGCGGGGCCGCAAGGTGTTCCTCATAACGACCTACGAACTCTATACCGGCAACTCCAATCGCCGACTGGCGCTGCCGCTCCGCGATCGGGGCTTCGCCATGGCCGGCGCCTACGAGCTGCGCGCCCCAGGCACCGACGTCACCTGCGTCGTCCCGGATCGGCTCTGCGGCTGGCTTTACCGCTTCGAGCGCCGCTTCCCGGAAAAACTCGCCGAAATAGCCAGAAACATCGCCGGAAGCGTTGCCGAATACGCAGCCGGAAGCGCCGCTGGCCGAGCCGCATCGAAAGGCCCGGAAGGCAAAATCCCCCGGCCCAAATGGTACAGCCCCCTCGCCTGGCCGCTTCAAGTCCTTTTCCTCGACGGCTTCATACGCTGGAAGGACCGCATGAAGGTGTTGGAAGAGCGCTGCTCCGGCTGCGACCTCTGCGTGCGCGATTGCCATCGAGGGGCCTGGGGCCGTGTCGGCGGAAACCTCGAACATAGGGGAGAAACCTGCGATCTCTGCCTGCGCTGCGTCCATCATTGCCCTGGACGAGCCATCGTCCTGAAACCGCGCCTCAAGGACAACAGGCGGTTGGACAGGACGCTCTACAAGGCGCTTGCCAGGGAGGCCCTCAAGATTTACGAAACCGATAACGAAGTAGCGAGCGAAAGGGGAGATGAATGAACGAAAAACCGGTTCGAAGAAAACTAGGGCGGCCTATCCGCAAGTCCGGCGAACCCGCCACCCGGGATAGAATCCTCGACGCCGCCATCTTCCTTTTCTCTGAACGAGGATACGAACGCACATCTATCAAGCAGATCGCCCAGGCGGTGGGTCTTACCGAGAGCGCCATCTACCGTCATTTCAAGGGCAAAGAAGATCTCCTGGGCGAGATTATCGCCCTGACTGAGCGGGCGGTCACCCAGCCGCTGTCCGAATCCAAAGAGGGTTCGTACGACGCTTCGGTGTTCCGGAAACTATTCGAGGCGCCGGTCGAAACCTTCGGCGAGGACCCCCGAGCCCTGAGCATGTGCCGCATTTTCTTCACCGAATGCCCCCACAACGAGCGCATGCGGGCATACCTCAAATACGCCATGGAAGAGATGGCTGACGCCGAGGTCGGCAAGATCCTCGAAGCGCAGATAAAATCGGGCAGGATGATCCCCTGCGACGTGAGCACGGTAGCCCACTTGCTCAACGTTATCCGCTACCAATGGTGCTACCAGGTAGCCATCCTGGACAAGGGCGAAGCTTTCGACGTTGCGCGGCGCAAGCGCGAACTGGAGCCGGTCATCGAGCATTTCGAGCGCCACTACTGCCGAGCCTGAGGAGGAAAAAATGGACCATGCCTCTTTCGAGGAAAAACTGGAGCGAAACCCGCTGCGCATGGCGGTAAGAGAGCATTTCGAGGTAAAACCGCTCAAGCACCTGGCCGATCCTGGAAAAATCGCCCACGCCCTGCATTATTGCTCCCGCAACGGCGCTGGCACCGCCCTGATCCACAAGTATTTCGCCCCTGTCCGTATCGCCGCCGTCGATCCCGATCCCCGCCTTGCCACTATCGCCCGGGAATCCTTGGTCGACCTTCCGGTTACCGTCGCCCAGGGTTCGCTGACCCGGCTCGACTACGGTGACGCCATCTTCGACGCCGCCTTCGTCCTCGGGGAGCTCCACAACTACCCCGAATGGCGCGACTGCCTGGCCGAAATCGCCAGGGTCATCAAGCGCGGCGGCTGGTTTTTCATCGAGGAATTGTCCGCTGAATCCTTCGAATACGCCCTGGGCAGGTATTTCAAGGCCAAGGCCGATCACGACTACCAGGCCATGCTGAGGCTGGACGAGTTTCTCTCCGCGTCCCAAGCCTCGGGCTTCGAGATAGAGCGCATCGAGCGCCGAAAACCCTTCGGCCTTTTCACATACTTCGTCATGGCCGCCAGGAAGCGGATAGATACTCATTATTGATGTAGACCTGGCTGCGTAACTCGGCAAAAAAAGTCGGGAATTGCGCTTGCACGGTCGGTATTGTAGCATCGAGACCGAAGGGAGGAGCCGTGGACTGGCAGTCGAGAATGGCAGAGGCGCTGGAGTACCTCGAGTCGCGCATGAAAGGTGACATCAACATAGGCGAGGCGGCCGCCGCGGCGAACTGCTCGACCTTCCACTTTCTCCGGATGTTCGAAGTCGTGACTGGCATGGGGCCGGGTGAATATGTGCGCAAGCGGAGGCTGTCCCTGGCCGCCCTGGAGCTGGCCTACTCGGGGGACGACGCGCAGGGCGCGCGTATCATCGACCTGGCGCTCGACTACGGCTACGAATCGGCGGACGCCTTCGCCCG
>CAYVOD010000143.1:0-3026 GCA_964453055.1 uncultured Treponema sp. | reverse complement strand
GCAGCGGCGCCGGTCGCCCCCGTCGATGAAGCGGCTAACGCTGACGATCCGGCAACCGCCGTCCCTATCCCCGCTCCGGTCGCTTGGGCCCCAACCGCTTGGACGTTCCCCTGCGGAGCGCCTCCGGCCGCTGTCGCGGGACCTGTCGCCGCCTCTCCCGCGGCGCCGCCCGCGGGCATTCCGTTTTCTCCCGCCGCGGCCTGCACGATCCGCGCTTCCTTCGCCTTCGCCTTCGCTTCCTCCATGGCCGCCATGGAGTAGAAGCTCAAGCTGTCCTTTGGCAGAAGTTCCAGATCGAAGACGCCCTCGGCGATTTCCCTCGGGGCGAAGGTAATAAGCTGGCTCTTGCCGCCGGGAAGCGGCCTGTGAATATCAGCGTAGACCTGGTTGGTGTCCAACACGATCGAAGCGAGTTTCTGCAAGCTCGAAAGCTTCATGCCTTCCTTCCAGGCGTAGAGCCCCGGGAACTGGACGGGTCCGCGGACTATCACCGCGTCCTTGAAGCGGTCGAAATCGGGCTTTTCAGGCGCGTAAGCAACTTTGTACAGCCGCACGACGTCGCGAGCGCCCAACTCCATATCCCAAGAACCCTCCAATACCTCCGAAGGCCGGAAGGTAATGTACTCGTTCTTCCCGTCCGGGCGGATCCTGGTGATCTCGGCGTAATTCAGGTTAGTGTCCAGGAGGACCTGATCGCCCTTGACGACGCCGGAGAGCTTCATTCCCTCCCTGTGCGCGAAGATCTCCGGCCGCGCCGCCTGGCCCGAGAGTTGCACGACATTGACGAATCTATCCAGGTCCGCCAGCTCCTTGCCGCCCTTGAAGCCCGTCTTGGGCACCAGCCTGATCGAATCCCTGGCCTTGAGCGCCAGATCGAAGCCGCCGTCCAGCACGGCCCTGGGAGAGATCGCCAAATACTCCGAGGTCCCGTCATCCTTGAGCCTGGTCAGCTCGGCGTACTCGAGATTGGTTTCCTCCAGCAGCTGATCCTTGGTGAGGATCGAGGAGAGCCTCAAACCTTCGGTTCTCGCGTAGGGACCGGCATAACGGACGGATCCCGAAACCGTGACCACCTCGAAAAACCGCATCGCGGCGTCGGCGGAGATGTCGCCCACGCTCATGAGATTCGCGTTGGGCGCCGCAGTTTCAGCCTGGATTCGCGCCAGCCCTGTCTCGGCCGCGGCGTTAGGCGCCGGCGCGAGCTGAGCGGTCTGCGAGGCGGGCGAGGCATCCATGGCCGGCGAAGCTTCCGCAGTCGCTTGTTGAGTCGCCCCAGCGGCCGTCGTGGCCGGAGCGGTCGTCGCGGCAGGCGTTGCGGTCGTTTCCGCCGCGCCCTGGGCCGACAGCTTTCCCATCGTGGCCGGAACCGTCGTATAGAGCCTCACCGCGTCCCTGGCCTTAAGCGTCACGTCCGCTTTCCCCGAAGCGATCTCCCGAGGAGCGAAGGTGATATACTCGAAGGCAGTCCCGCCCAGAGGCCGAACGATCTCGGCGTAGAATTGATTCGTTTCCAAGGCCGGCCCGGCGTCGGCCAGAAGCGAGGACAGCTTCATTCCCGCTCTCCAGGCGTAAAGCCCGGGGAACTTGACCGGGCCGTAGAGCTGGACAGCGTTCGCGAAGCGATCGAAATCGTGCTTTTCGGGGGCGTAGGCTACCGCGTAAAGCTTCACCACGTCCCGGTCGCCCAGCTCCAAATCCCAGGAACCGTCGAGGACTTCCTTGGGCCTGAAGGTGAGGTACTCGTTCTTGCCGTCCGCCTTGTAGCGGGTAATCTCGGCGTAGTTGAGGTTCGTGTCCAACAGCAGCTGATCCTTCGCGAGCAGCGAGGACAGCTTAAGGCCGGGAGTGAGCGCGAAGACCTCAGGCCTGGCCACCTGTCCCGATAGTTGCGCGACATTGGAAAACCTGTCCAGGTCGGCCGATTCTTTCACGCCCTTGAAGCCGGTCTTGGCGACGAAGCGAAGCGAATCCCCGGCCCTTAGTTCCAGATCGAAGCTCTTCGCCATCACCTGCTTGGGCGAGAAAGCGATGTATTCCTCGGACCCGTCCGCGTTGAGCCTGGTAAGCTCGGCGTACTCGAGGTTGGTTTCGGCCAAAAGCTGTTCCTTCTTTATTATGGAAGAAAGCTTCAAGCCCTCGGTCCTCGCGTAGGGACCAACGTAGCGGATGGCCCCCGATACCTTTACCGTTTCCATGAAGTCGCGGGCCGAACCGGCGGGCACGCCGCCGTTCTCCGCTCCCACGGCCGAATATAGCCGCACAACGTCCCGAGCCATCAATCCTAGGTCGGCATCGCCGGACAAAATTTCCCTGGGCGCGAAGGTCAGGTACTCGAACTCCGCGCCGCCCACTTGATGCAAGATTTCAGCGTAGAACTGGTTGGCGTCCAACGCGGGCCTGGCTTTCGCCAGAAGCTCGGAGAGCGTCATGCCCTGTTTCCAGGCGTACAGGCCAGGGAAAAGCGCCGGCCCCGTCAGCGCCACCGCGTCGCCATAGCGGTCGAAATCCGGTTTTTCCGGCGAATAAGCGACCTTATGCAGTCTCACGACATCCCGAGGGCCTAGATCCAAATCCCACGATCCGTCCAATACCTCCGAAGGCCTGAAAGTCAGATACTCATTCTTTCCATCGGCCCTGAGCCGCGTAAGTTCGGCGTAATTGAGATTGGTATCTAGCAGCAGTTGATCCTTGGTGAGAATCGAGGAAAGCTTCATGCCGTCGCGCAACGCGAACACATCGGGTCGCGCCGCTTGGCCGATTATCCGCACCGAACTCGCGAACTTTTCCATGTCCGTCATCGTCGGAGTACCGCCGAACGGAGTTTTTCGTAACAGATTGATGGAGTCGCGGGCGCGCAACGCAAGATCGAATTTTTTCCCCAGGACATCCTTGGGAGCGAAGGTCAGGTATTCGTGGCTCCCGTCCTCTTTGAGGCGCGTCAATTCGGCGTAATCGAGGTTAGTATCTTCCAGCATCTGCTCCGCGCTGATCACCGAAGAAAGCTTCAGCGTAGGAGTCCTCGCCCA
>CAYVOD010000142.1:0-3072 GCA_964453055.1 uncultured Treponema sp. | reverse complement strand
AATGGGGCATTGAAAAGCCTGCCTCGGCAAAAATCCTGTCGGCCTCAAGGGCGGGCTGCCGCGCGGCGACTCCTGGCCCGCAGACGGCCGCCGCTTTCGCGTAGGCTTCCCTGACGAGGCCGAGCATCCGTTCCTGCCTGGGCTCTAGGGGGCCTCGGACAAAGCTCATGGTCACGTCGCTGGTGTAGCCTTCGAGCACCACGCCGAAATCGAGGATGGAAAAGCCCTCGGCGCCGAAGGCGCCGGCGCCATAGCTCGGGAACGCGTGTATGCCGAAACTGCGCCCCGGCCCGGCGGCGATGGTGTCGAAGCCGGTGCCTTCGGCGCCCGCCTTTCGGGCTTCCCTTTCTATGAAAAGGGCGACATCGGTCTCGGTGGCCAGGCTGCCCCGGCGAACCCCTTCCTCGATTTCCCCGATCAACGTATTGGTGAGGGCGGAAAGTCTTTCGTAGATCTCAAGCTCCGCCGGATCCTTTATCGAGCGCATGGACAGGACGAGCTCGTCCATGCCGTCGCTTCTGCAGACCAGGTCCCACTCGTCCAGGGCTCCCACGTGGTCGACGTATCGCGGGTAGGGCGTGGCCGAAGGAAGCTCGACCTTGGCGCCCCTGGGGATGCCCAGCTCTTCCAAGACTCTTCTAAGCGCGGTCTCCGATCTGCGTCCGAAGTCGGTGTACGAAAACACCTTGTCCGCGAAGGCCATCTTGTCGGCCATTGCGCGGTCCCAGGCCACGAGAGCGCTGGCGCCGCTGGAATCGATCACCAGGAAGGCATCGCCCGGATGCCCGCAGAGGTATCGGAGCGAGGGGCTTCTCATGGTTTCGAAGTCCTCGAAGCGAGCCGCGGCGATGCCCTGTTTCCGCATTTCCGCGGCCAGCTTATCCCTTCGTTCGCGGTAAATGTCCTTCCCGATGCTCATCGATTCGTCGCCAGCGCGTCCAGGGCAGTCTTCAGGACGACCAAGCCGCGGTCGATTTCTTCGTCGCTTATCACCAAAGGCGGAAGCAGGCGAACCGTGTCCTCTCCCGCGGTGAGAACCAAAAGCCCCCGTTCCCTGCAGGCGCTCACTACCTCTCCCGGGGGGAGGCTCACGGCGGCCCCGATCATGAGCCCCATACCTCGAACTTGCTTGACCAGGGGATTCTTCCAGGAACCTATGGCCTTGCGGATTTTTTCTCCCTTGCGCTCCACCTCGGCGAGGAATTCGGGCTTGTTAATCTGGGCCAGGGCCGCGTGGGCCGCGGCGGCGGCCAGGGGATTTCCCCCGAAGGTGGTGCCGTGGTCTCCCGGGCCGAGGGTGAGGGCGCAGGCTCCCTTCGCGAGGATCGCCCCTATGGGCACTCCGCCGGCCAGGCCTTTCGCGAGGCTTACCAGATCGGGCTCCAGGCCCATTTTCATGCAGGCCAGCAAGGCTCCCGTCCTTCCTACGCCTGTCTGGACCTCGTCGGCGGCGAAGAGTATGTCTCGCTCCTTGCAGAGCTTCTGGGCTTGCCGCAGATAGGCCGCGTCGAGGGGCAGGACTCCTCCCTCTCCCTGAATTGGTTCGAAGAGAAAGGCGCAGGTCTTGTCGTCCAGCGCCTTGTCCAGGGCGGCGATGTCGTTGGCGGGCACGTAGCTGAAACCCGGGGTGAAGGGACCGAAGAATTTATGGAACTTGTCCTGTCCGGTGGCGGTGACCATGGTGATGGTCCTGCCGTGAAAGGAGCCGATGAGAGTGACGACCTTGTTCTTCTCCGGGTTCTTGTCAGAGCCGTACTTCCTGGCAATCTTGACCAGGCCCTCGTTGGCCTCGGCTCCGGAGTTGCAGAAAAAGGCCTTGTCGAATCCCGCGGCCTCGCAGAGCTCCTCGGTCAGCGTGATGGAAATGTCGGTGAGAAAATAGTTGGAGCAATGGATGAGGGCGGCCGCCTGGTCGGCGATAGCCTTGACCAGGGCCGGATTACCGTGGCCCAGGGAATTCACCCCGATGCCGGCGGTGAAATCGATGTACTCCTTGCCGCTCTTGTCCCAGAGGACGGCCCCCTTGCCTTTTTCCAGGATGAGCCCAGTCCTCTTGTAGGTGTTCATGAAATTGTCGTTCATAAAATCATCGTTCCCTTGCCCCGGTCGCTGAAGATTTCGATGAGCAGCGAGTGGGGCGACCTGCCGTCAAGGATATGGGTGCTCACGACGCCCAGAGTGAGGGCCTGCACGCAGCATTCCACCTTGGGGATCATTCCGCCCGAAACCAGTCCCTTCTTTATGATGCCGGGGACATCCTCCCGCTTTATTTCCGATATGAGGGTAGCCACGTCGGAGACGTCCTTCAATATGCCAGGGACATCGGTCAGGAGAATCAGCTTTTCCGCTCCCAGCGCGCCGGCGAGCTCGGCCGCCGCTGTGTCCGCGTTGATGTTGTAGTAGCCGGATTCGTCGTCCTCGCGCAGCCCGATGGTGGATACCACAGGAATGAATCCCGCGTCCAGCGCATGCTTGACCACCTCGGGCCGGACCGAGCTTATCTCTCCTACCATGCCTAGGTCCTTGCCTTCCTTCTGGAGCCGGACGGCGGAGAAGAGTCCGCCGTCGCCGCCGCAGATGCCCAGGGCGAGGCCGCCCTGGCGCTGGATGTGGGCGACCAGGTCCTTGTTCACCTTGCCCGCCAGGACCATCTGCACCACCTCGATGGTTTCGTCGTCGGTGTAGCGGAGCCCGTCGACGAAGACTCTTTCCTTGCCCAGCTTTTTGAGCATCCGGTCTATCTCGGGGCCGCCGCCGTGGACGAGGACGGGCTTGATGCCGACCTGCTGCATGAGTATTAGATCCTGGAGCACGGCCGCGCGAACCCCTTCGTTGATCATGGCCGCGCCGCCGTACTTCACTACCAGTATCTTGCCTGCGAATTTCTTGATGTAGGGCATGGCCTGGAGCAGGATATCGGCCCGGATATTGTCGTTTATCATATTTTCATTCTCCTTCGGGGCCAGTGGGCGCCCCATGAGGCGCGGCCGTCAGGTCCGGTAATCGCCGTTGATTCTCACGTATTCGTAGGTGAGATCGCAGCCCCAGGCGGTGGCCTGGGCTTCGCCCTCG
>CAYVOD010000141.1:0-3105 GCA_964453055.1 uncultured Treponema sp. | reverse complement strand
CCGCCGCCCCTCGAATCCACGAAATAGAGGGCTATGGCCCGCACCAGGGCCGTGTAGATGCCGACCGTGTGGGCGAAGGAGTGATCCACCGGGAGCACGAGAAGGGTTTTGTAGTGGGCGGGCAGCTGGAATATGTCGATGGCGTCGTGGCAGTTCACCCAATAATTGAGGTGGCTGAGCATTATGCCCTTGGGATTGCCCGTCGTTCCCGAGGTGTAGGAAATGGTGACGACGTCGTCCTCTTCCGCGGCTTCGGCGATGGCGTCCAGCCTGGCGCCCATGCCCGAGGCAGGGTCCGCCGCCAAGGCTCGCCCTTCGCTTTCGGCTTGGGAAAAGCCCTTCAGCCGATCGATGGCGATGCCCTTTTTCTCCATCGTCTCTTTCGCCCAGTCCAGGTCCTCATCCAGATAGATGATGCGCAGGCTCTTGTCATCGACGTTCTGAAGCGCGGTCAAGACCTTTTCCAGCTGATTGTGGGTGGTCAGTATGCCCTTGGCGTCCGAATGGTTGAGGCGGAAGGGGATTTCCTCGGCCAGCAGCTTGATGGAAAGGGGCACTGAGATAAGTCCGGCGCACATGAGGCCGAACTCCCCGCAGATCCACTCCGGGCTGCCTTCGCCGAGCACCGCCATGGTCTGGTTTTTTTCATATCCCTGGGAAACGAGCCAGGCGGCGAAGGCACGGGATCGCTCCCTCGCCTGGGCAAAGGAGGTGGCCGCATACCCCGCGTCGGTCTTTCGAAGGGCGTATGGATCGTCGGCCCAGTCCCTGGCCGCCTCGTCCAGCATTCTAAAGACCGTTCGCTTCATGATTTTCTCCTTTTACGAAAAGAGTGGACACTCGCTTGCCGCGGTACAGAGTAGCACGCGGGCCTTGAGGCAGTCGAGACAATAACTAGATCTTTATCGAAAAGCCCGGTCGCTAGGCCAATAGCCCCTTTCTGGTGGTTGGGGCAAATTCAAGGGGATTTGACGCCGCGGGAATGCGAAGACCTCCCAGTCCGGGCGGCGAAGATTGACAAAGAAAGGCCGACGGTATAGCTTTAAAATAAGCCCACACAATAAGGCGGCGAACCCGTGAGTTATTCCGAACCGACCAAATTGGGTATCATCGCTTGCCCCGGCGCAGAAGCTTTCGCGGACAGCGTTGTCCGCAAGCTGTCCGGGATTTACAAGCGACGTTTCGACCGGAAGACCCAGGCGCTCTCCTCGCGGTACCACATCAGCCAGGAGCTCGCCATCCGGAAGATCAATTTCTCGAACGATGCCAATTCAGGCTACCTCTTTATGCCCGGCCCCACGGACAAGTACAGGCCCCCACGCTTCAAGATCAACGCCAGGCACACGTTCTTCGCCAACGGGGAGATCAAGACCGAGATTCTCGAGTCCATCCGGGGCAAGGACATCTACATATTCCAGGATATCGAAAATCACCAGCCCATCGCCTTCAACGAAGGGGCGGTAAAGCGGGTGATGTCGGTGAACGACCATATTTTCAACCTCTTCGTCGCCATCGACTCCGCCATGCAAGCCGGGGCCGAGCGCATCAACCTGGTGCTGCCCATGTATCCATATTCGCGGCAGCACAAGAAGAAAGGAAGGGAGGGTCTCACCGCCGCCCGGGTGGGCGCCATGCTGGAGAACCTCGGCGCCGCCAGGATCATCACCCTGGACATCCATTCCAGGGAAATCGAGAACTGCTTCGACAAGCTCAGGCTGGAAAACCTCCACGCCTCCTTCCAGATAATCGAAAAGCTGATGTCGATCGTGGACATCCAGACCGAGAACCTGGTCGTCCTCGCCCCGGACACAGGGGCGGTGGACCGCAATAAATTCTACGCCAACGCCCTACAGCGGCCTCTTGCCCTACTCTACAAGGAGAGGGACTACTCCAAGGTGAGCAAGAACGCCTCGGAGTCCAACATCAGCGAAATGCGGCTTTTGGGCGACGTGGAAGGCAAGACTATCTTCATGGCCGATGACATGATCGGCACCGGCGGCACCCTGATAAAGGGCATGAAAAACCTCAAGGAGCTGGGCGCGGCCAAGGTGATCTGCGCCGTCTCCCTCCCGCTTTTCAACGGGACGGCTATCGAGGATTTCGACGCCGCCTACAGGCAGGGCTATTTCTACAGGATCATCGGCACCAACGCGGTGCATCAGGACGAGCTCTTGCGCAAGGAATGGTACATCCAGGCCGACGTCACGGGCCTCTTCGCCCAGATCATCAGCCTCATCCACCACGACAGATCCCTTTCGTCCCTTCTGGACAACAGGGACCTGGTCGCCAAGCTCATCAAGAAACAGATGGAAAAGGGAAAGGCGAAGCAGGGGAGCCTCGGCTTCGCCGCCAAGCCGGAAACCGAGCAGGAATCCCCCGTCCCGCCCGAGGAAGTCATCCCCTACGGAGCCGCCGACAAGCCGTGACGCTGCTGGGCATCGGGGCTCGCGACGCGGCAGCCCTCATCTTCGACATGGACGGCACCCTCTACGAGAATCTCGATTACTACCGCTTCCAGGAAAGCTCCCAGGTTGAGAGGCTGGCGGGCTTTCTGGGAATAAGCGAAAAGGAGGCGGCCGAGAGGCTCGGCGCGGCGCGCCAGGCGCGCCGCGCCGCCGGCCTGCCCCGCACCAGCATGGCCAACCATTTTCTCTCCCTCGGCGCAGACATGCCCAGCATCGTCCGCTGGCGCGAAGAAGCTCTCGATCCCCGGCGATGGCTGAGGCCGGACCCGAGGCTCGACGCGACGCTCGGCCTTCTTTCCGGGCGCTTCCGCCTCGCCCTTCTCACCAACAATCCCCGCTCGGTGGGGCTCGCGAGCCTACAAGCCCTGGGAGTAGCCCAGCGATTCGAACAGGTCATCGGGCTGGACGATACGGGCAAATCCAAACCCTCCGCCGAACCTTTCATCGCCGCATGCGGCCTACTGGGCTTGCCCCTCGCTTCCTGCGTTTCCATCGGGGACAGGGAGGACGTGGACATCGGGCCGGCGCTGCGGCTGGGCATGGGGGGAATCCTCGTTCGGAGCGTGAGGGAAGTGTACGAACTGCCGGCTTTTTTCGGTCTATCGGCTTAAGTCCGGGCTTCGATTCGTCAGCCGCCGCC
>CAYVOD010000140.1:0-3276 GCA_964453055.1 uncultured Treponema sp. | reverse complement strand
AGGATCAAGAAGTATATCGGCGCCTATTACGCCGCCTTGGGACGGGTGGACGCCCTGGTCTTCACCGCCGGCGTCGGCGAGATGGCTCCCCATATCCGCCAACTCGCAACCGAAGGCCTGGCCGACATGGGCATCGTCATCGACGAAAAGAAGAACGCCCTGGGCAAGTGCCGCAACGCCGAGCTGGACATCACCGGGCCCGGTTCCAAGGTAAAGGTCTTCGTCATTCCCACAGACGAGGAGCTGGTCATGACCGAGGACGCCTTCGCCCTCATGAAGGGCAGCTACGATGTCCATACCAATTACCATTACTATTTCGAGAATCGCGATTACGTGAACAAGACGAGGGCCGCGGGACTTGAGAAGGACCTTGCCAAGAAGCCCTGGCTCAAGGACATCATCGCCCGGATTCCATGAACCTCGCGTAAAGCGCCTCGAGCGCTCGCTATGCCGGGATGCCTTGGGCTCCCGCGGCGCCCACGCGCGCGAAACCCCGCCACTAGGCGGGGTTTTTCATTTCGCCCCGCGGTGGCGAGCGGCGAATAGCGCGGCCTGCACCCTGTCCCTGAAACCCAGGCCCGTGAGTATGCTCGATATGTAGTTCTTTACAGTGCCCTCGCTCAAGCCGAGGCTTTCGGCTATCTCGCCGTTGGTGAGCCCATCCCCCAGAAGGGAGAGTATTTCCCGTTCGCGTTCGCTCAAGGCGGCGCGCTGCGATAAAGCGAAGCCGTCGCCCTCGGGCTCGGCTGCGTTATCGGAACCGCCGGATCGAGAGCCCGAGACCGCGGCGGCATCCGCTATCGGGCCTCCGTCCGCCGCCCGAATCAGCGATCCGCCGTCGGTGGTTCCTCCCGCCGATCCGCGCTGGACCTCGTCCAGGACCCCCACCAAGGTCTTCATCACGGTGCCGTTCGCTATGAAAACTCCCTTGACGGCCTGTTTCACTGCCGATGTAAGCTCTTCGCTGGGCAGGTCTTTCAGCAGGTACCCCACGGCCCCGGCCTTCAAAGATCGCACAACGTACTCCCTGTCGTCGAAGGTAGTGAGCATGACAACGAAGGCGCAGCTTTGGTCCTGCCGTATCTTCTGGAGTGCCGAAATGCCATCCATGACGGGCATCCGGATATCCAGCAGGCATAGGTCGGGTTTCAGGGCCAAGGCCATTTCCGCGGCTTCCTGGCCGTTCTCGGCCGTACCTACCACCTCGATTCCCTCGTCGAGCCCAAGAAGCGAGGCTATACCGTCACGCACGAGCCGCTGATCGTCGGCGAGCAGCAGCCGTATCTTCTTGTCAGCGCCCATCGCCTTCCGAGTCCTTTCCTATGCGCGACACCGGTTCCCGAGGCATCGTGACCCTAAGTGTCGTGCCCAATCCTGGCGTCGAATCGACCGAAAACTCGCCGCGGACCAGGGCGATTCTGTCCGCGAGGCCCGAAAGCCCGTATGCGCCTGAGACCGGGGTTTTCTCGCCCGCCGCTGGGCCGTCGAAGCCGCGTCCGTCGTCGGAAAGCTCGGCCCATACCGAATCATCCTCGAAACGTATCGAAAGCTTCGCGTTGCGCGCGCCCGAATGTTTCAGGATGTTGGTGGCACCCTCCTGGATGAAGCGGTACAAGGCCAGGAGCACCGCGATGTTGAAACCTTCGGGGCTACCGGAAAAGCTGCTTGCCACGGTAACGCCTCCCTGCTTCAGGCTTTCGAGGGGTTTCGCGACCTGCGCAAAGAGATCGAAGCCCTCGGAATTGGCGTTGAGCGTTTCCAGCGTGGAGCGAACGTCGGCCATGGCTTCCTGCATGCTGGACCGCGCATCGGCGACGGCTTGCCTGGATATTCTCGAGTCTCTCTCGAAGAAAGCCTCCGCCTTGTTGAGCTGTATTGAGGCGGCGGTCAGGGTGTGCCCCAGGCTGTCGTGGATATCCCTCGCTATGCGGGTGCGCTCTTCCAGCGCCACCGTTCTCGACACCTGGCTGGCGAATTTCCTCAATTCCTTGTGGCTGGCTGTTATCTCCGCCGTGAGCGCCGCCTGGTGATCTCGGTTTTTTCTGTCCTGCTCCCAGAGCTGGGCGAAGAGGAACATGAGCACGATGCTCATAAGCTGGTAGAGAAGTATCACCAGCTCGTACTGGTTCGCCGAACTGGGAGGAGGCGCGTGCGGAGGAGTGTAATAGAAAAGACCTAGCTGGATGGCGCAAAAAAAGATGGTCACCCCATAGCGCCAGAATTGTTTGACTACCAAGGAAAGGTAGAACGTAAGCAGGGGCGCCACCAAGGTCATCATTCCGGGGAGTGCCCGAGGATCGAATACCAAGATTCCCAGTATAGGCATACAGCGCAGGGCGGTGATCGAAAAACCCTGGGACGGTTTCTTCCATCGGTAGTTCCAGGCCAGGAACTCGAAGAGTTCGAGGATAAACCAGAATCCTACTATCGCGACATTGAGAAAGGTGAAGAGGGATGGCAGCCCCGATTCGCCCCTGGTGTAGCGGCGGGTGTAGAACAAGGGCCTGGACGTGAGCATGAAGTGGAAGAGAAAGAAAAGGCTCATGAGTATTATGCGGGCGAAATCCCGCTCTTTCCGCGCGCCTGCGGGGGTGCGATCCATACTTGTGACTATACCCGCGCCCGCCGGCCCTGCCCAGTGCCTCGAGGCACTCGGAAAATGACCTCGGTCATATCGCGGCGTGACTGCCGAGACTGGCGGAGTGAAAATGCTCCGTGTATTCTTTGTCCGCGAAGGCGAGGGCAGCCCTTTGGGTCAGGAGTAAAAGCGTAATGAAGCGAAAAATATCGCGTTTCTTGCCTCAGATTATCATTATCGTGGTGATTGCAGCTGTCGGCGCGTCGATCATCCTGGGACAGCTGAAAGCAGGTTCATCGAAGACCGCGAGTCAGAGCGCTTCGGCGAGGTCGGCGGCTCAGGCTGCCGGACCTGCCGGCGAGCCGGGAGGCATTCCTGGAGATATGCCGGCAGGTCCGGGCGGCGACGCAGCCGCGCCGGCGGCAGGAGGCGGCGGGGCCTTTTCCGGCTCCCAGTCCGGCGCCGCGGGACAAACCCTGCGCCGCGCCGCCGGCGCGGCTGGCAACGCCTCAGGCGATACCGCCGGCGCAGCTATACGCTCGGCTGGCAATGCCGCTGGCGCGAGAACGACCGGCGCTTCCGCCCCTTCTTCGGCGGCCGCGTCTTCCTCGGCCAGGACAGCCACAGCCTCGGGCGCGGTTAACCGCGCCGCCGCTTCCTCCGCCCGCACCATATCGGTGAGAACGGCGAAAATAGAG
>CAYVOD010000139.1:0-3286 GCA_964453055.1 uncultured Treponema sp. | reverse complement strand
GCCGAGATGCTGCGGCCCGCCGATATCGCGAAGGGATTCCAGTCGACGATCTTCACGGATATGCCGAAGCTGCTCCAAAGAACTGCGGTTGCCGCCATGGCGAGGGTTCCCAGCGCCTGCTGGCTCAAGGGTGGTATGCGTTTAGCGCGATCTGCGGCCATGGCCGAGACGGTAGCACAGAAGCGCTATTTGCGGTAGCGGGGGCATTCTAAAGCCCCAGCAAATCCGCTGTATGTCCTTTCTCGTCCGCCCTGCCGACTTGACACGAGGCCGCTTGGGCGGTAAGAATACAGGCCGCGTCGTTATGACGTTTTGCGCTCGCCCAGATGGTGGAATTGGCAGACACGCTAGATTCAGGTTCTAGTGCGAAAGCATGGGGGTTCAAGTCCCCCTCTGGGCAACTTCTTATATTATAATGATTTTTTTCACTCTTAGTCACAAACTAAATAATTTTCATATCGAACGACTCTGCAGCACGTAAAGCATGAACCCATGTACCTTAAGACCATGAAAATCAACGATCTGGATCGTTCCGGATAATGGATTTGTCAGCGCGAAATGCCGTCGAAGCAGGCTAGAGCAGGCTCGAGAGGCTCTGAACCCCCAACGAAACCGCCGCCACCGCGAACCAGCAGCAGAGGCCGAGGAGGATCGGGCGCCAGCCGCCGGAGACGAGGTCCTCGACCTTAGTGCGCGCGCCGATAGCGGCCATGGCCACGACGATCATGAACTTGCCGCAGGTGACGAGCAGGCGCGGAAGCGCTGGCGGAAGCGGCAGGAACGAATTGATGAGCGCCGCCGCGAGAAAGGCCAGCACAAACCAGGGGAAGATGCGCGCGAAGTCCACGCTCCCGCCCTTGGCAGAGCCGCCGTCTTTCGCCTTGCGCGCGCGGGCCGTGCGCGCCGCCGCGAGAATCAGCGTTACCGGAATGATCAAGAGCGTGCGCGTCAGCTTCACGATGGTCGCGAGGGCGAGGGCGGTCTGGTTTCCAGCGGCGTCGCTCCATGCCGACGCGGCCGCGACGACGGACGAAGTGTCGTTGATCGCCGTGCCAGCCCAGAGTCCGAACCCCTCGTCGCTCAGCCCGAGAAGGCGACCCGCCGCCGGGAAGAGGAATACTGCGATGATATTGAAGAGGAAGATCGTCGATATAGCTTGGGCGACGTCGCGCTCCTTGGCGCCGATCACAGGGGCTGTGGCCGCGATTGCCGAGCCTCCGCAGATGCACGTGCCCACGCCTATCAGGATCGCCTGGTCCTCGGGCACGCGCAGGAGCTTCCAAAGGGCGGCCATGGCGCCGAAGGCCGCCAGCACCGTGAAGAGCAGCACCGACAGCGAGCGTGAGCCAACAATCAAGACGCGGGTTATCTGCATCTCGAAGCCGAGGAGCACGATCGCGTACTGCAGGACCTTCTTGCCCGCGAAGGCGAGTCCGCTCGATGCCCGCTGGGGCTTATAGAACTGGCCGACGGCGACGCCGAAAACCAGGGCGAACACGGCCGCGCCGATGATCGGTAGGCGCGAGCCCGCGAACCATGCCAGGACGGCGATGGCCACGGCCAACGCGAGCCCAGGCAAAAACGAGTCGGCGGTATCCTTTACGCGCTTGAATATCTTCATTGCTTGCATACGTTGGGCGAATAATAGTCTATTTTTTTTTCTTTGTATATTAATGTGATCCTCAGCACATTCACAACGAGGGTGAAGGATCGAGCGCGGGGATCGTCTAGCACCTAGCTGTTTTTTCGGGCGGGAGGAAGAAAGACAGAGGCCGCCAGGGATGCCCGTGCGGCCTATGTCCCGACAAGGTTCAAGGCAATACTATTTTTTCAGCGACGCGGCGATCTCTTCGCCCGCGATTTTGCCCGAGGTAAAGGCGTAACCCTGGGCGACTCCGCCATAATTCGCGTAACCTTTCTTGTTCGTGAAAAGCACTCCCATGGAATCGGTGCCCACGGCGTAGAGACCATCCAAGGGTTTGCCGTTCTCCTTGAGGACCTGCATTTTTTCGTTCACGTCCAATCCGGCGCAGACGCTATAGATATAGGGAGCCCCGGTCACTGCTACGTAGTACTCGCTGTTCGCGCTCAAGGCGCCGAGCCTCCCGAAGCGCTGGACCGGTTTCTTGAACGGATCCATGCCCTTTGCTCCGGAAGCGTATCCTTCAACCGATTCAAGCAAGGTCTTTTCGGTCATGCGGCCGTTGCCTATAGCCGCAACCAGGCCTTGTATGCTTTCCGACTTGTAGATAAATCCCCGTTTTATCCCTTCCTCCAAGACCTGATCGATGTTGGACAAGGGCGTGTCGGCCTTCACGCCGCCCTGGGAAAGATATCTTCCCGAAGCCGCGGCGCTGAAGCCTTTCTGGCGCAGGACGTCGATCTGTTCCTTCGAAAAGATCGTGAAGTACTTGGCGCCTACCTTGTAGGCATTCATCGCTATATCCTCTTCGTTGATGAAGCGCTTGCCGGACTGATCCACCGCCATGACCTCGGGTGAGCAGATCATGGCGTAGGGGATGTCGTTGTCCATCGGGTTTTCGAATTTCGTGATGATGGAGTAGGGGGCTACGAAATGGGACATCGGGGGCATGTCGATGTTCTTGGTGGCCGCTCCCTTGTCGACGGCCATGAGCACGCCGGCGCCGTCGTTCTGGGCCATGCCGTAGAGCTTCCAGGATTCTCCCAGGTACTTTTTCATCAGGCTTTCGCTGCCGCCGAAACCACCCGTGGCGAGGACTACTGCTTTAGCGTTGATTTTTACCGTTCCCCCGTCTCGTGTCTTGGCCAAGACACCTGCCGCCTTGCCATTCTTCATGAGGAGTTCCGTAGCCTCGGTTTCAAGGAAATACTGGCCGCCGAGTTCATCGGTGAATTTCTTGAAGGCCGCCGCGAAATAGTCCTCGGTCAGTGCTTTGCTGCCCACGTAGGAAGTGAATATCCCCCACTTGCCGCCGACGAAGCCGACCGCTGGAGTGAACTTGAACCCATAGCCGCCCAGCCAGTCGATGACTTCGCCGGACTTGTCCATAATTTTTTTTATGATCTCCACCTTGGCGTCCTGCACCCCGTCGACCGTGGTGTACTCGACCCAGTCCTTGAACAGGGCTTCGGCATCCACGAGCTTTTCGCCCGCGGCCTTGGTCCTCTTGGTTTTCGAGATGGGATCCTGCCAGTTGGGTATCTCCGCCGCGACCTGGGACGGCACGTTGACTCCCATAGGTCCCGATGTTACCGCGGCGGTACCGCCCCACTTGGCCGCCTTGTCGATGGCGATCACCTTGAG
>CAYVOD010000138.1:0-3289 GCA_964453055.1 uncultured Treponema sp. | reverse complement strand
CGGCGATGTTGAAGAGATAGAACATGTTGATGAAGTGCTTGAAGAACATGGCGATGAAGCCCGAGCTCTTCATGCCGCCGGCGTTGGCCACGCCGTAGCGCCCGCCGATGGAGACCATGAAACCGTGATAGTTGGGCTTGAAGGCGTGGCGTTCGCCGCCCTCGATGTCGGCGATGATGTTCTTGGCCGCGGCTTCGGCGGAGAAATGGGCGGATTCGACTATCTGGGCCATGGGCTTGCCGTTCATCATGAGGCCCGCGTTGTCGCCCACCACGTACACGTTCGGATATTGGGTGGATCGCATGCCATCGTCGCAGTCGATGCGGTTGCGCTTGCCCATGGGCAGCGCCAGGGAGCCGGCGAAACTTGAACCTTTGACGCCGCAGGTCCAGATGAAGGTATCGGTCTCGACGATTTCTCCGGACTTGAGCAACACCTTGCCCGGCTCGGCACCGACGATAGCCTGACCCAGCATGACCTTGCAGCCCTTCTTGGCCAGATACTTTTCGGCCTTCGCCCTCAGCGGCTCCTCGAGTATGGGGAGAATGGAAGGCAGGGCTTCGATGTTGGTGATCTGGACATCCTTGGGATCCATGTAGTATTTGCGGCACATGACGTCGCGGAGTTCGAGCAATTCGCCGACCATTTCGATGCCGGTAAAGCCCGCGCCGGCCACCACGAAGTTGAGCATGCGCTTGCGCGTCGAAGGATCAAGTTCCTTGGAAGCGGCGTAGAAAACATGCTCCACGTGGTTGCGGATTTTCATCGCGTCCTCGAAGGACCAGAGGGTGAAGCTGTTTTCCTTGATTCCGGGGATGCCGAAGAACTCGGGCTCGGCGCCCACGCCTATCACGCAGAAATCGAAATCGTAGTTGGCGATGGTGCCCGCGGCCTTCTTGGCTTCGAAATCGACCGCCTTGATAGTGTCCTGAACGACATCGATCCGCTTCGTGGCGAATATCTTGCGGAAACTGACCTGGACGGACTCAGGCTCAGTCCTCCATCCGGCCACCTCGTGCAGCTCCGTCATAAGTGTATGGAAGGGCTTGGAATCCACCAGGGTGATTTCTACGTTGGGGGTTTTCCTGAAGTGCTTTTCCAGGATTTTGCCCGCCCAGACTCCGCCGTAGCCGCCGCCGATTATGAGGATCTTTTTTGCTTCGCTCATAAGAGAAACTCCCGATTGAAGATGTGTACGGAAAAGATTACGGGACAGTCTAACATGACTTTTGAAAAATTACTATATGCTTATATCGATATATCATACATCCAAGCCGGTATTCACTTTTGCTTCGTTTTACGCTATTCTTATCTTTTACTTTTGAGTTCTGACGAACCTAAGTGGCCCGATCGAGACGGGCCGTAACTTTATAGTATAGGAACGCTTATGGATTTTTCACGCTTTTCCGTTGACGCGTCTTTGCTGGAGGGCGCCGCCGCTTCGGATCCTTACCGATCGGTTTTTTATGAACGGCTGCTGGCCGAGCTCTTCGAAAAAAAGGAAAACCTTTTCGTCAAAACCGACATCGAACAGGACAGGGCGGCGATCGTCGCCTTTCCCTTGATGCATTGGGCCTTTGCCAGGCGGGGCAAGGGACTGCCGGCTTCCAAGGCCCTGTACCTTTGCGCCGAGGAGGAGGCCGCGCGGTCTGCTTTCGAGGCCTCCCGGGCTATGCTCGCCTCGACCCAAGCCGGGCCGGAGCTATGCCTCCTGAACAAGGCCGCCCCCGTATCAGCCCAGGAGGCTTCCGGGGAGCAGGGCAACCCTGACCTGGAGGGAAAGACCGCTTGCGAGGGCGAACCCGGCTCCGCGGATTGCGTTTTCGCGAGCGTCGAAGCCTTTGTGGAGACTTATGGACAGGACTCCCTCGCGCCCCGGGAATTCGGTTTCATAATCGCCGATCAAGCGGAGCTGCTGGCCGAAAAACCAGGCGAGCTGCTGCGCAGCGTCCAGGGAAGGCTTCTTCCCTCCTGGGAGCGCCGCGGCCTGGTCATCGCGAACAAGCACACCCCCCGGGCTAAGAATTTCGCCTGGGATTTCGCGGATAATCCCAAGGAAATCAAGCTCGCCGCGGCCCTGGGCTTCGGTGGCAGCATCGCCTTCAAAAGCCTGGAGATAAAGGAAGCGGATAAGATCCGGTTCGTATTGAATCTCCAGAAAAGCCCCGAGGGAGGACAGCTCTGCGTTTTCTGCAACCTCAAGTCCACCGCGGCGGAGCTGGCCGCGAGGCTGGCGATGAACTCAGTCCCCGCCGACTACATCGGCGGCAACTTGAATCCCGACCGGAAGCGGCAGATAGTGGAAAAAGCCCTGACGTCGAAGGACGCTTTCGTGCTGATTCTCACCGACGAAGGGGCCAAGGGCGCCGAGAAGCCTGGTTTCCCCCGGCTGGTGAACTATGACATGCCCCTGGAGCCCGAACTCTACTTCGACAGGCTGGCCTATATAGACAGGGACGATGAATCGGCCATGCTGTACAACCTGATCTGCGACCGGTACGTCTACGGCGTGCCGGCGATCGAGAGGATGATCCAGAAATCCCTTTCGGCCCAGCCTCTGGACCCAAGCCTGGCGCTGCCCGAAGACGCCAGCGCCGGAAAGGAAATACCATTGCCCGAGCGCCGCTTCGACCGACGGGATAGGCGGGGCGGCCGGGACGATCGACATCGTCATTCGGATCGAGACGGCGTCGCTGATCGGCGCGGCGACAGACGCGACGACAGGCATGACGATCGACGGGGCGGAAGGCGCGATGCGCGGGGGGGGGAGGGCGGGGACGCCAGGCAGGTCGAAGGACCGGCCGTCCGGCGGGCCGATGAGCGGAGCGCCGAAAACAGGAATGCCGATAGCGGGAGCGCCGCGCCCCGGGACCCCTACGCGATGTCCATGGAAGAACGGCTCGCCCTCTACAAGAAACGATACGGCAAGGCTATGAGCCCCGACTCTTCGGGCCCCGCCGCCCCCGCCCGGGGCGCGGCGCTCCCCCGGCCGGAGACTCCCCCGGAAAAGCCCGCGGAGAATCCGCAAAATCCTGGAGGCATTTTAGGCAGACTCCAGAATCTTTTCGGGACAAGGAAAGAATGACGAACCGCGGCCTCTCCCCGCTCCGCTCCCCTTCTCCCGGCACATATCACGACCTTAAGGCGGCCCTAAGATGAGAATACTCACCCATACAGTAAAACCTAGGCTGGAGGGAGAGCTGAGCGCTCTCGACGCGATCGCCCGGAACCTCTGGCTTTCCTGGAACTTCGACGCGATCTCCCTCTTTATTCGGATCGATCCCGACGC
>CAYVOD010000137.1:0-3310 GCA_964453055.1 uncultured Treponema sp. | reverse complement strand
AAAACAGCTAGCGCTTCTGGATAGGATCTCCGATCCAGAGATAGCCCAGGCCTCGGGCCGGCTGAAGGCGACGGGCGAGCCCCGGATCCAGGTCGTTCAGCTTCTTCCTGAGCCGGGACATCATCATGGCGACAGCGGCCTGGGATTTCGCGCCGCTCCCGCCCTCGACCGCCGGATTCCCGGCGGCCGAGCCGTTTCTTTCAGGTCCCTTCAAAGTCGCGTACGGAACTACCCTGCCCGGGCGGTACGCGAGCAGGCGAAGCGCCGAGGCTTCCCTTACAGAGACTTCGCCCGCGGCATCGGCGCCGGACCCCGCGTCCCTCGAATCCAATTCGCCCAGCCTGATCAGCCTCGGTCCCCAGAGCCGATAGTCCCCTCGATCGCCGGCCAGGGTCGGGCTCCAAAAACGGAAAAGCCTGGCTTCCAGCTCGAGCCAAGTCCAGCCTGGACGCATGAAGTCCGAGGCTCCCGACTCAAGGCAGTCGAGCGCGAGGCTCGAAGGACCATAGACGATGGCCGGAAGCGAGGGCGGCAGGATAGGGCCGGAAAGATAGGCTTCGCAAGGAAGCACGCAGACCTGCCAGGGCCCCGATTCCAGGTCCGGCGGGGAAGGCAGCGCAGCCGCCGTCTCCACCTTGAGAAGAGGATTGGCAGCGTACCCGCCGCCCTGCCCGATATCGGATAAAAAAGAAGGTTCTCCCCCGGGAAGGAGGAGAACCCTGATCGGGAACAATCCCATGGGCGCGGCCTTGCGCCTCGCCTGAAGCCTAGACCGAACCGCCGGCGGCGCCGCTCGAGGCTCCGCCGCTGCCGGCGTCCTCGGTGAGCATCTTGCGCTTCAAGTCTTCCAGAAGGGCGTCGGCGGCCGCGGGAGAAGACTCGAGCGCGGCGAACTGCTTGTCCAGGCTGGCGCCCGAGGACACGTCTTCCAGTTCCTTTTGGGCTTCCGCGCGGGCTTCCAGCTCGTCGATCTTCTTGGCCATTCGGTCGAAGGTGTCGAAGGCGCTCTTGCTGCCCTGGAGCGAAGACATGGTCTTGTTGATCTTTTCCTGCGCCTCGGCCCGCTTGGCCCTGGCGATTAGGATATTCTTCTTGCGCGAGGCTTCCTCTATTTTCGTCTGAAGTCCCCGCAGCGATTCCTTGAGTTTTTCCACCGACTCTTTCTGAGCCTGCCACTGGGTGCCCAGCTGGCCGACATAGCTCTCGTGCTCCTGCTTGCGCACCAGGGCTTCCTTGGCCAGGTCGTCCCTTCCGGCCCTGACGGCGAGCATGGCTTTTTTCTCCCATTCCTCGGCCTTGGCGCGGTTTTCGGTGACCTCCCGCTCGAGACGCTTCTCGTCGGCTATGGCCATGGCGACGGCCTTCTTGGAATCGATCAGCTGCTCGTTCATTTCGATGATCATCTGGTTGAGCATTTTCTCCGGATTCTCGGCCTTGGAGATGAGGTCGTTCATGTTGGACGAGATGACGGTCTTGAGTCTGTCGAAGATACCCATTATATCAGTCCTCCTTCTTGGCCAGGAACTTCGAAAGCAGGGGGTAGTGCTGACTCAAGGCGAAAGCCATGGATTCCAGCGAAGCCCTGAATTCGTTCTTGTCCATCGTGTCGTATTCGAGCGTATCCAGCGCCACGATATCGTCTCCGTCGATGGCGTAGGCCCCGTGGAGAAAATCGTTGCCGTTGAGTTTCAAAAGCGTGGCGAAGAGCTCTTCCCTGTTGTTTTCGGGGATTGGCAGGACATCGGCCCTGACGATGACGATGGGATCCACATGGCTCACGACCATTTTGGGCATGCCTTTCGACTCGTCCTCGATAAGCCAGGCTCCTTTCGAGAGTTCCTGGTACGAGATGCCTAGATCGATGAGATAGCTCTCAACCTTTGATAAAGTCTCCATTGGTTCTCCTCCTCGGCGTTCGCGGCTTCGGGCGCCCAACCTTGACCGGAATTTTTCTCCGCTCAACCCAGCTCCACGGTGCCGTCGGCGAGAACCGTCAGCACGGCTTGGCAGGCTCGACAGCGGCTTCTTCCCGGGCCCCGCAGCCCCAGGGGCGCGGAACAGGCCGGGCAGGGGGACGAGATCGGAAAGATGTCGCGTTTCATCCCTTGAATATACTCAACCGCATGCCGGCGATCCAGGGAATGGGAGAAATAATCCCCGAATCCGAGGCTTTCCAGGACTCGGAGCAGCTTCGGCCTCATGCCGACCAGGATCAGATCGCCCCCTCTCTCTCTGAGCAGCTTATGCAGCGAGACCAGTAGGCCGACACCCGCCGGATCGAGGTCTTCAATGCGGGCGAAATCGAAAAGCAGCATGGAACTTGTATCGCCCAATGCCGCGACGATCGCCTGGTTCAGTTCGGCCACTCTTTCCGCTTTTATGGTTCCCGATGGGCGGCAGCTCAGGGCGCCGGAAAGCTCGGCCAAGGCTTCGATCTCCAGCTCCGGAACGGACTGCGGCGATGGGACGGCCGGGATTGCCGAGGCTCGGGCTATCAGGCGTGAAGGCATGGGGCAATCCTATCGCCGGGCAGAGGGATTGTCAAACCCGCAGGGTGAGAAGCCGGAATCAAGGGAGACGATCGCGCCCGAGGCGGGGCATGGATCGCAGTCCAAAAGGTCGAGGGCGAGGGCGGCCACTACTGACGGCTGGATCAGCCTGCCGTCCGGAGCCGCTCCCGACAAGGCCCGTTTCTGTTCCTCGTCAAGGTATTCGGTCTCCACGAGCCCTGGGCAGGCCACGAGGGCGGCCACGTTGCGCGCCGCACCCTCCATCGCTATGGATTTGGCGACCACCCCGAGTCCTGTCTTGGCGGCGGCGTAGGCCGCGTTGGAACGATAGCCGTGGATCGCGTCGGTGCGGGTGCCCCCCAGCATGAGAATTCTTCCGAAGCCTCGGGCGCTCATGCCGGGATAGAGGGCCGAAGCCAGGGCGCCGGGCAGGGCGAGATCCAGGAGCGCCGTTCTTTCCCAATCCTCGGTCCGGTGGGCGCCGAAAGGTTTTCTCACGAAGGGTCCGAAGGCGCAGACCAGGATATCTACGGCCGGCTCGGTTTTTACCTCGCCAGGGACGGGGGAATTCGCGCCCAAGCAGGCGTAGAGGATCGAATCGACGAGTTCGCGGAGGCCGCTTGATTTTTCCAGCTCGAGGGCGATTCCCTCGGCGTTCTGGCCCTTCAGGTGGATATCCTCGATAAGCGCGCCGAGCTTGGCGCCGCTTCTGCCCTGGATGAGGAGACTGGCGCCCCGGGCGGCTAATTCCAGGCTGATGGCGCGGCCGATGCCGCCGCTTCCTCCGACGACCAAGGCCC
>CAYVOD010000136.1:0-3313 GCA_964453055.1 uncultured Treponema sp. | reverse complement strand
GCATCTGCTCCGCGCTGATCACCGAAGAAAGCTTCAGCGTAGGAGTCCTCGCCCAAGGCCCGGCGTAACGCACAGCCCCCATGGTCCTCACCACTTCCTGGAACTTATTCGTATCCACGAATAATTCGCCTGCCGCCTGCCCCGCCGTTGGATTCGCGGCGGCGGGAGCCGTGTCGACAATCGCCACTGCCGTCTCGCCAGCCACAGCTAGGCCTGTCGTGCCCACTGCGGTATCGCCCGCCGCGGCAGGCGTCGTCGGCGCCGCCGCTGTCGCCAGCGGCGCAGCCATGGCCTCTGGCGCTTCGGTCCCAGCAGTTTTGGTATCGGAGCCCGGCTTGGTGCCGGTCGCCGGCGCGGCGGCGTAGAGGCGCACCGAGTCCCTGGCCTTAAGCGTCAAGTCGAAGATTCCGGCCGTCAGTTCCTTAGGCGAGAAGGTAAGGTACTCGAAGGCGTCCCCGCCTAAGGGGCGCACTATCTCAGCATAAACTTGGTTTACGAGCAGCGAAGGTTTCGCCTTGGCCAGCAGGGCGGAAAGCTTCATTCCCTCGCGCCAGGCGTAAAGACCCGTGAACTGGGCCGGACCTTCGATCCGCACCGCGTCCTTGAACCTGTCCAGATCCGGCTCGCCCGGAGCGTAGCCGACCTTCACCAGGCGGATCCTGTCCCGGGCGCCGAGCTCCAAATCCCAAGCGCCCTCCAAAACCTCCTGAGGCCTGAAGGTGAGGTATTCGTTCTTTCCGTCGGCCCTCAAGCGGGTGATCTCGGCGTAATTGAGGTTCGTGTCCAAAAGCAGCTGATCCTCGGTCAGCAAGGAGGAAAGCTTCATGCCGTCGCGCAACGCGAATACTTCGGGCCGGGCAGCTTGGCCAGTCAGGCTCGCCGCGGCGGGGAATTTGTCGAAATCGTGGGTAGCCGCGTCGGCTCCCTTTTTGACGAATCTGAGCCTGTCGTAGCGCGCCAGGGGAATATCCTTGGCGCCCGAGAGGATTTCCTGGGGCGAGAAGGTCTGATACTCATCGACCCCCGAGGCGTTCTTCCTGGTTATTTCCGCGTAATAAGGATTGGCGTCCAGCGTCAGGGCGTTGTCCGCCATCAATTTAGCCAAGCTCAAGCCAGCGCGGTACATGTAAAACCCGGGGTATTTGACAGGGCCTGAAACCACCACCGTGTCCGCGAACCTGTCGAAATCCTGATCTACCCCGGCGTCGTCGAAGCGGTACAGCGCGACGCGATCGAACTCGGCCAACGCGATATCGGCGCCCGCCATGACGTCCTTGGGCGAGAACGCGAAGGACTTGTCCCTGCCCGATGAGTCCATGCGGTACACCCTGCCGTAGAACAGATTCGTCTCCGGCAGCGTTTGCGCTTTGCTTAGAAGCGCGTACAGGCTGGCGAAGGAGGCCGCGTCATAGCGCCCGGGATACTTCGCCGCGCCGGTCAGCTGCACCTGCCCCACTAATACCTCGCTGGCCCTGCCCACGTGGATGAAATCCCCGTCCGTCGCCAGGCGGGAGGTAAAAGCCGCCGAGGCCAGATCGCCGCTTACAAGCCCGCGGCCCGATTCGGAGAACCTGAGCACGCTCACGGCTCCCGACCGAGCCGACGGAAGCGCGCCGCCCGCCAGCGCAAGGGCCGCCGCAAAGCTCGTCTCGCCCTTGAGCTCGTAAATTCCGGGCCGTTTCAACTCTCCCGAAAGTGCCACAGTAGACCCAATGCCCGGCACGAATATCGCGTCCCCTTCCCGCACCCGAAGGTCAAGGGAACTCCCGCGTATCAGGCTGTCGTAGAAATCGATTTTGAGCTTTTCCGTTCCCGTCTTGCCGGTCCTGCTCAGCTCGACCGCGCGCAACGAACCCGTCTTCTTGATTCCCCCCGCCCTGGAAAGCACCGTCAGCAGGGTATCGGCCCCGGTGGCCAGCACCGTTCCCGGCGAGCCGGCGAAACCGGAAACGAAAACCGGGAACTGCCGCAAACCCGCCAGGGTGAGGCTCATCTCCAGCCTTTTGTAGCGCCTGTCGAGCATGCTCTTTATGACGGCGCGCACCGAGCCCAGATCCTGTCCCCACACGGCGATCTGCCCTGCCGGCGGCAGGAAGACAAAGCCGTTGCGGTCCACCGAAAGGCTGTAGGAAGCCGAAATTTCCTTTATGTCCACCGGGTCGCCCCAGAGATAGAGCACGAGGCTGTCCCCCGGGCCGAGCACGTAATCGTCGCCTATCGCGGCCAGAGAAGCCGCGGTCGGTTTGTCGAAGAGCGAATAGCCGAACTGCTCGAGCTTCTGCCCGGGCGTGCCTACACCAGCCGCCAGCCCCGAAAACATCGTCTCCAGGGTCGATGCGCCGGCGTCCGCCGTCGCGGTCCCCCCGGCCGCGGCAGTCCCGGGCGTCGTCAACGCGTTCACCGTCGGCTGTGCCGGCGCGGTGGTCGGCGCCGCCCCGCCCGCCCCTTGCGCGGCCAGCGCCTGCGCGATAGCCGCCTGATCCATTGCCTGGGCGCCTATTCCTATTCCCAAGCCCGCGCTCAAGCTCAGGGCGAGGGAAAGGGCGAGTATCTTGGACTTTATGGAGTATTTCCGCATTATATATCTCCGCTTCATGGATTGAATTCTAACATAGTTTTTTTGGCAAGACAGGATAACAGGACGCCCTATCACATCCTGCCGTCCAGGAACTTGCCCGTTTCCTTGTGGGCGAATTCGGGGATCGTCTGGTTGAAGAGGTCTATCAGCTCGCCCCGGGTCCAGGTTCCCCGCGCGCGGAGGGCGGCTATTTTGTTCTCGAAGCGCTCCAGCGCCGCCTGGTCGTAATCGGGCTCGTTCTTGATGACGCCTATGCCGCTATAGGTATCCAGGTCCAGCTTCTCGCCCGCGGTGTAGAACTCCTCGTAGTCTTTTTCGCCGGTGGTGTCGCTGGCAAAGAAGTAGACGGGCCATTTGCCGAGGGCTTTCAGTTCCCCCACCCTGGCCCTGGCTTCGTCCTCGCTCGCGCACTCGACGGCTTCGTAGCCCCGCTCGGCCAGGTATCGCGCGGCTATCTCGGAAAAGGTGACGAGGTTTTCGGCGGGATCGAGCTTGGGGAAGTAGAGGTCGCGGTTATCCCCCAGGAGGGCCGACATGAGGCAGAGCTGGCCCGATTCCTTGGGGGTGACGAAGTAGCGGCGCACGTCGTTGGGGGCGGCCAGGGGCTGGCCCTTTTCCATTCGCCTGTTGAACCCGTACAAAAGGCTTCCGTCCGAGAAGGCCACGTTGGCGAACCTGGCGGTGGATACGGGGATTTCCCGGCTTCGCCGCATGAGGAAATACTCCATTATCCTT
>CAYVOD010000135.1:0-3349 GCA_964453055.1 uncultured Treponema sp. | reverse complement strand
TGAACGAACCGGAAAAAACGAATTATATCATAACCTTCTTGAACAATCTCGATTCCGTGGTGGCGGAAAGCGGCGCGATCTCCGAAAGCACCGTGTTCCTGAACCTGTATTCGAAAAAAAACAAAACCGCGAGGCTGGGCGTACCTTCGGCCTTCTTCAAGCTTCTAGGATCGCCGCCGCGGTAGGATTAGCGCACGACCGACAACGAACTCCAATTATTGGAAACAATCTACTCAAAACAAGGCGAAGGCGCCCCGGTATCGCAGCGCGAGCTTGCCGGGGAAGCCGGACTGTCGCTGGGGATGACGAACGCCCTGTTGAAGCGCTTCGCCGAGCGAGGATGGGTCAAGCTGCTGCGGCTTTCGGGCAGGAGCCTGTCCTATATCCTGACGCCCGGAGGCATGGAGGAAATCCTCAAGCGCTCGATCGCGTATTTTTCCAGGGCGGCGCGAAGCGCTTCGCTCTACCGGGACAAGATCGACGATTTCGTTCGCTCAATCGCGCAACGCGGATTTTCGACCTTGGTCCTTTCCGGCCCAGGGGAGTACGATTTTCTGTTCGATTATTCCTGCGTCCGCCACAGCCTGCAATTCTGCAAGAACCCTCAAGGCTCGCGGCTCGAGGGGCTGCTGGCCGGAGAGGACGTGGTCTTCGTGGTGGCGGGTTTTTCGACAGGGCGGGAAAAAGAAACGAAACCGGCCAAGAATTTATTCTGTTTTCCTCACGGCGCGAAGGCCTCGAGGGTGCTGCTTTCCCGCATTCTTTTCGACATCGACGAAGAAGATATCGAGTCGGCGGCAGAGCTGGGAGAGAAAGCCGGGGCGGGCGCGAGGACGTTCTAGGCTTCTCTTTTGGATTTAGTCGAAGCTTCGATACCCCTTGATCATGGGCCGCCGCGTGCATGCCGGCGGCCCTTTAGGCTTAATTCGCTTTAACCACGAAGGAAAGTTCGTCGGTATAGACGCTGTGGGGAATCGGGGGTTTTAGCTCGTCGAAGACCAGGAACACCTTGAGCCTCGTGCCGCCCGAGCGGGATTTGCCTGAGCCCGAGAAGTTGAATACGCCCGATTCCGCCCGGCTCAGCCGATCCCCTAGCCCGAGGCTGTAGGAAAGGCAAAAGTCTGATTCGGGCGCGGCGCTCCGTTTGGGGGCCGTGCTTACAAGTTGCCCGCCGTTGGCGCTGCGGACAGAGATGGTATAGGAGCCCATCACGTTGGATACCAGGATGGCCATGCCGAGGTCAACGATCATGCCGGGGCGGATCGGAAAGCGCTTATCCGCGCCCGAATCGGCCGCGGCGGAATCGGCGGCCGGGGAGCCTGTCGCCGTATGGTCGGCCGCGACAGCCGTGGCGGTCGCGGAATTTGCGGCGGCCTCGGAAGGATAATAGCCGGCCAAAAACGCGGAATTGTCAGGCGCGAAATCCAGGGAAATTTTCAAGAAATCGGGCACGAATCCTTCGATGCGAATTCCGTCTATCGTAGTGGCGGTGCGGGCGGAAGCGTCGGCGATAATCAGGTCTTTGTTTTCCTGAGCCCCCGCGCGCAGGGCCAGGATCAAGGAAATGGCGATGAGGGCTTTCTTCCGCACGGTTCCTCCGCTGTATCAAGGCTAGAAAGCTGATCGCAAGGTACTTTCCAGCCTTAATTGTAATCGCTCGGAGACGAAATGCAAGCGAAAATGGTCAACGAGAGGCACGGCGGATTCTTTTGTTCCGGGGCGCTCTTGTTTATAATCGAAATACGGGTTTCGCATTTGCCGTCAAAGCTTCTTTTTGAAATAACGCATGGCGCTCGCGAGGAAAAATTGTGAATACGTGCATGGCGTATCGGGCCGGCGTTCTTCGCGCCGCGGCGCGAAGGATTAGGGTTTTCTCATTTCTCTGCCTTTTTTTAGGGCTTTACGCTGGCCAAGGGCTTGGGGCTCAAGGCGCGGCGCGATCTCACCTTGCGGTGGAACTGGGTCATCCGGTATACGAGGTGATCGAGGCGGCGGAGCTGCGGGGCGCGCTCAACAGGTTGTCGTCGGTGAAACCCTACACGAGGGCTTACGTTTCCGAGCTGCTCGCGGCGATCCAGGGGCAGATGGGTTTGTTTTCCCAGGCGGAGAGGGATGAGATAGGGCGGCTCGCTATCGAGTTTTCGGCCGGGTCGAAGAGCGATATCGGGCAGGCGCTCTGGAGGGCTTCGAACGACAAGGCGGCGGTGGGGGCCCATATCGAGGCCACGGGAAGGTTTGACGCGGCTGGGATTGCGGCCGCGGCGGCCGCGGGTGTGAGCGGTTCCGGATCAGGCGGCTCCGGCGCGTGGACCGGCGATCCCTCGGACCTATGGCACCTCAACTCGATGTTCCAGGCCTACATCAAGGCCTTTCCCGAGCCCTGGCTTTCCCTTTGGGGGACGATCGGGGTGACCTACGACAAGGTGAACAGGGAACTTTTTCTTCCCTATAGCTTCACCAAGCAATGGGACGCTTTTCACAATAAGGTGTCCACGAGCCCCGTTTCCGATGGTGAAGAGTCGTATCCCACCTGGAGCTTCGACCTGCGCAACGATATAGCGGGGGCCACGGAATCCGGCGCCTTCAGCCTGCGACTGTCGCGCTTCAGGCGGGACTGGGGAGTGGGCTCGGGCTCCCTGGCCCTCTCGGGCACGGCCAGGCCGTTTATGGGCCTGGAGGCGCGGTTCAGGGCTTCTGAGATTTTCGCCGTTTCGCACATGGTGGGGTCGCTCGGGAATTGGGAGAATGGGAACGCCGACCGATCGACGATTTTAGATTCCAGCGGCGACAACTACAAGGACGTCACCGAGCAGAAGATGCTGGCGATACAGCGGCTGGAGCTTTTTCCCTTCGACTGGCTCAGCATAGGGGCTTCGGGCTCGATGATCGGCGCCAAGCGCTTCGAGCTGGGCTATCTTTCGCCGATGATGTTCGCGGTGGAGTACCAGGTGACCCAGTCGGACGTGGACAACATGGCCCTGCACGGGGATATCCAGGTTTTTCTCAAGCGAATCGGGAAGCTGTATTTTTCTGGGTATATCGACGAGATGGAGCTCTCCGGCTTAGACGAGTGGTTTTCCAAAGCGCGGAACATGTTTGCCTACCAGGGCGGGTTCAAGCTGAATCTCCCCTGGCTGCCCTTCGCGATGCTGACCGCCCAGTACACGAAGATCGAGCCCTTCGTCTACACCCATCCGCCCACCTGGAACAGCGATACCCGCCTCCAGGTGAACACGAACTATACGAACGACGGCGAGAACCTGGGCTACCATCTCAAGCCGAACTCGGACGAGCTGCTGCTGAGGCTGGACGCCCGCCTAGGCTCGGGTTGGACTGGCTCTATGGAGTA
>CAYVOD010000134.1:0-3380 GCA_964453055.1 uncultured Treponema sp. | reverse complement strand
TGGGCCATGCTTTGGGCGGTGGCGTGAATCTGTTGGTAGCTGTAGTAGCGCTTTTCCATGGGGCTATTGTAATTCCGCCCGCGCTCTTCGACAAGAACGGGGGGCTGCGGTAAAAATCCTTTTCCGTCAATTTTTCCTTGCCAAGAGTGTTTTTAGGGGCTAGAGTAGCGCCCATGAGCATCTTCGAGGTCA
Source organism: uncultured Treponema sp. (assembly GCA_964453055.1). Lineage (GTDB taxonomy): Bacteria > Spirochaetota > Spirochaetia > Treponematales > Rectinemataceae > UBA2256. The sequence goes on along the minus strand of CAYVOD010000134.1, from coordinate 3,188 downwards.
TAATGCTGCTTTGCTTCGGCGCCGCCTGGCCTTTTTCGATCTATCGATCCATGAAATCCGGCTCAACCCAGGGCAAAAGCCTCTTTTTTCTCCTGATAGTACTCGTGGGCTACACCGCCGGCATCCTTCATAAAATCGTCTACAACTACGATTTCGTCATTTATCTGTATTGCCTCAACGCCCTGATGGTGGGAACCGACACCGCTCTCTGGTTCCGCAACCGTCGCAGGGAAAAGAAGAGCTGAAATATTTTCGCCCTCCTCGGCGCTGCTCTATTGACAGATTAATTGATAATGATTATCAATATCTTCGAGAAGGAGCCCATGAAAGAAGAACGACGTCTCTTCGAAACCTACTTGCGTAGCAGAGGCCTTAAAATGACTTCGGCCAGGGATACGGTCCTGGAGGCTTTCTTGCGGTCCGAAGGGCACTTGAGCGCCGAAGACCTGCTCCAAAAGGCTAAACGGATCGATCCGGGCCTCGGCCAGGCGACGGTTTTCAGAACCCTCAAGCTCCTGTCCGACGCGGGGCTGGCCCAGGACGCCTGCAAGGACGAAGGGCCCCGACGCTATGAGCATGTGTACAAACACTCCCATCACGACCATCTGATCTGCGTCGAATGCGGGAAACTGATAGAATTCTGCCATCCGAAAATCGAAATGGCCCAGAGCGAAATATTCAAGGAATACGGATTCCGGGCCACCGGACACCGACTCGAGCTGCGGGGACTTTGCGCCGATTGCGCCAAGACTTTGGACCCTGAAAAGGAATGAGGTTCCTCACGACAATGCGATTATCCGATACAAGGCCGGGGACGGCGTTCACGGTGGAGAAGGTTCTGCTCGGGGGAGAGATAGGAAAGCGGCTCGCCGATATGGGCTTCACCCAGGGCGCGACGGGTAATTACGTCCGGGGAGCCTTCCTCCGGGGCCCGCTGCAGGTCAGGATCAGGGGCTACGATCTTTTGATACGACGCTGCGAGGCCAAGTTGATCGAGGTAAAAACCGAATGAAAAAGACCATTTCCGTCGCGCTGGCGGGAAATCCCAACGCGGGCAAGACGAGCCTTTTCAACGCGATTACCGGTTCCCACCACAAGGTGGGGAATTACCCGGGAGTTACGGTGGAAAAGCGGGAGGGCTTCGTCGATCACGGGGAGCTGCGTTTCAAGATAGTGGACCTGCCGGGCATATACAGCCTTACCGCCTACTCGCTGGACGAGGTGGTGGCCAGGGATTTCCTTTTGGAGGAAAGGCCGGACATCGTGGTGGATGTTCTCGACTCGACTAACCTGGAGCGGAATCTTTACCTCTGCCTCCAGTTCCAGGAGTTGGGGATTCCCGTTCTGGGGGCGCTCAATATGACAGACGAAGCCCAGGAAAAGGGGATTGCGGTGAACGAGGTCCTTTTGTCCGAAAGACTGGGGATTCCTTTCGTGAAGACCGTAGGCACAAGCGGAAAGGGTGTGGAGGCGCTCCTGGACGGCTGCGTCGCCCTCCTGAGTTCGACCCGGGCCGCTGAAGATCGGGAGGCCATGGCGCCAAAAGGGCCTAAGAATTCGGGAGCCGCTCTCAAAACAGCCTACTACGGCCAGGAAATCGAATCGAGGCTTGAGCCGCTGACCGAGCTTGTGTCCGCGGACAGGGATTTCGCCAGCCGCTACCCGGCTCGGTGGCTCGCCATCAAGTTGCTGGAAAACGACGAGAACGCCATCAAGAAACTGCGAGAGCATCCCAGGGGGCAGGAGATACGGGCGAAAGCCGAAACCGACAGAGGGTGGATTTCCAGCCACTTCGGCAAAGATTCGGAAATCGTCATCACCGAACAGCGCTACGGATATATACGCGGAGCTATTCGAGAAGCCCTGACCCAAAGCCCTCGCACCCGCTCGTCCCCGACGGAGTACATCGACCGTCTCGTGATGAACCATTTTCTCGGGCTTCCCATTTTTTTCTTGATTATCTGGGGAATCTTCAAGCTCACCTTCGCCCTGGGGGAATACCCGGCCGCCCTTCTGGAAACCCTGTTCGGCCTCCTGGCCGATCTAGCCCGGATGACGCTGCCTGAGGGATTTTTACGCTCCCTGGTGGTGGACGGGATAATCGGCGGCGTGGGAGGCGTTTTTTCCTTCGTCCCCCTGATCGTCATCCTCTTCCTTTGCATTTCGATCCTGGAAGATACGGGATACATGTCCCGGGCGGCGTTTCTCACGGACAAGGCTCTGCACGCGTTCGGCCTTCATGGCCAGTCCTTCATGCCCCTGATGCTCGGCTTCGGCTGCACGGTGCCGGCCATCATGGCCACGAGAACGCTCAAGAGCCCCAGGGACCGGATCGCCACCATACTCGCCGTACCCTTCATGAGCTGCGGCGCGAAGCTGCCGGTCTACGTCCTGCTGGCCGGTACCTTTTTCCCCGACAACGCCGACAACGTCGTGATGCTGATGTACCTCGGCGGCCTCGTCCTGTCCATGCTCTCTACGTTATTCCTGAAGCGCACAGTCCTGCGGGGCCCGAGCACGGCTTTCGTCATGGAGCTTCCGCCGTATCGGTTGCCCACCTGGAAGGGCGTCTTCTGGCACGTGTGGGGCAAGACCCTGAGCTACGTCAGGAAGGCCGGCACTGTGATACTGGTCGCTTCCATAGCGATTTGGGCCATCACCACCTTCCCCAGGCCCAGCGATGAGGCGGAACGGGCTCAGGCTTTATCGGTCGGCAATAACGTCGCCGGCTTTGACGCCGCCAGGGTCGAGGCTTCCCCCGGGGAGCACGAACAGGCCGCCGAGCGCGCCCTGGAGGAGTACCGGCTCGAATACAGCCTCGCCGGCAGGATCGGCAAGATCATCGAGCCCGTCATTCGGCCTTTAGGCTTCAATTGGAAACTCGGCGTCGCCCTAGTGCCTGGCTTTTCGGCCAAGGAGCTCGTGGTCTCGACCCTGGGCATTCTCTACGGGGGAGGCAAGGAAGCGGGCGAGGAAAGCGCGACCCTTAGACAAGCCCTCAAGCGCGATCCGGGCATGAATCCTCTCACCGCCCTGACCTTCATGGTTTTCATTCTCATCATGCCGCCCTGCCTGGCAAGCCTCGCCGCGATACGCTCCGAGGCGGGAGGCAAGTGGCTGGTTTTCCAGGTGTTGTATTCCCTGACGCTGGCGTGGATCGGGGCCTTTATAGTGCGGCTGGCCGCCCT
>CAYVOD010000133.1:0-3458 GCA_964453055.1 uncultured Treponema sp. | reverse complement strand
AGTAAGCGGCCGCGGCTCCCAGGTTGCCTGATTCCACCTGGGACATGATATGGACAGTCATGAGGTTCCAGCGGGAGGAAACCAGGAATATCGCCGCGCTCACCGCCGTCATGGCTCGCACGAAGGCGAAGACCAGGCCGGAGAAAAAAGCCGGCACGATCATCGGCAGGGTTATCTTGGAAAAGGTCCGCCTCGCGTCCGCCCCCAGGTCGACCGCCGCCTCCTCGATGGAGGGATCTATCTGCTGGAGGATGGCCGTGCCCGACTCTATACCTACGGGAATATACCGGAACACAAAGTTCAAGAGCAGGATCGCGAGGGTCCCGGTCAGCGCCAGCGGCCTGTGGTTGAAGGCGAGGATGTAGCCGATGCCGATGACGGTGCCCGGCACCGCGAAGGAGAGAATGCTCATGGCGCCGATCAGTTTTTTGCCCGGCACCTTGGTCCGCACCACGAGAAACGCGATTACCATGCCGAAAACGCCGGCGATTGGGGTGGCGAGGCCGGCGATCATGAGGGTGTCGCGCACCGCCTTGAAGCCCACCCCGAACACGAACTTGAAATGCTCCAGCGTGAGGCTGTGGTCGTAGCCCCATACCTTGGCCAGGGCGCCAAGGAGTATGGAGAAATAAATCAGGGCGACGAGGAGCGAGAAGCAAAGGCAGGCGATGAAAAGGAAGGTCCTGGCGCCGGGACTCACTATCTTGCCAGTCGAAGCCTGGGGCTTGCCGGTGACGGTGGTGTATTTTTTCCTGCCCACGATCCTCCGCTGGAGAAAGAACGCAATCAGCGAGGGAGCCAGGAGGAATACCGAAATCGCGGCCCCCTTGGGCAGGTCGTACATCCCCACTATCTGCAGATAGGCTTGCACCGAGAGGATCGGGAATTTCGATCCCGCCAGGATCAGGGGATTTCCGAAATCGGCCAAGGTTTCGACGAAGAGGAGCAAGATGGAACTGGCTATGCCAGGCAGAGCCAGGGGCAGGGTCACTTTAAGGAATACCTTGGTCCTAGATCCCCCTAGGTTGAGGGCGGCGTCTTCGAGAACCGGGTTCATGGACTCCAGGACCCCTTTGAGGGTCATGTAGGACACGGGAAAGAAGGTGACCACCTGGGCGAGAAAAAGTCCATTGAACCCGTAAATGGGAAAATTCTGGATCTTGAGCAGGTTCCAGGTTATCAGGCCATTGTTGCCGAAGAGCATGATTATTGCCAGGGCGCCGATGAAGGGCGGGCTCACGATGGGGATTATGGCGATGCCGTTGAAGAATTTCCCCAGGGGCACCTTCGCTCTCACCACCGCGAAGGCGAAGAGAAAACCCAGGAGGGTGCCGGCCAGGGCCGTCAGGGCGCTCATCATCAGGCTGTTGTAAAATGCCTTTCGAAGGTAGGCCGATTTCAAGGTCTCGGCGTAGGCGGCGAAGGAATAGGAATCCCCGGGCTTGAGACTTTGCAGGATCACGCTGGCTATCGGATACACGACGAAGAGGATAAGCGAGGCTAGGGTAAGCAGGGAGACGAATAAAAGGAGGGGATCGCGGGCGACCCGCCTGTAGAGGCCGATCGTCCGCGTAAGGTTGTTTGGGGTCACGTTTTGGTCGCCTGCGGCCCTGATCACTTGACGGTCAGCACTTCCTGGACCCAGCGTTCCACCAGCCGCTTTTTCTGGGCGCCGGCCCACAGAGGATCCACGCCAATCGTCTTGAGCGACTCGAAGGCCGGCATGCCCTTTCCTAGCTTGGCTCCCGCCAGGACAGGGTAGAAATAGGTTTGCTTGTCAGTGTACACGTTCTGACCGCCCACGGTCTCCAGCCAGTCCACGAGGCTCTTGGCCGCATCCAGGTTCTTGGCTCCCTTGATGATGGAAATGGCGGGGGCTTCGAACCATACGCCTTCCTTCGGGAACACCACCTCCACCGGGAAGCCCTTTTCGATGGCCTCGAAGAAAGCGGGGGTGAACTGGAGCGCTATCGCGCACTGGCCTACCTGGACCGCCTTGGACGGGGCGGTGCCAGAGGATGTGTAGGTCTGGATATTCGGGGCGAGCTTTTTCATGTAATCGAAGGCCTTCTCCTCGCCCATGAGCACCACCAGGGACGCGACGACATTGTACGCCGTGCCCGACGACTGGGGCGAAGGCATCTGGATCTGCCCCTTGTAGGCGGGATTGAGGAGATCGGCCCAGCTTTCGGGCTTGGGGGCTCCCATGCGGGCGAGCACTTGGGTGTTGACCGCGAAGGCCATGGGATTCATGTAGAATGACCGCCAATACCCGTCGGGATCCTTGAAGTCCTTGCCCAGTTTGTCAAAGCCCGGTCCCTTGTAGGGCTGGGTGAGCTTTTCATCCTTGGCGATGATGTGGTTTTCGCTGGGGGCGCCGAACCATACGTCGGCCTGGGGATTGGAGGATTCGGCCTTTATTCGGGTATAGGCCGGACCGGATGAGAGCTGGACAAACTGTACCGTGATGCCCGTATCGGCGGTAAAAGCGTCCAGGATTTTCTTCGCGTTGACTTCATCCACGCTGGAATAGACGACTACCGTCTGTCCCGGTTTGGCCGCGACGGGGACGAGCGCGGCGATCAACAAGAACGTCATGAAAAAAAGACCGATTTTCTTCATAGTTGCCCTCCGGAATCGAATTGGGAAATTTCCATTTTAAATGGTAGGGGGCGCGCTTCGATATGTCAAGAAAAATCAGGAACGCTGCGCCTGAAGCTCTTAGTCTTGATTTATATATTGTATTTCTAATATAGTATAATCATGAACAACCAAGCCCGGAAGAATCCGCGGAACGGCGCCTTCGAGATGGCGGCGAGCGTTTTCGTCTTCGTCATCGCCGTCGGCGGTATCTTCGTTCCGGAACTGGGCCTCGCCCTGGCGGGCCTCATGGCGGCGGCCATAGCGATGACGCTGAGAAAGCCCAGATCGTTCTGCTCCACGCTTTGCCCAAGGGGGAAAGCCCTGGGATATATCATGCGGGGGAACGGAAGGCGGAGGGCTCTGCCTAAATTCCTGCTCTCCATCCGGTTCCGGAGGCTTCTCTGCGGCTCGATGATGTTCTGCGTCATAGGCAGCCTGGCGCGTACCGGCGGCGCGCTGCCCAGGATCGGGCTGGTTTTTTGGCTGCTCTGCGTTCTTTCCCTTTCCGCGGGCCTCATCCTGGGCTTCTTTTTCAAGCCCCGCTCCTGGTGCGCCATCTGCCCCATGGGGACCCTGCAGGACACTATATCGAGGCGCTAGCTCCCTGGTTTGGAGCGAGAGCCCGGATCTTTTCAATCCTCAGGTTCCAGGCCTCACGAACCAGAGGTCAGCCCAGCTTCGGCACCTCCACCCAGCGGCGCTTTTTCCAGCTCTCCATGCCCAGCTCCGCCAGCTGGACGCCCTTGGCGCCCTCCAGCAAGCCCCAGCGGAAGGGATCGTCCTGGGCGACATGGAGGAGGAACTTCTCCCACTGC
>CAYVOD010000132.1:0-3458 GCA_964453055.1 uncultured Treponema sp. | reverse complement strand
CGGCACGAAGCCGGCGCCTATACCTTGTATCCCATGCGATCCCTTCGCTCCTCCGGACAGGACGGGAGAGCTGTCGGGCTCCACGGCCACTACCCTTACCGACGGTTTGGCGGCCTTGAGCGCTTTTCCAGCGCCCGTGATCGTCCCGCCCGTGCCTACACCTGCGACGAAGATATCCACTTTTCCCTCGGTATCCCGAAGAATCTCCATGGCGGTGCCGCGGCGATGGGCTTCCGGGTTGGCCGGATTCTCGAACTGCATCGGCATGAAAGAGGTTTCCGGATTCATGGCATAAATTTCCTTGGCCTTCGCGATGGCGCCGGCCATGCCTTCCCTTCCGGGAGTCAGTACAACCCGGGCTCCGTATGCCTTGAGCAGGAGGCGGCGCTCGACGGACATGGAATCGGGCATGGTGAGGACGCATCGATAACCCCGGGCGGCGGATAGCATTGCTAAGGCGATGCCCGTATTCCCGCTTGTAGGCTCAACGATGGTCGAACCGGGCTTTAATCTGCCTTCCTCCTCCGCGGCTTCTATCATGGAAAGGGCGATTCGATCCTTGACGCTATGGCCGGGGTTCCAATACTCGAGCTTAAGCACTACCCTGGCTAGCCCTCCTTTAGTCAAGTTTCGCAGCTCCACCAGGGGAGTATTGCCTATCAGCTTCGAAACGTCACTCGAAACATTCATCCTCTTCTCCTTTATAAAATCAAACAATAACGATAAACCTGCGAATCGCCAAAACCTTCGCCGCGAATCGGGATAAAAAAAGAACCGCCCTTCCGGGCGGTCCTCTTGGGAACCCAATCCGAAAGGGAGGCTATATTTTTTCCAGACAGTCGATCCCGGGGAGCGTTTTCCCCTCGAGATATTCCAGGCTCGCGCCACCTCCGGTGGAAACGTGGCTCATCTTGTCAGCAAGGCCGAATTTGTTAACCGCCGCGACCGAGTCGCCGCCGCCCACCACTGTCAAAGCGCCCCGGCCGGTGGCTTCGGCCACCATCATGGCTATTTCTTTGGTGCCGTTGGCGAAGGCTTCGAATTCAAAAACTCCCAAAGGGCCGTTCCATAACACGCTTCTGGCCGATGCCAGGATGGCTTTGTATGATTCTAGGCTCCTTGGGCCGACATCCATGCCCATGAGGTCGGCGGGGATGTCCAAACCGGGAACGTTTATCGGCTTGGCGTCGGGAGAGAAGGATGCGGCGCAGACATGGTCAACGGGGAGGAGGAACTTTACTTTGGCCTTTTCGGCTTGGGCCAGGAGATCCTTCGCCATATCCACGAAGTCGGGTTCCACCAGGCTCAAGCCTACCTCGATTCCCTGGGCCTTGAGGAAGGTGTAAGCCATTCCGCCGCCAATGATGATGGCGTCGGCGTTCCTTATCAGGCTCTGGAGAACGGCGATCTTGGTGGAGATCTTCGCTCCTCCGATGATGGCGACCATGGGTTTAGGCGGGGATTTCAGCATGGGCTCCAGGTGGGCCACTTCCTTCTCCATCAGCAAGCCGCCGACGCTGACCATGCTGAACTTGGCCACGGTGGCGGTGGAGGCGTGGGCCCTGTGGGCCGTGCCGAAGGCGTCGTTGACATAGATGTCGCCGTAGGTAGCGAGCTCCTTGGCCAGGGTTTCCTGGGCAGCGATGTCTTTAGAGCTTTCTTCCTTATGGAAGCGGGTGTTTTCAAGCATGACCACCGAACCGGCGGGAAGGGCTTCGATAGCTTCTTTCTGTCCCCTGCAGGAAGGAAGATAGGTCACCGACCTTCCTAGGAGTCCCGCGAGATAATCAGCGATCGGTTTCATGCGGTGCTTGCCGTCCAGGTACTTCCCTAGGTCGAAAACTTTGCCATCCCGCAAGGCTTTTTCCTTGGCTTTGGCCGCGTCCTTGTCCGGATCGCCAAGGTGGGACATAAGAACCAGGCGTTCAGCGCCGGAATTCAGTATGTAGTTGATGGTAGGCAGGGCTGCCTTGATCCGGGTGTCGTCCTGGACCTTGGCGTCCTTCATGGGCACGTTGAAATCCACCCTCATGAGCACCTTGGCGCCTTTAAGATCAATGTCTTTGACCGTCTTTATCATGGCAGAAGGCTCCTTGCCTGGGCGGGGCCCTCGCCGAACGGCGAGGGCCCCGCCCGCTTTAAAGGGAGAGAACGACTTATTTCTTGGAATCCATGTAGCGAAGCAGGTCCACTACCCTATTGGAATAGCCCCATTCGTTGTCGTACCAGGAGACGAGCTTGAAGAAGCGCTTCTCGCCCTTCAGATTGTTCTGCAGCGTGGCCAGGCTGTCATAGATCGAAGACCTCGGGTCATGGATGAAATCGGTGGATACCAACTCCTCGTTCCCGTAGCCCAAGAGCCCCTTGAGATAGGTCTCAGATGCCTTCTTCATGAGGGCGTCGATCTCCTCGATGGAGCTGTCCTTCTCTGACCTGAAGGTGAGGTCCACCACGGAGACTGTCGGGGTGGGCACCCTGAAGGACATACCGGTGAGCTTGCCCTTGGTTTCTGGGAGTACCTCGCCCACGGCCTTGGCCGCTCCGGTAGTAGAGGGAATGATGTTGATCGCCGCAGCCCTGCCGCCCCTCCAGTCCTTTTTTGAAACCCCGTCCACTGTCTTCTGAGTTGCGGTGTAGGAATGGATCGTGGTCATGAGGCCGGTTTCGATGCCGATGCCTTCCTTGAGGAGGACATAGACCAAGGGTGCTAGACAGTTAGTGGTGCAGGAAGCGTTTGAGACCACCAGGTCTTTAGCGGGATTGTATTTCTCCTGATTGACACCCATGACGAAGGTGGGGATTTTCTTATCCTCGGCCTTGCTCTTAGCCGGGGCGGTGATGATCACCTTCTTGGCTCCCGCCTCGAGGTGGCCGTAAGCCTTTTCGTCGGAGAAGAGGCCGGTTGATTCGATAACATACTCTACGCCAAGCTTGGCCCAAGGTAGGTTTTTAAGCTCCTTCTCGGCCATGATGCAGGCGATTTCGTGTCCGTTCACCACAAGAATATCATCTTCGACCTTGGATGGATCGCTTTTTTTAGTTTTCAGCTCGGCCTTCATCTTGCCCTGCACCGAATCGTACTTGAGCTGGTAGGCGAAATATTCGGCGTCGGTGGCGATATCTACTACGGCTACGACATCAATCTTGTCCTTGCCCAGAAGTCCCTGGTCTACGATGGATTGGAAAACCAGCCTTCCGATCCTTCCGAAACCGTTGATTGCTACTTTCATGGAGTTCCTCCTTGGGAACAGTGTAGGTTACTCGAAGGCGGGCTACGCACCGCCCAAATTGATGTACCGCTGTGGCATCGCTGTCATTGGATAATTAAATATCCATTTTTAGGATGCCGTGTCAATACATTCAGCAATACTGTATAAGACATGAAAAGCTTTTTCTAGGGGATAAAGAGTGCCACCGAAATTGTTGGGCTTGAAGCAGGAGGAGGGGGACAGGGCGTA
>CAYVOD010000131.1:0-3464 GCA_964453055.1 uncultured Treponema sp. | reverse complement strand
TCGGTCAAGATCAGGGACTACGGCAGGGGCATTCCCTTGGGCAAGGTCATCGACTGCGTCTCGACCATAAATACCGGCGCCAAGTACAATGACGAAGTCTTCCAGTTCTCAGTGGGCCTGAACGGGGTGGGCACCAAGGCGGTGAACGCCCTTTCGTCCAGCTTCAGGGTGGCTTCGTACCGGGACGGCAGGCTTTTCGAAGCCTTTTTTGAGCGGGGCAAGCTCAAAAATTTCAGGGAAGATTTAGCGGGCAGGGAGAAAAACGGGCTTCTGGTGGAATTCACCCCCGATCCGGAGATTTTTCCCGAATACGAATACAACATGGAGTTTTTGGAAAAGCGGATGTGGGCTTACGCCTGCCTCAACTCTGGACTCACCCTGGCCCTCAACGGCACCGAATACAAGGCTGACAACGGGCTCATGGATCTTCTCGCCTCGGAAGTGGGGGAGGTCTCCCTCTACGACCTGGGCTGGTACAAGGGCGAGCGTATCGAGTTCGCCTTTACCCATACCAACAACTATGGCGAGGAACATTTTTCCTTCGTGAACGGCCAATTTACCTCCGACGGGGGCACCCACCTCTCCGCATTCCGCGAAGGCTTCTATAAAGCCGTCAACGAATACTTCCAGGCTTCCTGGAAGAGCGAGGACGTGAGGGAGGGCGTGGCCGCGGCGGTGGCCATCAAGCTCCAGAACCCCCTTTTCGAAAGCCAGACCAAGAACAAGCTGGGCAACGCGGAAATCCGTCCCTGGATACTCCAGGAGGTGAAGCGGGGCGTTGATGAGTTCTTGCGCAAGAACCCCACGGCGGCCAAGAAACTTCAAGAGAAGATAGTCGCCAGCGAAAAGCTGCGCACCGAGCTCAACGTGGTCAAGAAGGAAGCCAAGGAAGCGGCCAGGAAGATCGAGCTAAAGATCCCCAACCTACGGGACTGCAAGTTTCACTTAGGCGACGGTCTAAAAGGAGAGCTCTCCATGGTCTTCCTCACCGAGGGCCAGTCCGCCGCCGGCTCCATGGTCTCCTCCCGGGACGTGAATACCCAGGCCATCTTCTCCCTCAGGGGCAAGGTGGAGAACATGTACGGCAAGCGCCAGAGCGCCATCTACAAGAACGAGGAGCTCTACAACCTCATGATGGCCTTAGGGATAGAGAACGAAGTCGAAAACCTGCGCTACTCCAAAATCATCATCGCCACCGATGCCGACTACGACGGTTTTCACATACGTAACCTGCTCTTGACCTTCTTTCTCACCTATTTCGAGGAACTGGTCACCCAGGGACGCGTGTTCATCCTCGAGACGCCTCTCTTCAGGGTACGGACGAAGAAGGAAACCCGTTACTGCTACAACGCCAGGGAGAGGGACGAGGCGGTAAAGGTGCTGGGCGCCTCCTCCGAGGTGACGCGCTTCAAGGGCCTGGGCGAGATCAGCCCCCAGGAATTCGGCCGCTTCATAGGCCAGGACATGAGGATCGTCAAGGTGGACATCCAGACCCTCTCGGGCATTCCGGAGCTTTTGGGCTTCTTCATGGGCAAGAACACCCCCGAGCGCAGGGATTTCATCATGCAGAACCTAGTGGCCGAGCTCTAGGAGAGGACCATGGCCTACGTAAAGAAAATCTTCAACGACAACTTCCTCTACTACGCTTCCTACGTCATAAAGGACAGGGCCATCCCCGACCTGGAGGACGGGCTCAAACCGGTCCAGCGCCGCATCCTCCACTCCCTCTTCGAAATGGACGACGGCAAGTTCCACAAGGTGGCCAACGTCATCGGCCACTGCATGAAGTATCATCCCCACGGCGATCAGTCCATCGGCTCGGCCCTGGTGGTCCTGGCCAACAAAGAGCTTTTCGTGGACAAGCAGGGGAACTTCGGCAACATATACACGGGGGATGAGGCCTCAGCCGCCCGCTATATCGAATGCAAGGCCTCGGCCCTCGCCAAGGATGTCTTCTACAATCCCAAGATCACCGATTTCGCCGACTCCTACGACGGCCGCAACCGGGAGCCCCTGCTCTTTCCCGCCAAGCTCCCGGTAATCCTCCTCACCGGCACCGAGGGCATTGCCGTGGGAATGAGCACCAAGATCCTGCCCCACAATCCCGTGGAAGTGATCAAGGCCGAGATAGCCTGCCTCCAGGGCAAGAAGTTCGAAGTCCTGCCCGACTTTCTCACCGGAGGCTCGGTGGATCTGACCGAGTACAGGGACGGAAACGGCAAGGTGAGGGTAAGGGCCAGCCTTGACACCTCGGATCCCAAGAAGATCGTCATAAGGGAGATACCTTTTTCCACCACCACCGAGAGCCTCATAGCCAGCGTTGAGAACGCCGCCCGCTCGGGGCAGCTCAAGATAGCGTCGATTTCGGACTACACCACAGACAAGGTGGAGATCGAAATCCGGCTCCAGAGGGGCGTCTACACCCAGGAAGTCATCGACGCCCTCTACGCCTTCACCGAGTGCGAACAGAGCATTTCGGTCAACTGCCTGGTGATCAAGGACCGCAAGCCCGTGCTGACCTCGGGCGCCGAGATCATCCGTCACCACAGCGCGGCTCTTCTGGACATCTTGCGCCGGGAGCTGGAGATTGAGAAGGGCGAGCTTTTGGACGAAATCCACGCCCGGACCCTGGAGCGCATCTTTATCGAAGAGCGGGTCTACAAGAAGATCGAAAGCCAGAAAACCCCCGAGGCTATATTCAAGGCGGTCAAAGATGGCCTTAGGCCCTACGACAAGGAGATCGGCCGCCCGGTGACCCAGGATGATATCGAACGCCTCCTGAAAATCCCTATTCGCCGCATTTCCCTCTACGATATAGAAAAAGCCAAGGACGAGCTCAAGCGGCTGGAAGCCAGGCTGAAAGAGGTGGAGTTCCACCTCACCCATTTGGTGGATTACGCCATCGACTTTCTGAAAGCCATGGCCAAGCGCCTGGAGGCAGCCTGGCCACGGAGGACTACAATAACCAGCTTCTCGAAGATCGAAGCCAAGGAAGCCGCCCGCAAGGACATAGCCCTGCGCTACGACGAGCAGTCCGGCTACCTGGGCACTTCCGTTTCCTCGGGAGAGAAGCTCATGGAGGTATCGGCCTTCGATAGGATTCTCATCGTCCGCAAGGACGGCATGTACTCGGTGCAGCCTGTCCCCGACAAGCTCTTCGTGGACAGGGGCCTGCAGTGGGCAACCATCGCCGAAAAGGAAATAGTCCAGGCCAACCTCCTCACCATCGTCTACAGGGCCGCCAAGACAGGTTATCCCCACATAAAACGATGCAGGATCGAATCCTGGATTCTGAACCGGGACTATTCCCTGGTGCCTCATGGGGGGGAGCTGCTGATCTTCAGAACCGAGCCGGATTTCGAGTTCAGCCTCAAGTACCTTGTGAAAGGCCGGATGCGCAAGGTCGAGGAAACCTTCAGGGCAAAAAACTTCCCCGAAAAAGGCCTTAAGGCCGGCGGAGTGCG
>CAYVOD010000130.1:0-3496 GCA_964453055.1 uncultured Treponema sp. | reverse complement strand
AGGTTGGAAGAAATCGCTATGGCGATGATGGCGTTCACCGGGGATATCTTGAGTTTTCGCGATATGGTCACCGCCACAGGGGCGACCATCAACACGGTCGCCACGTTGTCCACGAAGGCGGAAATTACCCCAGCGAAGAGCGCGAGCGATATGACAGCCCATTTCACGTTGGGCATTTTATCGATGATGAGGTCAGCTAGGAGGGAGGGCATCCGGGAGTTGATGAAGAGGGATACAACGCCCATGGTGCCGGTGATCATCATGATTACGTTCCAATCCACCGCCCCTATAATTTTTCCAACCGGAAGAATGCCGAGGATCACGAACAAGCTCGCCGAGGCGAGAGCGATGTAGGCCCGGAATTTTGAGAAAAAGAGCAGACCGGCATAGGTCAGGGCGAAGAGGACAAGCGCTAGGACCATAGTAAGACTCCCTAATAATGCATCAATCGGGGAGCATAATAACCCGCCTTCCTGTCTTTGTACAATCGATTTCCTATCCGAATTTCCTACGCATGAAGTTACGGTACATCGGCTTGAATTTCGGTATGCCGTTAAAAATATCGCCCCAGAGATCGTAGTAATCCCTCTGGCTCGCGATCCGCCCGTCCTCGTGAAGGCGCAGCACAGTCGCCCCATACACTGGTGTGCTGGGATATTTCTTGAACCGCATGGTCATTGTCCACTCCATGTGAATCGCGTTTCCCTCCTGGGCTATGGAATGGATATCCATGGACAGCTCTTCGCAGCGCTCCGTGAGCCGTTCGCAGAGGGCTATGAATTCCTCGATGCCCTCGATGCGCTGGATGGAGTCCTGGAAGACTATGTCGGGGCGGTAGTAGGGATAGATATGGGACCAGTCGGGTTTTCCGCTTGTGTTGTAGGTCTTGGACCAGAGGACTTTCACGGTTTCGCAGTCCAGCAGGGTCGGGGTTTTTTCATCGTCCGTCATCGCGACTCCTTCAGCGCATGGGGTCCACGACCGCGCGGAGCAGGTCGAGGTAGGAAGCCCTGTTCTCGGGCAGGAAGTGTCGTTCGGCGAAGCCCGTCACGGCTATGGGTTCGGAGTCGGCGGCCTTTGCCATGGCCGCGACCACCTTGTCCGGTTTCGTATCACCCGAAACCGTGACGAAGGCTGTTTTGGGAAGCCTCCCCTTATGGGATTTGAGCCAGGCGCGCACTGGTGGCGAGAGGTTCCAGGACCATATCGGGCTGAGAACGAAAACCCGGTCGTAGTCTGCTGGATCGAATTGAGATTTTTCTATTCTGCTCGGAATTTTGAAGGTGGATTGGAAACCAGAAAACATGAAGGTTATAAAATTGGCTTTTCGCTCTCTTTTTTCATCGATGGCTTCGATATCGGCCCCGAAGATCCACATGAGGTCCTCCGCAACCCAGCGGGTTGCCTCGCCCTGGGAAAAATAAACGACCAGGGTTCGCGTATCCCCGGAATAGGGCTCGATCTCCTGGGTGATCACGGGCCGGCTTCCCGGCAAGGCGCTGGGGGCCGATACTACGCTTGCCTTCTCTCCCCCCCGTCCCGCGTTACCCGCCTGCCCTGCCTGCTCCGTCTGGGCCTCGCTTTCGGCGGCCGCGCAGCCGAGAAGGAATAGGGACAGGATGACAAGCAAAAACAAGATCCCAGGATGTTTAGCCTGCGAAGCTTTTTTGCCTGCGGCGCATTTGTCCATGCTCAGCGCTCCTTCTATCCAAGCCCGAGGGATTCCCGATGCCTGAACATGAAAAGTATATTCAAAAACGCCCTCGTTTTCAGCGGATCGACAGGAAAATAAAACAGAGGAAGCGATTGGGCCTCCGCGCGAAAAGGGCTTCGCTGCGATTAAGGAACATTCGATACGTAGCTTCGGCGGGCATTGCGGAAGTGTACCTTACCACGAGGGCAGAGGATACTGCGGAGTTAGGTTCGGGTCTTTCTTGGCAAGCAAAGTTACGATATAAATAGCCAGATTCAGGAGGAACGGCATGCGCGGTGCCCTGTACAAGGCTTTCGGAAGCCCGATCGAAGTCACGGATTTGCCCGATCCCGTAGCCCCCGAGGGCGGAGTGGTGCTGAAGGTGCTGGCCACGGGCATATGCAGGAGCGACTGGCACGGCTGGATGGGCCACGACCCTGACATTCGCTTGCCCCATGTTCCGGGTCACGAGCTGGTAGGCACTATCGTCGAGCTTGGCAAGGGCGTGCGCAACTGGAAGCTGGGGCAGAGGGTGACCATGCCCTTCGTGGCGGGCTGCGGCCACTGCGGGCCCTGCCTGACCGGCAACCAGCAGGTCTGCGATCATCAGTTTCAGCCCGGTTTTACTCACTGGGGATCCTTCGCCCAGTTTGTCGCGATTCATTATGCCGACATGAATCTCGTGGCCTTGCCCGAGGAAATGGATTCGGTGGCGGCCGCTAGCCTTGGTTGCCGTTTCGCCACCGCGTTCAGGGCTCTGGAAGCCCAGGCGAGGGTAAGGGCGGGCGACTGGGTGGCCATCCACGGCTGCGGAGGCGTCGGGCTTTCGGCCGTGATGATTGCCAGAGCCATGGGTGCCAGAATCGTGGCGGTGGATATCGACAAGGAAAAGCTGGACATGGCGCGCACACTAGGCGCCGATCACTGTATCGATTCCCGGAGCGCGGCCGACGTTGCGGTGGCTATCCGCGAAGTCACGAGCGGGGGAGCCCAGGTGTCCATGGACGCCCTGGGCAACCCGAAAACCTGCTTCAACTCGGTGGCCTGCCTGGCCAAGCGGGGCAGGCACGTGCAGGTGGGGCTTCTCCTGGGCAACCAGAGCCGACCAGCCCTTCCCATGGACATGGTAGTGGGCAGGGAGCTGGAAATCTACGGGAGCCACGGCATCCAAGCCCACCGCTACGGGGCCATGCTGGGCATGGTGGCCTCGGGCCTTCTGCGTCCCGAGCTTTTGGTGACCGACCGCTATACCCTGGAAGAGGGCGTGGATTTCCTCCAGCGCATGGACAGTTTCCCGGGCTCGGGGATACGGGTGATCGATAGACTTTGAGCTCAACGCTCCACGAGTGCCATATTTCCCTGATCGTAACGCTGCCCAGCTGCCGGGTGAGCTTTCAAGAGCGATTCGATCCGTTCCAAGTCCTTATTCGACAGGACGATAGTAGCCGCGGCCGCGTTTTCTTCCAGATACTTGAGTCGTTTGGTACCTGGTATGGGTATGATGTTTTCGCCCTGGCGCAGAACCCAGGCGAGGGCCAGCTGGGCCGGGCTGCAGCCCAGAGACAGCGCAAGCGCGGCGAATTCTTCGACCAGCTCTCTGTTGCGCTTCAGGTTTTCGCCCGTAAAACGAGGGAGGCTGCGGCGGAAATCGTCGGGCGCCATGGTTTCCGGCTCGGGCATGGCGGCGGTGACGAGGCCCCGGGATAGGGGGCTATACGGGACGAAGGCGATGCCCAACTCGACGCAGGTCGGGATGATCGACTCCTCCGGTCCGCGGGTGAGCAGGGAGTATTCGCTTTGCAC
>CAYVOD010000129.1:0-3521 GCA_964453055.1 uncultured Treponema sp. | reverse complement strand
TGTATTCCCTGACGCTGGCGTGGATCGGGGCCTTTATAGTGCGGCTGGCCGCCCTGCCCTTCCTGGGCGCTTGAACCGGCGCGGCGAGGCGCCGCTTATGCGCGCGGCCGCCTATTCTAGTCGCTCTTCGCCGTCGCGACGCGGCACTGTTCGCAGAGTCCTGTCGCGTACAGGGCGTGATGCCGTATCAGCACCCCCGCCGCGGCTTCCATAGATTCCAGGATAGGCCCGACGCGGCAGGCCCCCAGGTCGATGAAGCGGTGGCACTGCTCGCAATGGAACCAGTGCCTATGGGGGGCTTCGCGGGACAGGTAGTACCGTTCGGTGCCATGGGCGCTGCAGTGCAGGACGAAGGATTCGGCGAACCCCTTCTCCTCCAGATAGTGGAGGGCGCGATAGACCGTGGCCAGATCGCAGAGCCCCTCCATCCGGGCGCCCAGCTCGAGGGCGGAGAGGGGTTTTTCAGCCCTGTCGAGCAATAATTTTACGCTATTCCTCGCCTTGGTCATATTATGATCTCTCCCGTTACGGGCGCTTAGGACGACGACGCCCTGCCTAGGCCTTGCGGCGCATCCTGAGGGCGGAGGCGATCAGGAACACGGCGCCCGCCACCAGGACGACTACCGCGCCCGAAGGCAGGTCTAGCCGCCAGCTCACCGCCAGCCCCACAAGGGAAAAGGCCAGGGAGAGACCGCTTCCGATGAGCATCATCCTGCCTAGGTTTTTGGCGAAGTATCCGGCGGTGCCGGCGGGGAGGGTGAGCATGGCGATCACCATGACGATGCCCACGAAGGTCTGTAGGACTACGACGGCGACGGCGGTGATGCCGAGGATGATCAGGAAGACTGCGTCGGTGGGCACGCCCCTGGTGCGGGCGAACTCCTCGTCGAAGGCGCTGGCTTCGAGCTGGAAATAGCCTCGCCAGGCCAGGAAAACGACAAGGACGTCCAGGACAGCCAGCAGGATGAGGTCGCCCCGGGAGACGAGGAGGATGTTCCCGAAAAGATAGCTCATGGGATCGGCGTAGCCGGGAGTCTTGGCGATGAAGAGTATGCCCATGCTCATGCCGATGGCCCAGAGGGCGTTGATCACCGTATCTTCCCGCTGCTTGGCCTTCAGGGAAACGACGCCGATGATTCCCGCGGCGACGAGGGCGAAAACCAAGGCGCCGGCTATAGGGGGAAGGCCCGGCAGGATGCCCTTGGCGGCGAGATACAGCGCCAGGCCTATGCCTCCGAGGACGGCGTGGGAAATGGCCCCAGCCAGCCCGGCGATGCGCTTTACCGTCACCACCGAGCCGAGGACTCCGAAGAGTATGCTCGACAGGATCCCCGCCAGGAAGGCGTTGCGCACGAAGGGCATGGAAGGATCGAAGAGGGCTTCGAAAAAGCTCACGGTTTTCCTCTTTCCCCGAGGGCTTCGGCGCTGTCTTCCTGAGGGGCGCGAGCGGAGGCGCCGGGCCCCGGCGCCTCCGCTCGCGCCGGGACGGGCTGCTCGGCTTCGCCGGGGGCGCAGCATTGGTCGGGCAGGTCGGTGTCGTGGAGCACCTGGAGGGCGGAGCCGCCGTAGAGCCCGGCGGGGATATGGTCAGCGGGCATGGCGGCATGGCGAAGCACTTCGCCCGGCTTGCCCGCCCGCTGGCCTACGCAGAGCACCACATCGGTGAGGGAGGACACGAAGGCGGTGTCGTGGGTCGCTATGAGAATCGTGGTGCTACGTTTAAGGTTGCCCAGCACGTTGAAGAGACGTTTTTCGCTCTCGCTGTCCATGTTGGCCGTCGGCTCGTCGAGGATGAGAAGCTCGGGCGCGCTGGCGAGGGCCCGGGCCACCATGACCCTGCGGCGCTGGCCGCCCGAGAGGGCCTTGTAGGGTCTGTCCCGCAGATCAGATACGTCGGCGAGCTCCAGCGCCGTCTCCAGCTCGGGGCAGGAGCTCAGGCGGGGATTTCGGGGATCGCAGTTCCTGGAAAGGCCCTCCAGACGGCCCATCCGCACGACCTCCTCCACCGATATCGGAAAGGCGGGATCGTAGTTCATGTACTGAGGGACATAGCCTACAAGCCCCCTGGCCTTATCGGGGCTCTTGCCGAAAACCAGGACTCTCCCCGAGTCAGGTTTCGCCAAGCCCATGATCAGCCTGAGTATAGTGGTCTTGCCCGAACCGTTGTTTCCGATGAGGGCTACGAATTCGCCCTTATGAACGTGAAAGGAGCTCTCGCTCAAGACTCCGAGACCGGAGTAGGAGTAATCAACCTTGGAGAACTCCACGGCGATGATCGGATGACTTTCCATAGTTTTTCCTCGTAGCTTAACGGCCAAGGGCTTTTTTAAGAGCCCCGCCCATCTGCAGGGTATTTTCGAGCCACGCGGGCGCCAAGGGGTCTATCTCCACCACGACTCCGCCGATGGCAGACGCGACCGTCTTGGCCGCGGCGCTGGAGAATTGCTTCTGTACAAAAATAGTCTTCACCTTCTCCTCCTTGGCTTTTTTTATCAGAGCCGCCAAGGTTTTCTGAGTAGGCTCCTTGCCTCCCAACTCCACAGCTTCCTGCCTAATTCCGAAGGAATCCAGGAAATAACCGAAAGAGGGGTGATAGACCAGGACGCTGCCGCCGCTAAGGGGTGCCAAATCCCTCTTCAATTCGCCGTAGACTTTATCGATCCGAGCCAGATATGTCCTATAATTCGCTTCGAAAGAAGCCTTCCGTTCCGGCATAAGGTTCACGAGGGTTTCCAGGATAGTGGCAAGTTGCACCTTGACCGCGTCGAAGCCCAGCCATATATGGGGATCCTTGCCACCCTCCTGTAGGCTTTCGCCATCGCTGGCGCCTTCCTCTTCCCCGTCATGCTCATGCCCGGATTCAAGTTGCCTATACCTGACGCCTTTCGCGCCATCGACTATCTTAAGGGCCGGATATAGCGCCTTAACCTTGGGGAGCAGGGCTGTTTCGAATTCCACGCCGATCGTGAGCCATATCGAGGCTCTGCTGAGGTCGGCCATTTGGCGGGGACTGGGCTCGTAATTATGCGGAGAGGCCCCTGGACCGACGAGGCTTATCACCTTGACCGCAGAACCGGCGATCGTAGCCACGAATTCCGTCTGAGGCAGAATGCTCACCGCCACGGTGGGTGCCTGAGGTGCCGCGAAGAGGCCTGGCAGGGCTAGGACCGCGAAGGAAATAAAAAAAACCAAAGCCCGCGGGCCCTGGAGACGCAGCGTTCCGTACCTGTCTTTCATCGAATTCTCCCGCAATTTGCGAATCATTCGCAAAAAATATACTAAAAAGACACGATAAAAGAAAGCGATCCATCGCCAGGGACGATGGATCGCCAATCGCGGCGCGGAGCGCCTGGAAGAAATCAGATGAACCGTATCGAAAGTTTCCCCAGGACAAAGATAAAGCCAAAGGCTCCCGCGAAAGACACCAGCGTGCCCAGCCAGGGTCCCAGGAGAGGGAAGAAAAAAGAGACTAAGGCGGCGTATACGATTATATTCGTGGAGGAAAGCAGAAGAATTTTGCC
>CAYVOD010000128.1:0-3541 GCA_964453055.1 uncultured Treponema sp. | reverse complement strand
CCCTTGGTGCGGTCGCCGGTGAGGGTGACGGTGGGGGCCACGGCGTTGATGCGGATATTGTCGGGGCCGAAGTCGTAGGCCAGCTGGCGGGTAAGGCCCTCGACGCCCGCCTTGGCTGCGGTGTACTGGACGCCGGCCATGGTGGCTCTGTAGTGGGCGGCCAGGGCGGAAATGTTGACGATCGCTCCCTTCTTCTTTTCGGCCATGACGGGAATCACCGCCTGGCAGCAGAAGAAGGTGCCTTTGAGGTTGACGTCCACCACAAGGTCCCAATGCTTTTCCTCGATTTCCTGGAGCCCGAAGGGGGTGCCCAGGCCGCCGCCCGCGCAGTTCACCAGGATATCGATGCCGCCCCAGGAATCCTTGACCGTTTTCGCCAAGGCTTGCACCTGGGATTTGTTGGTCACGTCGACCTTGAGGCCCATAGCCTTGTAGCCCTTGTCCTCGAGCGTTTTCACCGCCTGGTCCAGGCCTTCCTGGAACACGTCGGTGAGCACTACCTTGGCTCCCTCCTCGGCCAGCCCTTCGGCTATGGCGAAGCCGAAGCCCCGGGCGGAGCCTGTGATGATGGCCACTCTGTCTTGAAGTCTTTTCATTGTGTTTCCTCTCATTTTATACCCTTCCTTCCATGAAGGAAAGGAATTTTTCCACCACCGGGTCTATGAACTCCGGATCGTTGATGTGGGCGTCGATTTCGGTAACCGGGATTCTAGGATCCAGGTTGTCCTTGATAACCTTGTAGAAAGCCTTGTCGGATTCGGGATCCCAGTGGCCCAAGCCTGGGCTGTCGGGATAGGCCATGCCCCGCAGGGGGAGGAAGAGATGCACGGGGCCCTTGGCCGCGTTGAGCTTTCTGGCGGTGAGCCGTCCGGTTTCCGCCAGTTCCTCGTCGTTGAGCCGCACCAAGGTGTGGTGCGGGTTGTGGACGATGAGCTTCCTGCCCCGCATGTTGGGGGGCAACTCGTCCACGGGGCCTTGGACGGTGTAATAGGCGCTGCCGGGCGCCACGACCTGGGGGAGGCCCATGGCTCCCGCCGATTCGAGACGGTAGTCGGCGATGGCGCCGTGAAGGCCTTCCACGACTCTGTCGCCGATTTCGTGGGTGTTGAGATCCAGCACTCCTTTGAAATTACCTTCCCTGATCATGTCTTCCATGGCGATGCCGCCGGTGCCGTTCTGATGGAAGGCGACGACTTCGTAGCCTTTGGACTCCAGGGTGGCGATCGCTCTCATGGCTCCCTGGGTGGTGGTGCCGAGCATGGACATGGCCACGGGTATCCTGCCCTGGACATTGACCACCGAGGCCTCGTCGCTCTTTACCATGGCGGCGATGGAAACGGCGGCCTTCCACATGACGCTCCGGGTCACCCTGTTGAGGCCGGCGATATCCGCCACGGAGTGCATGATGATGATGTCCTTGGTCTTGGTGTATTCGCCGAACTTTGCCCTGCCGGTGGCCACGGTGGATACCATGAACTTGGGCACGCCGAAGGGCAGGGCGCGCATGGCCGTGGTGCCGATGTTGGTGCCCTGGTCGCCGCCTATGCTCACCACGCCCTGGATCTTGCCTTCGTCGTAGAGCTTGCGGGTAATCGCGGCGCAGCCCGCCATCATGGCGGCGATGCAGCGGCCCTTGTCCTTGGACGCCAGGAGGACCTTGAGGTCTTCGCCGGCGGCGGCGGCAAGCTCCACGTTGTCGACGTCAGGCTTGTAGGGCGGAGCGGCGAGAATGCCTGGGTTCATCACCATGACGGCGCAGCCCTGGGATTCGACGCTTTCCTTGAGAAAGCGGGCTTCCGCCGCCTTGGTATCCAGCGTAGCGATGAGAAGGATGGTCTTTTTGGAACTGTCGGCCATCGTAGTGATTACTCCTGCTGTGGTTTGATGATGACCTTCAGCGCGCCGTCGATGCGCTGGTTGAAAGTCCGGTAAGCTTCCTCAAACTTGGTGATGGGGAAGGTGTGGGTCACAAGGGGAGCGAGGTTCACCTTGCCGTTGGCCAGGAGGGAAACGGCCCTTCCCACGTTAGCCCGGCTTTCGCCGCGGATCGCGAATATATCCTTGTCGTTAAGGGACATGTCCTCGAGATCGATGGGAACCGGCTCGTGGGGGATGCCCAAGAGGAGCATCTTGCCGTTGCGCTTCAGGGCTTTGATGGCCAGGTCGAGGCCGGCCTTGGAGCCGGAGACTTCGATGACGTAGTCCAGCCCGATGCCGTCGGTTTCTTTCATGACGACCTCGTAGGGGTCTTCGTCGGCGGTGGCGATGAGCCTGTCGGCGCCCAGCTCCTTGCCCACGGCCAGGCGGGAAGCCCTGGTCCCGGAGAGGAATATCCTGTTGGCGCCCAGCGCCTTGGCCGCGGCCACCGATGCCATGCCCAGGGGGCCGGGACCGATCACCAGGACGTTCTGGCCGGCGATATAGCCGCCCATGGTCTCGTAGCCATAGAGGGCGCAGCCCAGGTTGGTCACCAGGGAAGCTACGTCGAAGGACACATGGTCGGGAATCTTGTGGACGGTGTTTATATGGTTGACCACGTACTGGGCGTTGCCGCCGGGGGTGGTGAAGCCGTTGGCCCTGTGGCCTTTCTTGGTGTTGCCGTAATTGAGGCAGGATGTGTAGTCGCCCAAGCGGCAGTTTCTGCAGCGCCCGCAGCCGTTGTGGGCTTCTACCGCCACCCTGTCGCCGACGGCGAACTCGTCCACCGTGTCGCCCAAGGCGACGACGATGCCCGAGTATTCGTGGCCGGTGATATGGACGCCGTAGGGAGGCTGTCCGGGGAAGGCTTTGTGGATCAAGGCGACATCGGTGCTGCAGACTGCGCAGGATTCGACCTGGATCAGCACTTCCTGGGGTCCGGGCTTGGGGACCGGAACCATCTTCAATTCCTGATGGTCAGGGCCCATCAATACTAAAGCCTTCATTTTCTCAGGCAAATTCATCGTATCCTCCCAATTGTTTACTCGGAAATATGCAAACTCGGATTGTTCTACAATTATACAAGACATATGATGCTTGTCAAGCAAAGATATCAGTCGGCGAATGAATATAATTGTAGGACTGTTCAACAACAAAAGACCGTGATACCATTCCCGGATATGAAAGCACTGGTATTGAAGGCCTACAACGAAGACCTTGTGACGGAAGAGCTGCCGGTTCCTTCCCCTGGCCCCCTCGAGGTCCTGGTGAAGGTGCATTATTGCGGAATCTGCGGGACCGACTTGAAGATCGTCGGAGGAAAGCTCCCGGGCATCATCAACCTGCCCCATGTCCCCGGCCATGAAATCGCCGGGGAGATCGTCGCCCTCGGCGAAGGGGTAAAAGAGCTTTCGGTGGGGGATCGAGGCATAATCTATCTTTACACCACCTGCCACGACTGCGAACTCTGCCGTACCGGCAGGGAGAATATCTGCTACAACCTGAAGCGCCTCGGCTTCGAGCTGCCGGGAGGATTCGCCCAGTACGTCAAGCTGCCCGCGTACAATTTCTGCAAAGTGGCTCCCGAATCCAAGCTCGAGGAGATGGCGGTGCTCACCGACGC
>CAYVOD010000127.1:0-3628 GCA_964453055.1 uncultured Treponema sp. | reverse complement strand
GCCCCGCGCGGTAAGAATCCTCTGCATCCCGCCGCTGTAGCTCAGTTGGTAGAGCAATGGACTGAAAATCCATGTGTCATCAGTTCAATTCTGATCGGCGGCAGAGCCACCCTAAGGGGTGGCTTTTTTTATCTTCCTGAATCGCCTATCCTCCCGCCTGAAATCTTGCTATCATGAAAATCATGAAAGTATTGATCATAGGCGGCGCGGGCTATATCGGCAGCCATGTGGCCAGGCTCTTCGCGGATAAAGGCGTTTCGATCGACGTGGCCGACAACCTCTCCACCGGCAGCCGTGATAATCTCTTTCCTGAGTACGGTTTTTCTCAAGGCGATATCCTGGACTACCCCTGGCTCGAAGGGCTGATGAAACGGGGCGGCTACGAAGCGGTGGTTCATCTGGCCGCGGCCAAGGCCGCCGGGGAATCGATGATCGTCCCGCAGAAATACGCAACCCAGAATATCGCCGGCACGATCAACATCCTGAACGCGGCCTGCGAAGCCGGCATCAAAGCCCTGGTCTTCTCCTCCTCGGCGGCGGTCTATGGGGAGCCCGCCTATCTTCCCGTGGACGAGGAACACCCCAAGGAACCGGAGAATTTTTACGGCTTCACCAAGCTTGAGATCGAGCGTTTCCTCGCCTGGTACGAAAAGCTCAAAGGACTGAAATTCGCCGCCCTGCGTTATTTCAACGCCGCCGGCTACGATCCCGAAGGCAGGGTCCACGGGCTGGAGAAAAATCCCGCCAACCTCATCCCCGTGATAATGGAAGTGGCGGCAGGCATCCGGCCCGCGCTGCAGATATTCGGCACCGATTATCCCACCAGGGACGGTTCGGGAATACGCGACTACATCCACGTGAGCGATCTCGCCCAGGGCCACCTGCTCGCCCTGGAGTACGTCTTGAGGCAGAAGAAGAGCCTTACCGTGAATTTAGGCTCCGAATCGGGGCTGTCGGTGCTGGAAATACTTGAGGCTGCCCGCAGGATCACCGGCATGGCCATTCCCGCCGATATCGTCGACCGCCGACCCGGCGATCCTGCGACCCTGGTGGCGTCCAGCGGCAAGGCTCGCGAGCTTTTAGGCTGGAAAGCCCGGTATTCGGATCTGGACTCTCTCATCTCCACCAGCTGGAAGGCGTACCGCCGCGGGCTTGGGCGATAGAAGACCGCATAAGCAAGACAAGGAGCATAGCGTGAAAGACAAGGTATTTTCGTACATCGAAAAAAGCGCTGACGGCGTGGTTGAGCTCGAAACCCTCCTGACATCGATTCCCGCCTTGGCGCCCGAATCGGGTGGGCAGGGGGAGCTGGACAAGGCTTTAGCCTTGGAAATGTGGCTCAAGGCTCATGGGATTTCCGACATCGCCCGAATGGACGCCAAGGACGACAGAGTCGTCTCGGGCATTCGCCCCAATCTTGTAGCGACCATCAAAGGCAAGAACGATATATCCAGGCTCTGGATCATGTCCCACCTGGACGTAGTGCCCGAGGGCGAGCGCTCGCTCTGGCACAGCGACCCATGGAAGGCGATCGTCAAGGACGGCGCCGTGATAGGCCGCGGCGTCGAGGATAACCAGCAGGGTCTCGTGGCTTCGGTGTTCGCCGCCCTGGCTTTCGTCCGCCAAGGCATCGTGCCCGAACGCACGATCAAGCTGTTGTTCGTCGCAGACGAAGAAGTGGGCTCGAAGTACGGAATACAGCATCTGATCGCGAATTATTCCTTATTCAATAAGGAAGATATCATCATAATTCCCGACGGGGGCAACGCCCAAGGCACCGAGATCGAAGTGGCCGAAAAGAATATCTGCTGGCTCAAGGTACGTACCCAGGGGCAGCAAACCCACGCCGCTTCCCCCGACAAGGGGGTTAACGCCTTCCTGGCCGCCAGCGACCTGGCGCTTCGCGCCCACGGCCTGGAAAAAACCGTTTTCACCGCCCGTAATTCCCTATTCGAGCCGGATCGCACAACCATCAATCCCACCAAGAAAGAAGCTAATGTCCCCAATGTCAACACGATTCCCGGCGAGGATGTTTTCTACCTGGACATGAGAATCCTGCCGGTCTACCCCGTGTCGAAGGTCCTGGAGGAGCTGCGCGCCGTGGCTGCCCTGGTCGAGGCCGAGCACAAGGTCAAGGTCGGCTTCGAAATCGTCCAGAGCAACGAATCCAAGGCCACCGCCGCCGACGCTCCCGTGGTCAAGGTGCTTCGTAAAGCGGTAAAGGAAGTCTACGGAGTGGAGGCCAAGCCCATCGGCATCGGCGGCGGCACCGTCGGCGCTTACCTGCGCAACGCGGGATTCGACTGCGTGGTGTGGGCAAGGATGAACGAGACCGCCCATCAGCCCAACGAAAGCGCGCAACTCGCGAACATCCTGGGCGACGCCAAGGTCTTCGCCACGCTGGCGCTGGCTTGAGCGCCGGGCGGTCAAAAAATGTTCAACGCGTCGGCACTCTTAAGCGCTGACCTATCCTAAGAATGCTGTTCAGCCCCATATCGTTGGCCTCGGCTAGCGATATGGGGTTTATGTCGTATAAGCCCGATATTTTTCCCAAGGTGTCGCCTTTCTTGATCGTATAATACGAATCGAAAGCGATAGTCGCGCTCGAACTCGAGGAAGCAGGCGCTTTGGCGGCGTTCAACTGGGGAATTATCAACCTTTGCCCTATCCGTATCGCGTCGGGTTTTATGCCCGGATTGGCGTCAATCACGATTCGCAGGGGAGTGGCGTAACGCTTGGCGATGCCGCTGAGGGTGTCCCCCGATTTAACCGTATAGATATCGTACCGGATGAGCGGCGCTGAATTATCGGACAACAGGGCCTTGACCGCCTCGGCGTGCTCGGAGGGCACCTTGAGCACCTGACCTTTCCCCGGAGGGGTAATATTATAGTTCAGCTCGGCATTGCCCCGCTTGAAAAGATCGAGGTCGAGCCCGGTTTTTTCCGCTACCAGGCCGATATCGACCTGGCGATCCAAGGGTATGGCCTCCCAGGCCTTGGTATTTTCCCATGAATAATCCAAGCCGTGCAGCTCGGGATAGCGCAGGATGGCGGAAATCGCGAGGAACTTGGGCACGTAGGCCAAGGATTCCTTGGGCAGTCTTTTGCTTTCATAAAGATGCCAGAAGTCGATGGATTCGCCCTTGGCGTTTCGCACTGCCCGCGAAACCGCTCCGAGGCCGGCGTTGTACGCGGCTATCGCGAGGGGCCAGTCGCCCAAGGCTTCGTAATTGTCCTTGAGCTTTGAAAGCGCGGCGGTGGTGCTCCGCATGAAATCCCTTCTATCGTCCTTCCATTCGCTTATGGTAAGCCCGTAGCCTGAAATCGAATTGCGCATGAACTGCCAGATACCCGTGGCTCCGCTTTTCGATACGGCGTAGGGAGAATACTCGGACTCTATGATCGGCAGGTAGAGCAGTTCCCTGGGCAGCTTAAACTCGTGGATTTTTTCCTCGACGAAGCCGAGATAGGGGAGGGATCGCTGCATGACGGCCTTAAGCCACTTTTTCCCGCCGTCGCTGAGATAGAATTCCCTGAGTTCCTCGAATTCCTCGTGTCCCCAGGGCATTTCGATATCGTATTCCAGGCCGTCGACCAGAATGCCCGCCGATATCAAGGGATCTATAGC
>CAYVOD010000126.1:0-3659 GCA_964453055.1 uncultured Treponema sp. | reverse complement strand
TTACCGCGGCGGTACCGCCCCACTTGGCCGCCTTGTCGATGGCGATCACCTTGAGACCCTGCTCGGCCGCGCTCAAGGCCGCAGCCGTTCCGGAGCCGCCCATTCCCACGACTACGACAT
Source organism: uncultured Treponema sp. (assembly GCA_964453055.1). Taxonomy (GTDB): domain Bacteria; phylum Spirochaetota; class Spirochaetia; order Treponematales; family Rectinemataceae; genus UBA2256. Next base: position 3,539 of record CAYVOD010000126.1, on the reverse strand, counting down.
CGGCGGTGTATACGAGGTTTTTCTTCTCAGGCGCCGGGACTTTGCGATAGAGCGCCGTCTCGACAGCGCCGGCTTGCACGCAGCAATTCTTCACTGCGTCCAGGAGCGCCTTTGAAGTGGAAGTAGCACCGGTGAGGGCGTCGACGGCCAGGGATTGCGCTTCGATGATCCGCGGGACCAGCGTAGACTGGACGACCTGGGGCATCCCATTGGTTTCGCCGTTTTTCCCGATCGTTATCGCGGCGATCTTGTTCTCCGCGATGGTCACCGAGACCGCGAGCGGAGTCAGGAGGTTGAAGCCCCTGGCCGTCGACGCGTACTGACCGTCCTTCATCGTCAGGACTTCGGCGCTTTTGCCCATGGCCATGGATAAGGCTTGCTCCGCGGCCAGTTTTACCGCGTCGCTGCTGTAGGTGGCCCCGGAAACGCCATCGACATTAGCGCTCTGGGCTTTGAGGATCCGCGCGGGAATCTCCTCCACCGCGGTCGATCCGATTCCCGGGGATTCCGAAGAACCTTCGGCGTTAACGGCGGTTATGCGCTTGGCATCGACGGTAACTGATACGGTCACCGGTCCGCCGAATCCGTTCGCGGTCGCCTGGTATGTTCCGGGGCTGTATTTACCTTCGCCGACTTTATCCGTGGAAACACAGGAAACGAGCGACATCAGCAGAAAAATGGATAGCAATGTCACCGATTTTTGTAGGATCGATCTTTTGCAGGTCACGAGATGCTCCTTTGAAGATAGTTGTGAAATGTTTAGAATCTACCCGTTTATATAGATATTAAAATGGCTATTTGTCAACATGGAGGGCGGAGAAACCAATATCTGCTTTATCGAAAGCGTCGAGTGAATGCTCGAGCTTGGCGAAGGATTCTTACGCTACAATACGTACTCATCTTTGCTTCAGCTGTTTTATAACTAGTCTGAGTATGGAAAAAGCCTCATAAACGCTTGAACCCCTCAGAAACCGAATCCTAAATACCAGGTCGTCCAAGCCGTAAAGTCCTCTCCGAACCAGCTATCCTCATATTCCCAGCCCCGGGCCAGGAAGCTGGGCAGGTTTGGTGCCGAGCCCAGGGATATCTCGGTTCTCAAGCCGGCGCTCAGCTGGATAAGACCTAGCTTTAGGGAGAGACCGGCTTCCAGAGTGGGCCAGGGAGCCAGTACTTCATCAGGCGAGTGTCCGTTGCTCCAGGTTACGCTCTGGGCGAAAAGCCCGGGATCGGAACCGACAGCCTGGGAAGCCGAGACTGACAGGTCGAGGTAAAGGCTTTTCGGGTCGCCGATGCGGGTACCCAAGCCAGCAGAAACCAGGGCGCTATCCCAGGTATTGAACAGCTCGTCTTTAGGAGCCGCGACGGCATAGCGGGCGAAGAGGAAGGAGTTCCCCGTCTTTAGACTCGTCCTCAGGAAACCCGTGTCGGGTTCCCAGTCGATTTCCGGGTCGAAGACTCCGTTGGATGAAAGGTTTAGAAGCCCTACCTGGATGCCCCGGACCTTTCCGGCCACATTGAGAAGACCGACCTGAACTCCGTCCATGTCGCCGGCTATATTGAAGACGGGAGCTACCTGCAGCCCCTGGACGTCGCCGGAGATATTGAATACCCCGGCCAGCTGGGATCCGACCAAGCCTGATGCGACGTTGAAAACTCCCCCGATCTGCATGGAGCTTCGATCGTCGCCTGAAATGTTGAAGACGCCCGCGGCCTGGATTCCCTCCATAGCTTCGCCGGCTATGTTGAACACGCCCGCGGCCTGGAATCCTCGTATTCGGGAGGCTATGTTGAATACGCCCGCAGCCTGAAGCAGATCCACTCTGCCGGAAATATTGCCTATAGGTCCCAGGCATATCGCCGAGTTCCAGCTGAAGGGGAGGGCTATGCCCGGAACCAGGGAAATCTGTATGGGGCTGTAATCTTCGGGAAATGCCGGAATTGAGGAAGACAGCAAAATTAAAACCGCAGCTAAGAACAGCGAGCGTTTCATAGTTCCCTCGATGCGCGGGTACTCCTATAAGTCTTGCATGGATCCATACCCGCAAGAGCGACTTCGTTCGCTCATCCGTCGTCCTTACCGTATAGCGCCGTTTGGGTACAGGATCAATAGGCGCCGGAGCATCACTCCTTTTTATGCCATTCGGACCTTGACGCAGGCCTTTCTCACGGGAACGCCAACTAGGGCCCGCTTTTGCGGCATATGCACATCCTGGGGGAAGACGATGGCTATATCGTCTTTTTGCAGCAATATGTATTGGCACTCTTTTTCGTAGAAGCTGGCGTCGGGCGTGGGGTTGTATGGAATAGTCTCCCTGCAGCGGGAAACGTGAGCGTACCCGAGGTACTCGAAACCTTCGGCGACATAATGGACGTCGGCGTATACCCTGTGGGATTCAAGCCCGCAATTATCGATGGTCTTTGAAGTGTATTCCTGAACCAGGATAAACACGTCGTCGCAGTCGATATCGTGACGGCCGGGCTCCATTTTTCTTATATCGTTGGCCTTGAGAAACTCGAAGGCTTTTTTGAATCGTTCCCCGAATACATAGTACATTTCGCAGTTGGATATATGATCGACCACCATGATATTTCCTCCTTGTCGTACAGGTTATTATTCCCCCGGCGGTGACGCGGTATTCGCCAAGGGTGCTGAACTCTTTTACACCATGGCTTTTAGCCTCTGTCAAGCTCGCGCTTTACCTATCAGATCATGCGGCTAGCGTCTGCGAAACCCGAAGCTTAGGGCGACGATCTGCTGAAAAGCGATCAATGCCCGTCGGCCGCCATGAATGATCGCGAGGACGTCGCGATCAGATTTTCCACTTTGCCCCAATCATCGCCGTGTAGCCCGCGGCTCCCAGATTTAGGTAGTAAGGGGCGTAAAAGTCCGCATTGATCGCGAATCCCGGGGAGATAAAGTATGAAATCCCGGTGGCGAGGGCTGGCCCGGCGCCGAAATAGGATCCCAGGCAGGCGCCCAGTCCGATTCCCCAGAAAAAATCGAAGTTGCGGAAAAACCTTGGCAGGGACGAGAAGCCGTTGAATCCAAGGTGGAGGGTAGCCAGGGCGCTAAGATCTGCCGCTAAGCCTGGGTACCCGAGGCTCGCCTTGGCAGCGGCGCCGAAGCCTAGTGGAGCGAACCGAGGGATATTCCAGGCCGCGAATACATATTCGACGCCGCCGCCGGCCCCGAATCCGTACCAGCCGTAGAGGATGCCCGCGTTGGCTATAAAGTCGCCCTTGTCCGCGTGGGGAGCCGCGGATCGTTCGGCGTTTTCCCCAAAGGCGAATAAACAGAGGGCGAATAGCAAAGCCATCAACGCTGTCGATCTTTTCATATAACCTCCCGTTCCTCCTAAAATCCTTTTCGAGCCTGCGACTGCGATTTTCGCATCTGGCGAAGGATGAAGCTAGTGCCCGAAATCATGCGCCCTTGTGGTCAATGACTCAGCCAATCTTGAGCCGGTTTCCCGCGTTCCTCTTGAAAGATCACCTAATTTGGCTTGCCTGGCGTTTCCGCGCCAGCTAGGATGGGTCTA
>CAYVOD010000125.1:0-3690 GCA_964453055.1 uncultured Treponema sp. | reverse complement strand
GAAAACCGGCCGATCGGGGCCTTCGGCATCAATATCGACCTCTCGATGCCCATGGAGCGCTTCGTCAAGGAATTCCTTTTGTCCATCGACCCAAACGCCACGGCCGACGAGGTCCTCGCGCCAGACCTCAGCGAGAAGGTCGCGGCGGTTTTAGCCGAGGAAATCGACGCCCTGTCCCGGGTAACCGGGGTTTCTCCCAGCAAGAAGAACAGAAGGCTCGTCACGGCCTTGGAAGGCCGCGGCGTATTCGAGGTCAAGGGCGCCGTCGAGCTGGTGGCGGGAGAACTCGGGGTTACCAAGCACACGATTTACAAATATCTTAGGGAAATGAAGGATCATCCATAAACCGACGGGTTAAAATCGAAGCGACCGCATAACGTGGCGCCGGGGAGTAGGATTATTTCTCAAGCCTCGACGGTCTTCAGGTCTGGGCTTCCAGTTCCTCGGGCTTTTCCATCGCCTCGGTCTTGCTGACGAGAAGCTTGTCGATCCTGTTTCCGTCCATATCGACGATCTCAATATGAAGCCCGGCCCAATCGCAGGCTTCGCCCGCCTTGGGAATGGAGCCCATGCAGAAAAGCACGAGCCCGGCCACTGTATCGTAGGCGTTGGTATCGAAGGCAGCTTCGTCCACTTCCAGCGCCTGGGCGAATTCCCCTATCGTCAGAGCCCCGTCCACCAGGTAGGATCCATCCTGCCTTCTGACAAGTCCGGCTGTCTCTTCGGATTCCCTCTGGTCGAGGCCGGCGAGCACGGAAAACAGAAGGTCGGGCATTGTCACCAAGCCCGAGACGCCGCCGTATTCGTCAACGATGAGACCTGTCCGCGCTTCCTTGTCCTTCAGGATGGCCAAGGCCCGCAAGGCCGAAATCGATTCGGGAATCAACACCGGGGCGCTGAGCTGGGCTTTGATGTCGAAGTGATTGCCGGATGCCATGGAAGCGAGGGCTTTGCGCATGTCCAGCATGCCCACGACGCGGTCCAGGTCGCCTTCCACGGCGGGAAGGCAGGCAAAGCCGGAATTGGCGAGAATTTCCCGGCGCAACACTTGCTCGGAATCATTCAAGTCGAGGGCGACCACGTCGGTGCGCGGGGTCATGAAGGCGGTGACTCTCCTGTCGTCCAGGTCCAGGACCCCCTCCACCATCTCTTTTTCTGAATTTTCGAACACCCCGGATTCCGCTCCCTGGGCGATGAGCACCATCACCTCGTCTTCGGTCACTGTCGGTTCGGAGTGTTTTCCATATCCCAGCAGCCTGATGACCAGATTGGTGGCTCCGGAAAGAAAGCGCGCCAGTGGCGAAAAAGCGGCGCTTATCGTCTTGAGCGGACGTATGATCGTCGCCGCGATGGATTCGGGTTTGGAAAGGGCCAGGTTTTTAGGCACCAGTTCGCCAAGCACGACCGAGACGAAGGTAGTCAGCAGCACCACGGAGATGACAGAGATGGTCCGCGCGACGCCGGCTAGGGCCGGAAAGCTTTTAAGCCAGACTTCCAGGTTTCTGGAGACCGTCGCTCCTCCCACGGCTCCGGTGAGGATGCCTATTAGGGTGATGGCCACCTGGATCGACGAAAGATAGGGGGCTGGCTCTTCGGCGGCAGCCAGGGCGAGACCGTAGTTTTTCTTTCCCTGCTCCGCCTCGTGGCGAAGCCTGGCTTTGCGCGACGAGACCAGGGACATTTCCGCCAGGGAAAAAAATCCGTTGAGCAGGATAAGCGCGAGGATTATTGCGATTTCAAGCAGCATGGAAGGTCTCGCGGGGGCTAGTTCGACGGAAGGACGGGCACCATCGTCTGGTGCCGCGGCTACTGAAGGGGTCGGCTTCGGGGGAGGGAGCCTCCGCCGTGTCGGTGCGTCGTTCGTTCATGCCGAAAAGAATAGCAGAAAAGAAAGGTCTCGTCGATAGATCGGGCCTGCGGCGGCGTTGTATAGTAAGGATATGGTACTACGCCGCAGCCTAGCACTTCTCCTCCTTTGCGCCCTCGCCCCGCTCGCCTGGGCGCAGCATCCCGATTCGGTGTTCCCCCCCGAAGATCCCTTGCGCCGCGTGGTCGAGCCCATCCAAATCGGGATGGAAGCTTTCTCGTCCAAGATGGAGGCGATCCGTGCCCAGGGCAGGGAACCCTTGGGGCTGGTGCTGGCCGGCGGCTCCGCCAGGGCCTATTCCTATATCGGCATGCTTCAAGTCCTGGAATCCCGCGGAATCGTTCCGGACTTCGTCGTCGCCAATTCCATGGGCGCGATCATCGGCCTCTTGTATGCCGCCGGCCTCTCCCCCGCGGAGATTAGCGACCTTGTGACCACGGTTCCAACGGAAAAATATTTCGATTTCGTCATCCCGTCCAAGGGCGGATTGATAAACGTCGATGCCTTCGAGGCGGTGATCAGGGACTTGGTAGGCAGGGTGGACTTATCGGAGCTTCCCATCCCGATAATCGTCACCGCCGAGGATCTGACAACCCGCCGAAGGGTGGAAATCGCTTCCGGCGAATTGGCCAGGGCCATGAGCTCGAGCTTCGCCATGCCTGCGATATTCGAGCCCAAGAGTTTCGGCGAGACGCTTCTGGTGGACGGAGGCTCCACGACCCTCGTGCCAGTAGCCCTCGCCGCCTCCTATTCGGCCAAGCTCATCGTCGCCACGGCCCTCTACAACAAGCCCATGAGCTACGAGAACCCCATAACAGTGCTCAACAGGGTCTTCGATATCGGGAAGACCAGGACGGGCATGGAAGATCTGTTGGGCCTCAGCCCCTTTGTCATCCGGAACGACGTGGAATCGGTTTCCTATATGGAATTCGCCTATCCGGAGGGGATCATCGAGCGGGGCAGGAAAAGCGCCGAGGCGATCGTGGAGGAGCTGCTCTCCTGGCTTCCCGTTCAAGACAGGCAAGGGCGGATCAGCCCTGGATTGGCCGAAAAAAGGGAATATTACAGCAATACCCTCCCCGAGGGCCTCGACGCTTACCGACGGGGAGCTCTTCCGGACCTGGAACCCGGGCTTCGCTTGAGCCCCAGAATCGGGCTTCTGAAGCCCATAGAATCGTCGATCGCGGATTTCAACGATTCGGGGTTCGCCGGCTTGGGCTCCGAGCTGGCAATGGGAAGGGCGAGGGCGTTTCTGGGCGGTTTGGCGAGCTTCAGCCCCGAGCCGGGAAAAGCCTGGGCGGCCGCCGCCGATCTTCTGGTCAATCCATATGACAGCCTTCTATGGGAAAGCGGGCTCCGTCTGTACGGGGATTTTCGTTCCGGCTTTCCTTATGGCGAAGCTGAAAGCTTGGAATTTTCTTCCAGCCTGGGCTGGGAATTGGGGAGAAGCTCGACGACCCTCAAGCCTTATGCCGATTCGCTTTTACGCTATGCCTTCGACGCGGCGGCCTTTTCCTGGGAGCTCGAGGCGGGACTTGCGCTGGGCGGGCGGGCGCTTGCCGTCGCGCGTAAAGAGGCAGGAGAGTCCGGCGGCGGAAAGACGCCCGAGGGTATCGATGGATTTTATTCCTTGAGAGTGGCGGCCTTTGGCCAAGGCGGCGCTTCAGCCTTAGGATGGGGGCCTTCGCTCGGGGTCGCGGCGGGATTTTCCGTCGCGGATAGTGTCGTCCTGCGGGGCAGGGCTTCGGGGCGTTACGCGGTCAACGGGGCAGCCCTAGGGCTGGGAAGGCGGGAGCTGTACAGGGGAAATCCTCCTGCCGTCG
>CAYVOD010000124.1:0-3692 GCA_964453055.1 uncultured Treponema sp. | reverse complement strand
CTTTCATAGTTGTACCTCTTGCGATTTCTTAATAAAGCCGAATCCACCTAACATTAATTAGACTTATAATTTTAAAGAGTGCGGATTCTTAGAATGCCAAAGTAAGAGGATGAAATCAGAGACTGCAGTATTAAGTATATAAAGAATAATACATTACGATAAAATACGTAAAACGAGGTCGGGATTATCAAGATCAATGAAAAAGAGCTCAGGCAAGGATATCGGCGGGGCTGATTACGCCTGAAGGGCCGCGGTTGAGCACGTGAGTGTAGATCATCGTGGTCTTCAGGTCGCTGTGGCCCAATAATTCCTGGATTGTCCTGATATCGTAACCGCATTCGAGAAGGTGAGTCGCGAAAGAGTGGCGGAAAGTGTGGCAGGATACGGGTTTGCTTATGCCGGACTTCAACGCGGCTTCGTGAACGGCGCGCTGGAGAACCGACGCGTCAACGTGATGGCGGCCTTCCTCTCCTGTCGAAGGATTTTTCCAGCGGCGTTCTTGAGGAAAAAGCCATTGCCAGACGAACTGGCGACCGGCGTTCGGGTATTTCCTTGAAATCGCGCAAGGTAGCTGAACCTTGCCCCAGCCTTCCTGGAGATCCAGCTCATGGAGCTTTTTCACCTTGGCGATGTGCGATTCGAGCGATTGCTTCAGGCTGCCGGGAAGCATGGTAACCCTGTCTTTTCCCCCTTTGCCGTTTCTGATGATGATTTCGTTCCTGGCGAAATCGATGTCCTGGATGCGAAGTTCGAGGCATTCGTTCAAGCGAAGGCCCGTGCCGTACATAAGACCGGCAGCGAGAAGCGCTGGCCCTTGGAGCTGCGAAAGGAGGGTTTTCACCTCGATCTTGCTCATCACGACAGGTAGGCGGATGGGTTTTTTCGCGTGTATGACAGTTCCGATATCTTCAGGCGGATTTTTAAAAACCTGCCTGTGCAGAAAAAGAACCGCCGCCAGTGCCTGGTTTTGGGTGGACGCGCTTACCTTGCCCTTGGTGGCCAAGTTGCTGATAAAGCAATTGATCGCCTTGCCGGGATAAAGCGATTTTTCGCTAGGGGGATTGGTTTTCAGGTAAATGGCGCACCAATGACGGTACGCATCGATCGTGCGCTTGCTGTAGTGACGGGCGATGAGCGCCTCTTCCAAGCCTGCAAGCGCGTCATGCTGGGCAGGGGTCGCCTGAGCGGACCGCTCGTCCTGGAAGATTTCGTCGGGGCTGATTACATCCTTGGGATTTATGCTGATTTCGGGGGCGACGGGAGTACGCAGGTAATCGAAGAGGCCGGTGGCGAATAGCGTGTCCAGAAGGATCTTGGCTATATGGGCGTTGTTGGGGATAAGCCACTGATGCCGTTCGGGAAACCAGGTGCGGCCCGGTATTTGCTTGATGGCGTTAAGCAGCGTTCTGTCCTGAGGATTGAAGTCGAAAGAGATAGCAAGGAATTCGGCCCTTTCAGCCTGTTTTATCGCGAGCAGCATTCCTCCCTCGGGTGCGATGGCGCTAGTCTTCTTACAGGCTTACGTTCCGAATGAGTGTCACCGATTCAAAAATGGCGAAAAGAGGTGGATAATCGCCTCACTTGTCCCGGAGAAGCTTATTCGTAAAGCTAACGTCGCTCTCGAGAAGCTCGATCTTAGCGTCCTGGTCGGAAAGACGTTTTTCCAGCTCGGTGATGCGTCGGTCGTATTCCTTGAGAACCGCTGGATCCGTCTTGCTTTTCGCGATTTTGGATTTTGTGAGATAGTCGCCGATAACCGCGATAGCCGTCATGGCGGTAAGGCCGCCGACAATGATTAAAGCTATGAGCATTGTATACCTCTCAATATTTTCATCGCTGTTTCGAGATGGGTTTTAGGGACGAAAAGGTGATCGTGGTGGTATCCGGCTACGATGTTGACGCTGATGCCTTCGCAAGCGAGGGCCGTGGCTACGGCCGCGCTCAAGCCGACGGCATCGAGGCTCGAATAGACCTTGAGGGTTATCCGTCCGTATGTGGATTCGTATTTAAGGCCGAGCCTGTCGGCCCGTTCTTTTTCCAGTATGAGAGAGATGCCTTCGTCCTCTCTTATTATAGCCCAAGGATCGAGGACTGCCGGATCAGCTCCGCCGGGGAAGGCGGGAAGCGTGCAGAATACGAAACTGGCTTCCGTGGTTGAGGGATTCAGGTTTTTCAGGAGCGAATGCAAATCCTTTTCTTGTCGCATGATTGCCTTTGCCTCGTCACGGATGCAGTCGAGGGCTATCGATAGGGGGAGGATATATAGGTTTTCAAAAGTGAGGGTTTTGAGGCAGAAAAGGATACGAAGACCTTTTTCGCCGAAACAGAATAAAAGTCATTCTCGTATCTATTTTTACGTCTTATGTTATATACCGCAGACTTATTTTACCGTGCCAAAATCCCAAGTCAATCGTTAATTATCCATAGAAGCGGAGAATTTTATATGAGCCGCTTCCAAAAATCAGTTATGCTTATATATGGGAATTATAAGATTGCCTTTCGATACTCTAGGTTCGATCATCGATGAGGAGCCTGCATGAGCAGAAGAACCAGTCTAGGTATGCCAGGCATTATCGTCTCACAGGTGCTTTTCGTCCTGCCCATACTAATTATCGCTGGCCTATTTACCTCCTGCGAAATGCCGGGGGGAGATAGCCTTGTGCAAAAATATGAGGGTACCGACCCTGCCGCCGCACTCGATGACCTTACTCTAAAAGCGATTCTAGCCAATGAGTTGGCGGGCGCCGATTACAAGTCCACTGCTGCCAACATTCTTGCTTGGCAGGACGCTACTATGAAATACGCGGTCCAGGCACTCAGGCCGACGCTTCATACGCTATGCGCTGGAATTATATCCTGCCCGGAATTTTCCCCATTTCAGATATGGTCGAAGAAAGAGTCGATGCTGTCGACGGAATGATCTATGGGGTATGCTGGGATTACGCTATCGATTCGAATTACGAGCTAGTCACCTGGGACGAGGGCGCCGCTTTCCGATAAAAGGCTCCTGTCAGATCGAAGTAAGCCATGGCGACGGCCGCAAGCCGGAGGGGAAGGGAAAACCCGACTCGGTGGCGGACCCGATATACTCCCACCTTAGCCCGGGAAGCTGTGGGCTTCCGAGCGGCTCTTTCGCTGGCCGATTATTTATCGTGCTCCACCCAGACGAGGTTGTCGAGATTGTAGCCTAAGGCGAGGGCGATGTTCAGATAGTCTTTCTTGATGTCCTCTGGGATGGTTTTGGTACGTGAAAGAATCCATAGATACTTGAGGCTGTCGCCGGCCACGAGGGCGTACTTATAGTCCCCGTCCAGGGCTATGACGTTGTAGCCCGAATAGAAGGGGCCGAAAAAGGAGACTTCCAGCGCCGCCCTGGTATCGGCTCCGACAAAGCGGGCCTTGGCCTTGGCTTCCACCCACTTCCCCTTCACATAGTTGTAGCCTCGATTGGTCACAGAGATTTTCCCGTCGTCCCGCAGGCCGTATTCGGCGGTGGTGTTGCTCAGGTTCTTTTCGAAGGCGAAATCGAAGCGGGCGATTTCGTACCATTTTCCCAGGTACCTGGCCTTGTCGAATCTTTCCACCACGGGCGTTTCCTTGGGAAGCGATGCCGTCGCGCATGAAAACAGCGCCACGGAAAAGCTTACGAGGAACAAGGCGTTTTTAGAAAACTTTTTCATATGTTTCCTCCT
>CAYVOD010000123.1:0-3829 GCA_964453055.1 uncultured Treponema sp. | reverse complement strand
TATTTGTTGCGGATCATAGGACCTCCTGGCATCACTGTTTATTTCATAGTTTGAAAAAAATGGCCAGAAGACTGTCATCTTCTGGCCGATAGTAATCCTTAAGGTTGCGTTAGCTTAGTCCATGGTCCTCGTGGGATAGTCGCGCTTCTCGTAGGGAATCTTGATGTCGATCTTCTGGATTTCCCTGGCGAAGTCGGCAAGGTGCTGAGAAGCCACTTCGAAGTACTTCTCGCCCTTTTCCTTGGAACCGAGGAAGGGATCGCCGATGGTGGCTTCCTCGACGTACTCGTGGTGCTCCATGGGAACCCAGGCGCTCTCGGCGCCCTGGAAGATGACGGTGGGAACGCCGTCGTACTTGTCGAAGGCGGGGCCCATCCACTTGGGCGCGTGGGCCTTGTGGGCGTGGGCGCGCTCGAGGTGGACGCATTTCTCGTTGTGGGCCAGGCTGGTGGAGGTTTCCATCTCGCCGGAGTGCCAGGCGGGATGCTCGACCATGAAGTCCCTCACGAGCTCGTCTTTGCGCTCGGTGGGGGTGAGGAACCAGCAGCAGAAGCAGCCGGTCTCATAGGCCAGCCTGCGCAGCGGCTCGTCGATGACCTTCTGGTTGGAGGCGTGGTGGCTGACGAAGATGAGCTTGCTGAAGCCGTGGAAGATCAGGGAGCGGCCGATCTCGTAGACGACGCGCTTGAGGGTGTTGCCGGTGAGGGTGATGGTGCCGACGCCGTCGTTGCACTTGCCCATGTGGTGGGGGGAATACCCGAAGGGCATCAGGGGGGTGAAGGGCATCTTAGCCTTCTTGGCGGCCCTGGAGCAGACCTCGATCGTCACCCAGGCGTCGGTGGCCAGGGGGATATGCGGTCCGTGCTTTTCTTGGGAACCGATGGGAATGATTACGGTGTCCACGCTCTTGAGGATTTCCTTGACGTCCGGGTAGGACATCTCTTCCATCGCGTAGGTCCACATTTCTTGTGCCATACTGCTTCTCCTTCTAAAAAAATCTCTTTGAAAGACTATTTCATACGGCCCGACGGCCGGTTTTGCCTTTTGCTTTACCTTTTTGCCTTCCCGCGTACCGCGTCCCAGTTTCCGCTGAAGCTGGGAGCCTTGCCTTCCAGCACGGCCAAGGCGTTTTCCGCCGCTCCCTTGGCCAGGAGGGCTACCCCCTCCCGGGTGAGCCCCGCGGTGTGCGGGCTTAAGATGACCGACTGCATGCCCATCAAGGGCGAGTTCGGATCGGGGGGCTCGTGGGCGAGCACGTCGAGCCCTGCGCCGGCCAGGCGCCCTGATTTGAGGGCATCGACGAGAGCGTCCTCGTCCACGATTTCCCCCCGGGCGGTATTAATAAGGAAGGCGCCGGGCTTCATCAATGCCAGGCGCTGGGCGTTGATGAACTTATCGGTTTCCGGCGTCGCGGGCACGTGGAGTGAAACGAAGTCGGCGACCTTGAGCAGAGCCTCGGGAGTCTCCACCAGCCGAATTCCGCTGCCCTGAAGCTGTTCCGGTTTTAGATAGGGGTCGTAGGCCAGGACTTCCATGCCCAGGACCTGGGCGACGGAGGCCACTATTTTCCCGATCCTGCCGAAGCCCACGAGACCGAGGATCTTGCCTTCCACGCCCATGGGTTTATACTCAAAACGGGATTTGAAGTTCCCTTTCCGGGTCTGTGCGTCCAGGTAGGGAAGCTGCTTGGACAGGGCCATTATGAGGGCGATCGCGTGCTCGGCGACGTAGCGGTCCTGAGGACCTTTTACGCCGGCCACCACGACGCCGTGTTCGGTGGCGGCATCGATATCTACGTTATTAAGTCCGCCGCCGGTCCGGGAGATAACCTTGAGTCGGGGAGAGGCGGCGATCATGGCTTTAGTGACTTTAGTGGCGGTGCGCAAGATGAGAGCGTCGGCGTCCCGCAAAAGACGGCCGACTGTATCGTTCGACGGATCGGGGCTAATGACTACCTCGGCCCTGCCTTGCAGGGCGGCCATGCCGGCGGCCTCGATGGGTTCCGAAAGCAGTATCCTGAACAAGCGTACTTCCTTCTCCGGTCAAGATTGTAGAACCGTCATATTGTCCTACCGTGATCAGGATACGCCCCATATCCGGAATTTGTCAAGCCAGGAAATTACGATTCCTTCGTTATATAGTGGAACCCGCATAACTAGGGCTCGCTCGGCTTTTTACACGAAATCAAGAGGAGGCGCGGGAGAAAATATCGCGAAAGACGATAAAAAAAAGTTGACAAATCGAAATATGTATAGGACAGTATAAATGTAGGACAAATCTGTCCCAGGAGGCTTGTTGATGAAAAGAAGCGTATTCTTTATCGCAACGTTGGTCCTCGTTCTGGCCATGGTATTCCAGGCCGGAGCGGCGCCAAATCCGAAAGAGTTCAAGCTCGGCTTCATGACTTCGTTGAGCGGCGCATTCGCTCCTCTCGCCGAGACCCAGCGCAAGGGAACCTTGCTCGCGGTCGCCGAGATCAACGAACGCGGCGGACTTAACATGCCGTGGGGAAAAGTCCCCGTAAAGCTCATCATAAAGGATGACGAAGCCAAGCTCGACGTGGGCATCCGCCGCTACAGAGAGTTGGTGGAAGCCGGCATCAACGGATTTACCGGAAGCTGCTGGAATCCCATGGCCGCGGCCTTGAACGAAGAGTCCAAGCTGAAGCCGATGCCCATGATCTCCGCCTGCGTACCCGCTATCGATTCCTTCAAGAAGGGCAATCCGGCCCCCGGTTCCTTCTCCGTCGCCTTCACCCCCTGGAGTATCGGCTACATCGCCGGTCAGTCCGTCGTCGAAGGCCTGGGCAAAAAGAAGATTTTCTTCCTTTCCCGTTCCGATTCCTGGGGCAATACGATCTATGACGGTCTGAAGGCCGCCCTGGCCAAGGTCGGCGGCGAGGTAGTCGGTTTCGCCGAGTATCCTCTCGGCAACGTCGATTTCTCCTCCGCGATCAACAAGGCCATGCAGCTCAAGCCGGACGTCGTCGTGACCGTCCAGACCGGCGGCGACGCGATCGCCCTGTACAAGCAGGCCTACGACATGGGCCTCATGAACGTGACCACGGTCTTCAATTCCTGGACCATGAACTATGTCGCGGTGACGATTCCCAGAGCCACCCTGGCCCAGATTCCCTCCCTCACCTTCCACTACTACGATGTGGCCGGCGGCGTGAAGGATCAGGCCCTTGTCGACAGGACGAAAAAGTATGCCGACGCGCATATGAAGATGTTCGGCGGCGAGCCGCCCGATGCCTACACCACCCTGGCCTACATGGCCGCCACGATCATGTTCGAGGCGGTGGAGAAGGCCGGTACCTTCGACGTGGATAAGGTGTCCAAGGTGCTCGCGACCGGGAAATTCCAGACTCTCAAGGGCGAATCCTATTTCCGCGAGGATCACCAGCTCGTGAACCAGTATCTCGCGTACCTGGTGTCCGGCAAGGCCAGCGGCGCCAACATGTGGGATCTGTACAAAGTAGAAAAAGCTTTCGGCGGCGAGGATGCTCTCCCGACGCTCAAGTCGCTGGGGTACTAAAGTAATTCACTTCTAGATCCAATCGTTTCTAGGTGCGGCGAGTCCGGGGTTCAGCCCCGGGCTCGCCGTGTAAAAGGGATACAAGATCATGGGAACAATCATTAGCACCAAGGCCGTGGTGAAGCAATTCGGGACCTTCAGGGCTGTCGGCGGAGTGGACCTCGACGTCGAGGAAAACGAAACCGTAGCGATAATCGGTCCCAACGGTGCGGGCAAGACTACTTTTCTCAATATCCTTACCGGGCTCTACATCCCAGAAGAAGGCCACGTGTTTTTTAGAGGCAAGGATGTC
>CAYVOD010000122.1:0-3861 GCA_964453055.1 uncultured Treponema sp. | reverse complement strand
CAAGCCCTTCATGAAGCCCTCTCAGAAATCTGGGATTCGTTCCGCAGGGAATACGAAAATATCGAAGAAGGAAATCTGGAGAGGCGTTATCTTCGGTTTCTTCGTGTGACCCTATTAGATGGTCCTGAGCAGAAAGACCGGTTCAATGAAAGTCCAAAAATTTGACGAAGCTGCCACAAGCAAGCATGATGATGTTTTTGTTGTAGTAAACGACCTTCTAAGGTAACCTGATGGTCAGTCTCGTTTTCGAAAGCCATCGGCTTTTCCTATCCAAAGCTTATTAAATTATCACAATCCGTTGCGGCTCGTCCACGAACAGCAGATAGCACTCGACCGGACGCCCTGCGAACAGCCCCTGGAGAATCATCCGGTAGCGGAGCATCTGGGGCCGATACTTGTCAGCCAAATGGCCGACGCGACCCGTCTTGAAGTCGATGAGGGTGATGCGGTCGGGGGCGATGATGAGCCGGTCCACGATGCCGAAGGTGCGGGTGTCGGAGATGTGCTGTTCGACGAGGACCTTCCCGGGTCGGAAGAGGATCTCTCGCACCTTCTCTTCGTGCAGGAACCGCTCGACCACGGCCTGCTCTTCTGCGGCGAGGCTGTCAGGGGCAATCGTTTGGCGATCGCATGTGAGGCGGGCGAGGATCGCGTGGATGCGAAGACCGCGCTCAATTCCCGCCTCGATGGCGGCGGAGCGCAGGGCCGCGTCCATTTCGTCGCTGTCGGCTGGCACGGCGGGAAGATCGCTCAGATCAGGCGCGATCAGATCCTCATGGTCCGCGGGGCGCGGCTTTTCGAAACCGTAGTCATGCCGCCAGCCGAATTCGGTGCGCTCGGCGTCCGCTATAGGTTCCTGGGCCGTTGTAAACATTCGCTCACTGTAGCCCTTCAAGGCGCCCACCCGGTCCGCCCGCAGGAGGATCGTCAGACTCTTGGCGGCGCGGGTCGCGGCGACGTAGATGATATTGGCCGTCTCTTCGGCCCTTTCTTCCTTCACAACAGTTACCGCCTCGGCAATGGCTGCAGCTCCTTCTATCGGGTCGGTAGCGAGAAAAGCCAGTTCGTCTTTGCTCAGGCTGAGCGGACAGCCATCTTCGGGGTGCGGAATTTCGGGCGCCCTGTCGTGCTCCTCTTTCCAGAAGAGAAAGACATGGGGAAATTCAAGGCCCTTGGTACCGTGGATCGTGGCCAGCTTCACCCGGTCAGCATGCTCTCCCTCGGGTATGGTGATAAGGTGCGACATGGTGAGCAGGTAACGCAGGAAGGCGGCGGCATCGACGGCATCGGGCCGGACGAAGTATCGCTCCGCCTCATCCCAGAGCGTCTCGATGAGGATGCGCGGAAAATGAGGCGCAAGGTCGCGCAGGGCGGATGCGAAGGCCGCGAACCGGTGCGGCCGGGGCGCGTTGCCGACAGTTTCGGCGAGCTGCGCGACGGCGGACATCAATGTCGCGCCTTGGGCCTCGCCATAGTCCAAAGACTTGAGGGCGCGGGGAATGAAGCGGCCGTCGTGGGCCGTGAAAAGCGCGATGAGCGAAAGATAGAGCGCCGTTCCCTCCCGGAGTGACAGCATCTCGCGGCCGTGGATCCCCGAGGTGGGGATTCCGGCTCTGGCCAGCGCCGCCGCGGCCTTATCCATATGCCTGTTGGTGCGGCACAGCACTGCGATATCGCCCCAGGGGCGACCGCACTCCGCCTTTTTTTTGACAATTGCTTCGATGAGCCGCTCGTACACCGGCTCGTCTCCCGCTCCGCAGGCGACCGGGATAACCGCCACCTCGGAGATGCCGCCGTAGGGGTGCTTCGGCTTTTCCGGCGGCGCCTGCATGTTGACTTTGTCGGTTCCGGCGAAGAGGTCGGCGACCAGATGGTTGAAAAATTCGATGAGAAGCGGTGTCGAACGGTAGTTGTAAGGAAGAGTCTCGGCAGCAATCTGTCCGCTCGCGAGGGCTGGGGTGAGCGAGGCCCGGAGCATATCGGGCGCCGCCCCCCGCCACTGATAGATCGACTGTTTCCAGTCTCCCACGAGGAAGATCGACCGGTCTCCCTCGGCATTGCTCCCCACGGAGCCGAGGATATCTTCGATCAAAGGCCGAAGCAGGGTAAACTGGATTTGCGACGTGTCCTGAAACTCGTCGAGGAGCAGATGGGCCGTTCGGTGGAAGCCCATTTCATAGAGGCGTGCAGCAAAAAGCGGTCGGTCGGGGCTGTCCGGTCCATCAAGGGCGATGAGCTTCCGTGGGACGTCGTCGAAGAAGAGCCGTCCGAGTTTTTCCTTCTCCTCGGCAATGACGTCGGCACGCAGGGCGATGAAACGCTTGAGAAGGGCGCTTCGCAACCGTTTCGTGTTGATGAGGTGTTCGGAGATCAGAACGCGCATCCGCGGATAGAGGTCCTCCAAGGCCGCGTAGGCGGGCGTGGCGCGATCGGCTGCGGCTACGCGAACATCAGCGAGTTTTTCTTTGAGGAAAAGCGCCCGTTTGAGGTCCACCCCGGCGAGCGGTTCAAGCAAGGGGGCGGCCACCTGGCTGCGCAGGGCTCCCCGCGTCGCTTCCGCGACGACTTGCACCTTGGCACGCAGCTGATCGTACTCGGCGACAAGCCGCGACTGTTCGCCCTTGAGTGCATCGAGCAGACGCTCGGGGCAGTCCCATGTCTCCAGTGACTCTCTGCCCTTATCCAGCTCCGCGATCAGGGAATCGGGTTGCAGATGGAGGATTCGGGCCGCGATCACGATGCTTTCGATGTCGGCCAGAACGCGCGGATGTTGGAAAAAACGCGTGTCGGCGAGCGTGGCGATGATCGCCTTCTCGTGGTCGTCTGCCAACTGCGGAACATAGGCTTCAGTGGAAAGAAACTGGTGAAAGAGCGCATCGATCGTGGAGAAGTGGACCCTAGCGGCCCGCATGATGAACCGCAGCTTGTGGACGGGGCTCTCCTTCCCTTCGTCGGTAGCATCGAGGATCCTTTTTTCCATTTCTGCCGCCGCGGCGCGGGTGAAGGTGGCGGCGACAACGAATTCTCCCTCCCGGTCGAGGTGGCTGCGGACCTCACGGGTCAGGCGGAAGGTCTTCCCCGAACCGGCCGAGGCGGTGACGAAAAGGCTCTTCACCATGGGTGGCCTCCTGGTCGTCCTATCGTCTGATAGAGGTCTGGTTTGAGGCAGAGAGCCTTGTAGGGGCAATAGGAACAGCCGTCGGCGCGGAAGTTCGGAGTGAAGCGTTCCAGGGCCAGCAGCGCATCAAGTCGCCCGGCGATGCCCTCCATCGTGGCATCACAGGCGTCCAGGTCTTCCTTGGCAAGATGGCCCTCATAATCGCCGCGCATTCTCGGACGCAAAAAGAGATGGGCTGCATCGAGCAGGCCGGTCGTCGCCCTTTTGTTCTGCAGGGCGAGATAGGCATAAATGAGGAGCTGGAAACGATCGTCGAAGACGTCGGTCTTCTCCAGCCGATCTACGAGGCGATCCTTTTCAGCGTAGGTTTTCTTCTCTTTGTATTTGAGATCGGTGATGAGTGTTTGGTCTCCATCGCGCTGTAGGCGGTCGATGCGCCCTTTAAGTCGGTAGCGGCCGCCGCCGAAGGGAGCGCTCAGTTCGAGTTCGGCTTCCGTAACCTCATCGGAAAAGAGAATCGGCCGGCCCGTTTCCTTTTCCCAGGCGGCAAT
This sequence comes from uncultured Treponema sp., assembly GCA_964453055.1. Classification (GTDB taxonomy): domain Bacteria; phylum Spirochaetota; class Spirochaetia; order Treponematales; family Rectinemataceae; genus UBA2256. Next base: position 192 of record CAYVOD010000122.1, on the reverse strand, counting down.
ATCGGCCAGATGGCTCTGGACGATAGCTTTGCGCACAGCCTGGTCCGGGAGTTTCATACGCAGATCCTCGTCGCTCTCCCATCTCGTGTCGAACAGTTCCTGCCAATGTAGGACGGCGGGGCGATGTTCTTTCAGCTCTGCAAAGAAGCGGTGGAGGAACTCTCCGATGAGGAGATTGGTGCTGTCTTTGTC
>CAYVOD010000121.1:1907-3958 GCA_964453055.1 uncultured Treponema sp. | reverse complement strand
CGCTTTGAAGACCTTGAAGCAAGACTCCGATGGCAAGCCCTGGCTTGGGCAGGAATGGTTTTCCCAGCACGGCGGCGAAGCCGGCCCAGGCTGCCAGGATTATGCAGGCCGCCGCCAAGATCTTGGCCAGGCGGCTAAAAAATCCGCGCAGGGTCTGAGGCATTTTTCGTTCAAGCCGCGGGGGTCCTGATTTAGTGGAAGGAAGGCCCGCGAAGAGCTGGCGCAGGGCGGCGATATCGGAAAAATACGGGGCGCTGTTTCTGTACGATCCTGTTGATCCTGCTGGTTCTCTTATCCTGTCCGATTGAGCCGCAAGCTCGGATGCGCCGGCGTTTTTCGAGACGATGCGCGATTCTGAGGTATTCCTGCCTGTGTCATGGTGGACCGAAAGGCAGGCGGGGCTGCCGTCCAGGAAGTAGACCGTGTCGGCCAGGTAGGCCGCTTCCTCTATGGAATGGGTGACGAGGATGACCGTTGTCCCATGCCTGCGCTGGGTTTCCAGAAGACTGTCCTGGAGGGTTTCCCTCGAGATCGCGTCCAGGCTTGAAAAGGGCTCGTCCAGGAGCAACAAATCGCTGTCCGAAGCCAGGGCGCGGGCTATGGCCACCCGCTGTCGCATGCCGCCTGAAAGCCGGGCGGGGAAAAAGCGCGTGAAGGCAGATAAACCTAGTTCGGCAAGTATGGGGTTCACGCTCCTGCGTCGCTCCACTCCTGGGACTCCCTTCGCCTTCAGACCCAGTTCTGCGTTTTCCCCGACGTTCGCCCAGGGAAGAAGACCGTAGTCTTGAAAGATTATAGAAGTTTTTTCCCGTATACCCTTAAGGGTGAAACCATCGATTTCGACGCTCCCTTCTGTGGGAGCGGAAAGTCCGGCGATAAGGCGAAGCAGGCTAGTCTTGCCGCAACCTGATCGGCCGACGATGGCGCTGATCCGGCCTTCCTCGAATTCGGCGTCCAGGTTTTTTAATACCGGGACAAGACTATCCCGCAGGAGGTAGGAAAAACTCAAGCTCCGCAACCGCAGCTTAGCCATGCCGGATCTTCGATCCTGTTTATAAAGAAGCTATAGGGCGGGGATCGAGAAGCAGCCGGGGATCCCCGCGGCCTGAGAGAAGTCCATTCTTGTTCAGCCACTCCATGGCTGCGTTCAAGTCCGCGATCGAAGGAAGGCGAGGACGCTTGTAGACGACGAAGGCGTAGGCGTCGGCTGCTTCCTTGGAAAAACCCGCGGCTTCCACCAAGAGGGAGCGATACGAATCGGGAGCCGCGTTTATGCGCTGCGCGGCTTTCCAATACGCTTTGTAGAGTCTTTCGATGAGAGGGAGTTTTTCCTTCAGGCTTTTTTCCGAGAAAAGCAGGACGCCTAAGCCCATGCCGTAATCGTCGGTGGCGGCGAGTATCTTGGCTCCCCTGGTGGCTGCGGTGGTGAGGAAGGGCTCTGGCAATCCCGCTCCGGAAGCCATGCCGCTCAGGAGCATTTCGAGGCGGATTGGCATTTTGGGAACCGGGCTTATGACGATCTTGTCCTGTGGCATTCCCGCATCGGATAAAAGCTTGTCGATCATGTAATGGATGACCGAATTTCTTGACGTGGCGATTGGTTTGCCCGCCAGGTCGCTCAAGTTTGTTATTTCCGAGCCTGGGGCGGCCGCAATGCCGTAACGTCCGTCGGTGAGGCTTGTGATCTTGAGCGGAAAGCCGCCCTGGACCGAGAGCTGGGCGGCGAGTATGTCGGAAATCATGCCGTCAAGGGCGCCGGCCTGGAATGCCGAATCCCTTTCCACCGCGCTTTGGAATCGCAGGAGTTCCACGTTGACGCCTTCCTGGGCGAAGAGCTCCTCGCGTTCGCAAAGGAGGAAGGGGAGGGAATCGGCGTCCGCGAAAACGCCCAATCTGAGGGTACCGGCCGGAGCGCCGGCGCTTTGCGACTGGGCAGGTACGACTGCGGCCGCGAGAAGAATCAGCACGGCTACGTAAGCGAGTTTTTTTCCTGTCATAAGACTACAAGTATCGGCTCGGCTGTCGCCATCGATAAGCTTGTTCGCTCGGTA
>CAYVOD010000121.1:0-1807 GCA_964453055.1 uncultured Treponema sp. | reverse complement strand
GTTCCCATCGAGCAGGGGCTGATAATGGTGCCGTCCAGCCTGAAGGAGCCTGAAGCGATGGGGGCCGAGAAATCATCGGCGGAGTGTTGGCGTACGATAGCCGGGCTGTTGTTGGGACCGCCGGAACTCCTGATTTTTCCGAGCCAGTAACCGAGGGGCCTGCCCGTTTCCTCGAGGATCAGCCTCGCTCCCCATGGGGAGCAGCAAAGATGGACGATGCAGCCTCTGGCCGCCAGGGCGGCAATCAGGCGCAGGGAGTATATGGCGCCCGAGGCGCCAGTCACGCAGACGAGGAATCGTTCCATCTTTCGCTTATTTTATAGCAGATATATATCCAGGGCAACACCGGCAAGAAATACCATAGGGATTATCTCGTTGATGCCGTAGGCGGCAATCTTCACATGCCGCTCGGTGCCTTTTCGGGCTATCAGATGCTCCGCGACCAGCAGCGCTGCGCAGAGAATCAGGGAAAGCCCTAGGCCGATTCCCGCGGCGGGCCAATAGAGAAAGATGCTCGCGAAGCCGGCCAGGGCTAGAAGATGGCTTGCGGCGGCGAAAGCGCGAGCCTTTTTCTCGCCGAAGCGGGCGGGGACGGATTTCAGGTCCGAGGCGCGGTCGAAGGCGATATCCTGGATGGCGTAAAGGATATCGAAGCCTGCGATCCAGAGGGCTACCCCCGCAGTGAGGGGAAAGTAGCGCAGTTCGAAGGAACCTGAAATTCCCAGGAAGGCGCCCATCACAGCCGCGGAACAGGTGATTCCGAGCCAATAATGGCAGAGCCAGGTGAAGCGCTTTGTATAGGAATAGCCGAAGACGAGAATGCCGGCTACCGGAAGGAGGGCAAGGCAGAGGGGATTGAGCATGGCGGCGCCAAGAACGAGGAGGGCGAGCATGGCGCCGACAAAGACCCATAGTTCCCAGAGCTTTACCCTGCCTTGGGGAAGCGCGCGGCTGGCCGTTCTGGGGTTGGCGGCGTCGATGCGTGCGTCGATGATCCTGTTGAGGGCGTTGGCGGAGTTCCGGGCCCCGAAGGCGGCGACGAGGATCCAGAGGAGTTTGCCGACAGGCGGCCGTCCTCCTGTCTCCAGGAGGACGGCCGCCGCGGCGAAGGGCAGTGAGAAAAGGCTGTGCCGTATCATCACCGACTCGCCGATGGTGGCCAGCCGTCCGGCTAGGCCGCTGCACCCGGCGGCGCTTGCGTTTAGACCGCCGCCTTCGGGTCGCCCGGCGGCCTCGGGCCTTCCGCCGCCTTCAAACCGAGCTCCTTCCTCAGGCCGCCCGAGGCCGCCTTCAGTCGATTCCATAGTCCTGCCAGCGCCTGTCCACGAGTTCCCGCACCGCCGCATCCATGACGAGGGGATCGGGCCATTCCCTGGCATGGCCTTCTTCCGGCCATTTCCTGGTGGCGTCGATTCCCAGCCTAGTGCCGTAGCGCGGCTGCGGCGAGGAATGGTCCAGGGCGTCCAGGGGACCTTGGGAGAGCACCAGGTCCCTTCCCGCGTCTATGTTGTTGAAAACCTTCCAGGCCACCCTGGACAGGTCCTTGATGTCGATATCGTCGTCCAGCACGACGATGAGCTTGGTGTACATCATCTGCCCCATGCCCCAAAGAAAATTCATCACCTTGCGGGCATGACCGGGGAATCGTTTCTTGATGGAAACGATGACGCAGTTGTGGAAGACACCCTCCAGGGGCATAACCAGGTCGCTGATCTCGGGGCAGAGTTGCTTAAGCAAGGGAAGGAAAAGCCTCTCGGTGGCCTTGGCCATCCAACAGTCCTCCTTGGGGGGAATGCCCACGATGGTG
>CAYVOD010000120.1:0-3958 GCA_964453055.1 uncultured Treponema sp. | reverse complement strand
CGAAGCCGCCCTCGTCGCCAACGGAAGTGTTGTGGCCGGCGCTCTTCAAGAGGCTCTTGAGGTTGTGGAAGACTTCGGCGGTCATGCGCACCGCCTCGCGGAAGGAGCCGGCGCCCACGGGCATCACCATGAACTCTTGGAAATCGATCTTGTTGTCGGCGTGCTTGCCGCCGTTGATGATGTTGGCCATGGGGACGGGCAGGAGGGTGGTGTGCGCGCCGCCAAGGTACTTGTAGAGGGGCAGGCCCAGGTACTCGGCCGCGGCCCTGGAGACCGCCATGGACACGCCCAGGATGGCGTTGGCGCCCAGCTTGCCCTTGTTCTCGGTGCCGTCAAGCTCGACCATGGTGCGGTCGATATCCACCTGTTCAAGGGCGTCCAGGCCGCAGATCTCGCCGGCGATGGCGGTGTTCACGTTCTCCACCGCCTTGAGCACGCCTTTGCCCAGGTAGCGCTTCTTGTCTCCGTCCCGCAGCTCCACGGCCTCGTACTCGCCGGTGGAAGCCCCGGACGGGACGGCGGCACGGCCCATGGTGCCGTCCTCCAGCACTACGTCTACTTCGACGGTGGGATTTCCCCGGGAATCAAGAACCTCCCTGGCCTCTACATATTCGATAACGCTCATAGGTATCTCCTTAAGAAAGAATATAGCCATAGAACAATAGCGTTCGGGGGGGCTCTGGTCAAGAACGAAGGCCGGGAGGCGGTCTAAGCTTCCAGGCGCGGCCTTTTAGCAGACTATCTAGCTCGGCTCCATCCGCCTTGATCGCCTTGGACTCAGGCGTCGGCTTGGACCAGAAAAAACCCTGGCCCAGGTCGAAGCCAAGAGAAGTGGAGAAATCGACGCAAGCTTGGTTTTCTATGCCCTCGGCCACGGTGAGCGCCCCGATATCCCCGCAATAGCCGACGAGGCCCTGGACGAGAATCGCGACAGCCTTGCTGCTCCGGGCGGTCTTCAGCATGGATTTATCGAACTTGACGATGTCGACAGGCAGGCTGAGAAGGCGGGAATAATTGGAGTAGCCGGTGCCAAAATCATCTATCGCTATGAGGCAGCCGGAGGTCCTGAGCGCGTTCAGCACTTCGACGCGCTCTTTGCTGATCGCGGCGAATTCGCTCTCCAGGATTTCGAGGATGAGGGATGAGCCTGCCTGGCCTGCCCTGCTTACCCCTTCCTCCAAAGCCGCCAGGAACTCCTTTCTTTCAAGATCGCGCAACGCAATGTTCACCGACACCGGCCCGCCCTTTCCGCAGGCCATGGCGCATGTTTTTTCGAAAACGAAATCTTCTATAGCCGCCCAGTGTCCTGTCGCGGACGCGAGCGCCATGAAGCGGCCGGGCTCCTCCAAATCCCCGCCCTTTCCCTTGAATCGCACAAGGGCTTCATTGAACACCGTCTTGCCCGACGCGAAGGAAACGACCGGCTGATACAGGACCGACAGCGTTTTCTCGGAAACGTTGCGCGATAGCGTCATGAGATCGGCTATCGCGATTTCCGATTCGCTCGCCATGTTCCAGGAACTCGAATAGTGCGCCGTATCCAGACCGCTGCGTTCCGCCATGTCCAGAGCGTCCTGAGCTTCGTCCATGGCCCTGTCCGCGTTCCCGTCCTCCACAAACGTGCAGCCGAGCCTATAGCTGAGCTCTATGGTCTTTCCCTGGAACGCCAGCGGACCCCGCAGGCATTCCCTCAGTTTTTCAGCCGCGAGATCCGCGGATTCTTTCCCTTCGAGAGGATGGATAAAGCCGAAATCGTGGCCTCGCATTCGGAAAGCCCTGCCCCGCAGCGCCTTTTCGGCTTCCTTTAGCCTGGACGCGACGATTGACAGCACTTCCGTGGATACCGAATAGCCGAAAAGAGAGGTCAATTCCCGGAAATTGCCCACCGCGATAAGGCAGACAAAGGATCTCTTTCCCTTTTCGAGCGCGTTCTTGAAAACCACCAGCGAAGGCAGGCCCGTCGCCTTGTCTTTCACGATGTTTTCGGCGAGCTCGTTCAGGTAGCTCTCCATCTCAATCCTGATCAGATAGCGCAGAAACCAGAGCACGAAAAATGTGGTATGCAGGATCTGGATCACCCGGGGGGAGAAGTCGCGCACCCACGAAGACGGCAGGCCGACGAGATACGAAAACAACGTAGCGGCCACGACGAGGGTCGCGTACAGAAACCAGAGCCAGTACCAGCGCGGCTGGGCCAGGCTGTCGAAAAGAGGAACCATGCAGAGCAGGAAAATGATGTAGGTTTGTTTGTTGCCCGCGTCGAAGGCGCCCCAGACGTATGCCAAGGGATAAGCCGCCAGCACCAAGGTGACGAGCGTTTCCAGACCCCGCCGGGACAGCCGCCGAGACAACGCGAAGCCAAAAAGCAAAACAGCCTCGAGCACGAAAAATGAAACAAGATCCATGGTCTCGCGCAGACGCCAGGAATTCAGGGCCATGGCTAGGCGAAAGGCGAAGCCGATTAAAAAGGCTATGCTCAAGAAGCGCCGCCGGTACATATCGGCTCGGTCGCGTATCGTTTCCTGCCACGAGGCTCTGCCGCGGCGGAAGCGCTTCAAGAAAGGCTCAGGACGTCCGGGCACGAAACTCACCGCGAAGCCTCCTGCGGAACCTCGCCCCGCTGCGCGAGGAAATATTCCTGGGTCAAGATATAGCCGGATCAGCCCGCGGTCAAGGAAAGGTTATTTGGGAAGGCCGCCGGAATGAAAGCGCGCGATCATCCTTGGAGTAATCAAGCCAAGCTCGAAGTTCATTATAGATTAAGTTCTCCAGGTTTTTATTACACTGCTCCCTTATTCGTAGCCCTCAGATCGCCATGCTTGTTTACGCCAGCCTGCTTTCGGTCTACCCTTAGGCTAAGAGCCAATTTAGACAGGATCGCAGGATAGCACCATGATGCACAGGAGCTAGCCCATGAGCCAGACTGAGAGGATTTTCTATGTGGACAGGGAGATTCGCGAAGGCAGAGGGGCGATGATAGCCGATGTGGCCGAGCGCTTCGAGGTGTCAGAGCGGCAGGTGAAGCGGGATATCGAATACATGCGAGACAGGCTCGGGGCGCCTATAGAATGGGATGCAAAGCGCAGGCGCTATGTCTACCGCGAGCCCTGGGAGAGCCTGGCGGCGGCGGACGAAAAGTCGCTGTTCGCCATTTCCTTCCTCAAGTCGATTCTGTCGGAATACGCCTATGTGCCTGTGCTATCGAACGAGCTCATCGGCTTTTTAGAGGGGAAGATTTCACGGCGCTACGAGCGCATCGCCGACAGGGTGAGTTACGAGTTGCCCACTATCGAGCGGATCGGGAACACAATCGCCTACACCCTCTGCCAGGCCCTGGTGGATCAGGCTGCGCTCAAGATCGAGTATCTGGATTCCAAGGGCGAAAAGAGCAGCCGCGTGATTCTCCCGGCTCACCTGATCAACTACTCAGGTAAATGGTACTGCATAGCCCGGGATTCCAAGTCTTTGGAACTCAGGACCTTCTCGGTGGCCCGGATGGAGGCGGCCAAGGAGATCCTCAATCCCAGCCCCGACCTGGTTTTACCCACAAAGGAAGAGATCGAAAAGCACCTGTCGTCGTCCTACGGAATATTCAAGGGCGATCCTATCGGCAGGGCTTCTTTGCGCTTCACTGGGGGAGCGGCCAGGGCGATTCGGCATCAGGAATGGCACAGGGAACAGTCCATCCAGGAATCATCAGCCCCGGACGGAAGCCTTGTGGTGGACTTGAGCCTTCCGGTGCACGACTGGACCGAGATTCTGGGCCGTGCCCTGCGCTGCGGAGCCACCTGCGAAGTCCTTGCGCCTCATGAGTTCAGGGAGCGCTGGGTTTCTGAAATCCGTAGGATGGCCGAGCTAGTGATAAAGGCACAAGAGTAATCGACTAGCAAAAATAATTTCTTACCGGGACACTCTGTGTCCCTCCTCCAGGTGTAGTGTGTACACAGCAGGGAGGGAC
>CAYVOD010000119.1:0-4011 GCA_964453055.1 uncultured Treponema sp. | reverse complement strand
GCCGAGGCGACGCCGTAATCCTCCTCGTTTCTAAAAGCGTCGTAGAGAAATATCTCGAGGGTTGTCGTGGCGCCTACGATATTTTTTTCGGTTATTCCTCCCAGAAAGGGCGGGCCGCCGGCTGTCATCAGGAAAGGAACGGAGAATTCTTTGAAGGACTTTATAAAATCAAGGGCCCACATGAGGCCTATCGTGCCTTTGACAAGAGGGGCCTGGACGCGCCGGGCCAGGATCCAGCCCTCAGCGCCGTCGATCCGCGCGGCCTCGAAAAGCCCCTTATCCAGGCTTTTCATCGAACCGTAGAGGGCTAGCACGGCCAAGGGGACGCTCAGCCAGATATCGACGCCCAAAGCCGCGATGAATCCCGCCACCGGATCGGTGAGGAGGTTTATCTCTCCCCCGAAGAGGGAGGAGAGAATGGACCTTCCGCCGCTTCCGTGGATGATCATCCGCCAGATCGGTATGGAGATGAAGGAAGGGACCCCCCAGGGCACGAGGATGGCCGCGTAGAGCAGCCTGAAGGATCGGCGGGCTTGGAGAAGGTTGCAGGCGAGGACAAAGCCGAGGGCGACCGATATGCTGGCGGACAAAAGGGCCCAGAGCAGACTGATGCCGAAGGAAAGCGCGAAAGCCCTGTCCTCCACCAAGGCCCGGAAGTTCTCCAGGCCCGCCCAGCTTTTTGAGCCCCAGACGTCATGGAAAAGCGACTCATAACCCGCTGCGGCGAAGGGTAGCAAGCCCGCCGCCAGGACCAAAAGGAAAAGGGGAATCAGGGAGAGCCAGAAAAGCCTCGAGGCGCCGAGTACGGGAGATTTCATATGCGAAACTGAACGCTTTTTGCCGGGACACTGCCCCGATCGGCTTTTCTGACCATGTTCCGCGCCTTTGAGGTTAGAAAAGCAGGCGCACCGAGGACACGCGTTTTACGTTCTTTATGCCCTCGGGAAGGCGCGAAGCGTTCTTGTCCCAGACAAGGACCAGGGGGAACTCGTCGGGGCCGAGGGATTCAGACTCCTTGTACATGGCTAGGATGATATCGTTATTGCCGTCCAGGTCCCTCGAGTCGAGCTTGATCGAATAGCCGTCCTCGGCGATCACTTCAACCCCATATCCAGCCTGGGCCGCCGCGGCGTCGTAGGCGAGGATCCCCGTATCCTGCTTGTGCGGGGCGTAGAGCGGATCGTCGGCGTAGGCCAGCAGGAGCTGGAGAGGGAAGCCTTTGTAGCTCGCGTTCACATCTTTGCGCTCGAAGGCGACCTCCTTCCCGTGACAACTCACGCAGGACTGGACGGTGGAACGGTCGAGGCTGCCGTTCATCTTGCCCGAATAACTCAAGGTGAAATCCTTGAATCCTTCCTGCCGCACTACGATTTTCTGAATCATCTTGACCGAGGAGTGCCCGTCGATAGTGGGCGCCTTCGGTCCGACCTTTATCGTCCTTATGTAGCCTGGGTCCTTAGGCAGGAAGTCCCCGTCGAGCTTGAAGGCGAGCAGCCATTTCCCATCGGCTTCGTCCAGGATGAGGGAGCCGGGGTAGGTCATCTCATATCCGTCGGTGGCGATGAAGGTCACCGAGTCCTGGGCGCTGAGGTCCATGTAGCGGCCTAGAAGGGCGGAGAGGGAGACGCCGCCGTACACGTTCGTGTATTTCGTGCCGGCGCTGGTGGTGTAGCTGCCCGTTCCCTCGATATAGGCCGGGTCCTTCTCCAGATCGGCGAGGCTCAATGAAGCCCTCATGCCGTTTAGATCCAGTTCCAGGGCGAAGGCTTCAGCCTCGGCCGAGGTCGCGCCGGGCGCCAGGCTCGCCGAAATGGAAACGAGGTCCTTGACCCAGAGGTTTTTGGGAGCGTCGCCGACGGTCATCGGCTTGGCCAGGTATTTCCCAGCCTCCTTATCGGCTAGGACGAGCGCCTTGGGGCTTAAGTCTTTGGTGGAAAAACTCACGGAATAGCCGTCGGCGGCGGTCAGGACGATATCGTAGCCCTTTGCCCAGAGATCCGCGTCGAAACTGAATGGATGTGACGAATCCTTGCCGTCGACCATGGCGAGAACGGCGTCCAGGCTAAGCCCGGAGTACTCGACGGATACTCCCTTCTTGTCCACTGTCTTGCGCAGGTAATTCTGCCCCGCCGATTTTAGCTTCTGATAATACGCCTGGCTGAGGCTGTCGTTCCTTACGCCCTGGAGGGCGACTTTCCAGTCCCCGGCGGGGGATGCCGAGGAAGCCGCGTCGAGGGTGCTCGCCGAGCCGGGAGTACTCGCCTCGACGGCGGTGCTGGCGCCCGGTTTGTCAGCGGCGATACTGCCTTTCTGGGAACTGCAGCCGATCAGCAAGAAACCGGAAACCGTCAGCAGCAAGCCGCAGGCCGCGAGAACCGAGAGCGATCGCTTGATTCTTTTTATATACATCCTCTACTCCTTTTCTCTTTCATTTGGCCTTCAGGTTGGCGTCGATAAGCCGCCGCGCTTCCGCCAGCGCTTCATCGGATCCCATCATGCCCGAGAGAACGAATCGAAGCATTTTCCACATGATGTTCTTGTACACGGCATAGCCCGGGCCGGGAGGGATGACCAGCCCGATCTCGGCGCTCCGCGAGAGCTGGGCATGGTAGCGGTTGCTCTCCTTGCTAGCTTCCCAGGCTTGTTCGTTGGCGGGCATCTTGGAGAGAGCCCCGCTGAAGCGCTGCTGAACGCCTATCCCCCCCAGGTACTCCAGTAACCGCTGGGCGCTCACGGGCGAACGGCAGCCGCGGCTCATGGCGAAGCCTTTGAAGTCCAGCAGCGGAGCCACCGGCCTGCCGGTGGAGGCTACCGTCGGATAGGCGGCGACGGCGAAATCCAAGCCTATGCGCTCGAATTCGGGAATCGAGTAGGAGCCGCTCAGGATCATCCCGATCTCGCCTGAGGCGAAGCGGGCTACCATGGCGTCCCGTTCCAGGGCCTCGAGCCGGCCCGAATCGATGAGGCCGAGCATCCAGGCGAGGGCATTTGCGGTCCCCGGGTCATCGGGGCGGACGCCCCCGTCCGCGTCGCAAACGCTCGGCTTGCCGAACCCCGAGGCGAAGGATAAAAGCCAATAAGCCGAGTACACGTTCCAGGAGAGGGGCGTCCGCCCCTTGGCCGCCGGGCCGGCTATCCGCACCATGTCGTCCAGGGTCCAATCGTCTTTCGGGACTTCGGAAATCAGTTTTGTATTATAAAAGACGAGCTGGCTATCGAAGTAAAAAGGAAGGGCCCAGAGTTTTCCTTCAATTCGGAAGGCCTCCCTGCCCTTGGCCGATAGCGAGCTCGCTTCGATTCTGTCTAGGTTTTGAAGCGCCTGGGCGTTAAGCAAGTCAGCCACGCTGTCCGATTGGATCATGACTAGGTCAGGCGCCCTACCTCCGCCCCTCTGCGTCGTCAGGTACTTCGACCTGGTATCGGGAACGTCCACCGTCCTGACTTTTACCCCCGAGAGCTTCGACCAACGCTCCAGTTCGGCCTTGAGTTCCGGCACTCCTTCCCATGAAAGCCAGACCTCCAGCTCCCCTTCCTCCGCCTTGTCCCCGGCCAGGGAAATCGAGCGGATATCCTTGAAACGAGCGCCGTCGGCGTATAAATCCCAGCCTCCCGTTTTGGAAGGGAGGAGGAAAAAATCCTTAAGCCGTTCGGCGAGTTTTTCGTCCTTCAACACCTTTGATTCTTTCTCGTGGAGGATTTCGAGTTCCCATGCGTCAATTAAAGGTGGCAAAAGTTCCGCTAGGGTAAGCCCCCGCTCGTATCCTGAGTCGGTGGGGACAAGGTAACATAATCCTCGAAGCAGGGTTTCGGCGGGCAGGGAGAGCGGTTGTCCATTGAGTTTTAATTCGAAGGCCGACAGGGATTTGGCGCTTAGGAATAAAAAAAATGTGGCTATGACGAGAAGTAACGCCCCGGACCGAGACGGTCCAGGCCTCCGGCGACCCATGCTTCCCCCTTTTCAAACACGGAAGGCTGCGCCGTTTCCCGCGCAACCCAATGGCGTCCGACCAT
>CAYVOD010000118.1:0-4042 GCA_964453055.1 uncultured Treponema sp. | reverse complement strand
CAGAGGCAGCTGTTTTCCCTTCCCGATAGCATCGAGACTCCGATGAGCCAGAGCCTGAAGGGATCGGCGTCGCGATCCGTAGCAGAGGCTGGGCGGGCGGGGAGGGGAGGGAAGAGTTCCGTTGGCAAGGTCGTGACAGAGTCCGAAGAAAAGCCAACGAAAAATCCGCCACCGACTTTCTCGGACGCGGTCACGATTCAGTTTAAAGGACCTTCGGTAAAGGGTCAGCTGTATATGCCCGATGTCATGTTCTCCGGCGATCCGAAAGATCTTTTCGCCCATCTGAGGATTGTGGAGGAATCAGGCAAGGCCGGCGAACCAGCCGAACCCAAGCCCATTCCTCAGGCCAGGGCAATGGCCGAAACCGAGGCTTCGGTTCAGTCGTCGGAGGAGGGGAAAACCAAGCCGGTTCCCGCCCCTGCGAAATCCGCGAAAGAGGAAGAAGCCGGGCAAATGGCAAAGGTAAATCCCAAGACCGTATCCATACTGGTCGTCGACGACAGCGAGGCGAACCGTGATATCATGGGTCGCATGCTGGCGCTTAGGGGTTACGAACCGGAATTCGCCGCTTCCGGCGAAGAAGCCTTGGCCCGCTGTTCCGCCAAGGAATTCGCCATCATCTTCATGGACTGCTTCATGCCGGGCATGAACGGCTATGCGGCAAGCAAGCTGATACGTTCGTCCAAGACATCAGCCAGAACCAAAATAGTCGGCATGAGCGCGAAGGTGGGGGATCAGGAGCTGGAGCGCTGCAGGGCTTCTGGGATGAATGAACTTCTTTCCAAGCCCTTTACCCTGAGCCAGCTCACCGCCATGATCCAGCCTCAGGCGGTCTGGGGCGATCAAGCCGGGACAATTCGATTATAGGCTTTCCCGAGGGCGCGAATTTTCGTATCATATATAAATGTCCGCTTTAGCAATTATACGAAAGCCCTTCAGCTATAGGTTCTTCAACGCGACATTATATTTGATCGCGGCCAACATTCTCTTTTTCGCCCTGGGATATGTGTCTCCCCTGACAAAGGTGTATATGGCCCTCAATCCGGCAGCCATCTTGTCGGGATTCGTCTGGCAATTCGTCACCTACATGTTCGCCCACGCGGATATCACTCACCTTTTGGTGAATATGCTCGGCCTTTTCTTCTTCGGCACGGCGGTGGAGCGAAGCATGGGAAGCAAGGAATTCCTGCTTTTTTATTTTTTGACCGGCACCCTGGCGGGCATTGCTTCCTTCGGCATATACGCGGCCACGGGGTCCTGGTACACCATGCTGCTGGGAGCGTCGGGGGCGGTTTTCGCCATGCTCCTGGCCTTCGCAGTGCTCAATCCGGAGGCGAGGATATTCCTTTACGGAATCCTCCCCGTCCGGGCTCCCGTCCTGGTTCTCGGCTACGCGGGCATCGAGATCGCTTCGCAGCTTCTCAGTTTCAGAAGTTCAGTCGCCCACCTCACCCATCTTGCAGGATTGCTTTGGGCTTGGCTGTATTTTGTGCTACGGTTCGGCATAAATCCGGCGAAACGGCTGTTCGGGCCTCGCCGCTAGCGGCCCCCGCCGATCAGGCACCGCTGATCAGGCGCCGCCGGAATCGGCGAGGCGTCTTTCCTCCGCCTCCTCGTGCATCTTCTCCAGGTCTTCCATGACGTGATCCACCAATTCCTGTTTTTTATCTTCCTTGAAGTGATGGTCGGCCTTTACGTGCTGTATCAGATCCTGGCTCTTGTAGACCTCACCGACGGTAAAGACAACCCTATCCTTGTGGAGGAGGTCGTCTTCCATCTCGCCGGAGGGATTGATTCTGAGAATATTCCCGTTGATGGCCACAAGGCAGAAATTGTCGAAGCTTTTGATATAAGATGCGATTTCCCTGACGCCCTTTTTCGATCCCGGATCCCAAGGCCTGAACCTCGTGCCGGCGGGAAATACCAAGACCAGGCGGCCCGAACCCTTTAGCTCGGCTAGCTTTTTTACCGCCGCCCGGTTGATGCTCATGCTTCTCCGGATTTCGTGGTAGAGCTTTGCCGGCTCCTTGAAACGCTTTTTAATGATTTCCAGGGAGCGGCTCGGGTAGATGACCAGCCTCGTATACGCCATGGCGAAGGCGTTGACCAGAGGGTTCGATTCGGAGAGCTTGATGCCAGCGATGGAGAGGAGCGAAGCCGCGATCGCCTTGCCCGTGTCGCCTTGCTTGCGCAGCAGATAATGAAATACAGGCAAGTCGAAATTGGAGTAATGCTCGACCAGGAGAAGACAGGATTCGCTTTTTGCCGCCCTGTCGTAAAGCTCGACCAGGTGCTCGAATCCCTCGATACGGGAATTAGGGAGGAGGTGCTCTTCCAGTATCTGGTCGATGTAGGGAAGAATCTCGCCCCGGCCTTCCTGGTAGACGTTATCTTCCGAAAGCGAGGAGGGCGTGTTTTCGCCCTCCATCAGCTTGGAAAGCAGGGGCTTGTACCGTTCTGGAATAGAATCCATCCTGGCTCCAAGGGAAAAGAATGTCCATAAACTATAGACAGCTTCCCCCAGGTTGTCAATTTATGGCGCGAAGCCTCGTATGCCCTAAGCGCGGGCCTTGAACGCGGCCAGCGCGTCGGCGAGCCTTTTCACTCCCCGGGCGCATTCCTCTGTGGAACAGGAGTAGGCGATGCGGATATGGCCTTCCCCCGCCGAACCGAAGACGCTGCCCGCCACGGTGGCAATGCCATATTCTGAAAGCAGATAGTCTGCCAGTTCCGAAGAGCTTGGGGAGAAGGCGCTTATGTTGGGGAACAGATAGAAGGCGCCCAGGGGCTCGGCGATCTTGAGGCCGGGGATAGTCTTGAGCCCTTTGAGGAGTATTTCGCGCCGGGCGGCGAACTGGCCCAGCATTTCGTCCACGCAGCCCTGGTCGGCGCTCAACGCTAAGGCGGCGCCGGCCTGGATGAAGGTGTTTACGCAGACCGTGGTGTACTGGCGCACCTTTAGGAGCGCCCTGGTGAGTTGTTCGGATGCCACGGTCCAGCCGAGCCTCCATCCGTCCATGGAATAGGTCTTCGAGAAGCCGTTGATGATGATCGTCCGTTCGGCCATGCCGGGCACCGAATAGATGCTCGGCGCTACGGGAGTCTTGCCGTAGTAGATCCTGGCGTAGATTTCGTCAGAGAGAACCAGCAGGTTATGGCGCTTGGCGATGTCGGCGAGCTCCTGCAGGCTTTCGGCGCTTTGGACCGCCCCGGTGGGATTCCCGGGCGAGGTGATGCAGAGCATCTTGGTGCGGGGGCTGATTTTGGCTTCCACATCCTTGGGATCCAGGACGAAACCGTTGGATTCCTTGGCGTCCACTTCGACGGGAATTCCGCCGGCCAGGGAGACGCAGGATTTATAGTGGTGCCAATTCGGGTTCGCGATGATGACTTCGTCGCCGGGATTGATGAAGGCGAGCATCGATACCATTATGCCTTCGTTGGCTCCCGCCATGACGATGGACTGGGTCTCGCCGTTCACCTTTACGCCGGTGTCGATCGTGGTCCTATTGCCGATGGCTTTGCGGAGGGCGGGCGTTCCCAGGTTAGGGGCGTAGTGCACCTCTCCCTTGCGCAGGGACTCGATCGCCGCTTCCTTGATGTGGGCCGGCGTATCGAAGTCGGTCCGACCGATCTGCCAGTGGATCACGTCCTTGCCCGCGGCCTCCAGTTCCTTGACCTTGTCGAAGACCTTTCGTATCCCGGAAAACGGTACCTTCCCCAGCCGTTCGGCCATGAAGGCTTCGGGGTTGAATCCGGCGGCGTTATCGTTATTCTGCATGGGTTTCTCCTTATTTATGCTTGCGCATTATGAGCTGGGAATACTCCGAAGGATCGATGCGGGCTTCCACGATCACCGGTCCGTCGGTCTGGAAGCCTTTCTGGAGTGCCTTCCTGTATTCTTCCGCCGTGTCGGCGCGAAGGACGGGGACGCCGAAAATATAATTCGGCGTTGGGCATTCGTCTTCGTACAATAAAGTAGAATAACTTGGGAAACCTTTGCGCGCCTGCTTAAGTCGGATGAGCTCGAGGTTCTGATCGG
>CAYVOD010000117.1:0-4132 GCA_964453055.1 uncultured Treponema sp. | reverse complement strand
TTCAATGAGGAACAGTGGAAAAAGTTCTCCTCGAGAATCTTCTACCTGCGTTCCGACCTGGAGGATCCCCGGGGCTATATACGGCTGGCCGACGTCCTGGCGGGACGGGAAAACGGCTTTTTCAAGGGCGCCGACAGCATCTCAAAGAATATACTCTTCTATCTGGCGGTAGGACCTGAACATTTCGGCACTATTTCCGACAGGCTCGGCGAGGTGGGCCTAGGATCCCGCCGCGACAGGGGAACGCAGCGCACTGCCTCCGGGGCCAAATCGGCGCCCAGGCAGGGATGGAGACGCCTGGTGGTGGAAAAGCCGTACGGCCGGGACGGGGATAGCGCCAAGGAGCTTACCCTGGTGCTCCAGCGCAGCTTCGCCGAGAGGGACATCTACAGGATCGACCATTACCTGGGCAAGGAAACGGTCCAGAATCTTCTGTATCTCCGCTTCGCGAATTCGGTCTTCGAGCCTATATGGAACAGGCACCATATCGAGGCTATCGACATATCGGTCTTCGAGACCGTCGGCATCGGCGACAGGGGTGGCTATTACGAATCCGCAGGGGCCGCCCGGGACATGCTACAAAACCATCTGATACAGCTCATGTGCCTGGCCACCATGGAGCCGCCGGCCAGCCTCGATCCTGAGAATATCCATAACGAGAAGGTCAAGGTGCTCCAGTCCATTGCCTCCTACAGCCCTTCCTCCCTCCTTTCCAGGGCGTTGCGCGGACAATACGTTAGGGGAGTCGACGCAAAGGGCCAGAGTCTGCCCGGCTATAGGGAGGAGACCAGGGTAAAGCCTGACTCCAGCACTGAAACCTACGTAGCCCTCACCCTAGAGCTGGACAACTGGCGCTTCGCCGGCGTGCCCATCCGCCTGAGGACTGGCAAGGCATTCGCGTCCAAGTTCAGCCAGATCGTCATCCATTTCAGGAAGCCGCCGGCCGCCCTCTTTACCGCCCAGTGCGGCGAGAGCCTCATCAACAACACCTTGACCATACAAATCCAGCCCGACGAGGGGGTCTGGCTTCGCTTCAACGCGAAAATTCCGGGCATGTCGGCCATAAAGGCGAACGAGCTGCGCTTTTCCTTCAAGGAGGTGAGCGAGTACCTCCCGGAAGCCTACGAACGGCTCATAGCTGACGCCTTGGCCGGCGACTCGACCCTCTTCATCCGGGCGGACGAGTCCCAGCAGGCCTGGCGGATAGTGGATACGCTGGAAGCCGCCTGGGCCAAGACAGATCCCGGAGCATCCCCCGAAAAGGGAGGGCTTCTCTTCTATCCCGCGGGCTCACCGATCCCGGAGATAGGTTCGTGAGTATCTCCTTGTTCCGCTTCGCCGATGAGGCCGGATGGATTGAAGCGGGGCTAGACGCGTTTCGCGGGGTTTTCAGGCAGGCTTTAAGCCCGAAATACAGGCAACAGGACCAAAGCCTTCATATCTCACTGTCCGGAGGCTCTACGCCGATGGTCTTATACAAAGCCCTGGCGACAGATCCGGATTGCTCCGAACTCGCTGCCGAACTGGATGTCCATTTCTGGGTGGGCGACGAACGGGAAGTTCCCGTAGATAGTTCGGAGCGAAACGGCACAATGATATGGGATGCGCTTTTTGAGGGTTGCGGCTGGAAAAAGCGGCCCAGACTGCATCTCTGGCCGGAAGGAGAGCGGGAGAAGGCCTGCCTTCATTATGCCGATGAACTGCGCCGGATCATGGGCGACAGGCCGGTTTTCGACCTGGTACTCCTGGGGATGGGGCTCGACGGACATACCGCCGGGCTTTTTACCCTCGGCGATATCGAAAAGGGGGAGAAGGTCGGATTCTGCTTAAGCACTACCGCGCCTTCCGAGCCTGTAAAACGCATGACCATGAGCGCCCAGCTCCTCAGGGAAGGACGAAACTCTCTCGTCCTTTTAAAGGGCGAAGAGAAGATGGCTATACTGGACGCGCTGCTCGCCGACTCGTCTTGGATGCCGATACGCGAGGCCTTGAACAGCGGCAGCAGGATATTCCATCTATGCTGAGCAGAGCCGCCCTTTCCCGGCAGGCCTTGCCCGGTCGGGGGTTCCCGATTCTCAGTTTTTTGATCGCCCTGGCCGCCCTTGGCCCGCTTCAAGCCCAGGAATCCCAGCTTCGGCAGTCTTTGCGGTTTTCTGATTATAATTGGATCGTAAGGCAGACGGCAAAGCCTGAAGGACCGGGCGGCAATATCTTCGGAGGCAAGGATTTAGGGGTTCTCATTAACCAAGATGGCTCCCTGACCTTGAGGATCTTTCAAAAAGAGGGGACTTGGTACGCGGGCGAAGTTACGCTGCAGCAGAGAACCGGTTACGGAGAATACATCTTCAGGCTGCGGACCCCCCCGGGGGACTTGGACCCTAACGTAGTGCTCGGTCTTTTTACCTATTCGGCAGCCGCCGCCTATAATCACCGCGAAATAGACATTGAATTCTCGGCCTGGGGAATTCCGAAGGCTCCGGTCCAGGGTCAATACGTGATTCAGCCTTACCAGAACCCGGGCCAGATGATGAGCTTCGATTTATCCAGTATAAAGGGGCCGGCCAGCTATTCTTTCGTCTGGACCGAGGGAAGGGTGGACTTCGCGTCCTGGATGGGCTACGGGCCGCGGCCTGAAGGGGGCTCCCCGGACATCATCGCCGCCTGGAGCTTTTCAGGCGCCGCGGTGCCTAAGCCTAGCCCTAATGTTCATATGAATCTTTATTTGGCCAAGGGGGAGCAGCCCCCTTCAGGCCGCGGCGCTCTTTCGGTCACCATCGATTCCTTCCAGTTCACAGCCGCCAAATAGAGGGCTCTATCCAATGTCGCCTGTCGGTCTCTGGCAAAAGAAAAGAGCCGCCCTCAGGGTGCTCCCCCGGGCGGCTCGCCGTTATACAAGTTTTATGCCGGCCTTCCGCCGGCGGCTTTTCTAGTTTTCCGCTATCAGCAGGGACTTGGTGTCGAGCTTTAGGTTGAGGTCCCGAGGATTGAGGGTTTCGTGATCCTTTACCACCTTGAAGTGTATGTAATCCCTGGCCGGCTCCATGACGATGAGGACCGAAATCAGGGGCAGGAGCTCCCTCAGCAGAATAGGCACGTTGTTCTTGTCGCAGAGCGGCTCTTCCCCCGAAAGGGTGCAGGAATACCAGGCCTCCAGTCCCATTTCGGCAAGGAATGCCCTTACTTTCTGAAATCGTTCTACGGTGCCCCGTGAAAAGTCGAAGCCGTCCACGATAACCGTCTTGGCGTCGAAGCCTCCCTCGACGATCATGGCCTTCAGGGAACGGGTTATCTGTTCGACGCTCACCCCTTCCTGGGTGAAGTTCATTATCACCCTGTTGCGGACCAGTTGGTCCTTGAGCTCTCCCAGGTCTTCCAGTTTCCTGCGCCTGGCCATCTCGTCGAAGATATTCTCGTACCAGGAAATGATATAACTCGTATGGGCGTTGAAGGAAACGTGGATCACCTTTTCGCCTTGGATCAGCCTGTCCAGCGCCATCTGCACCAGCACCGAGGTCTTGCCGATGCCCTTGCGCGAGGCTATCACGCCGAAATTGCCCTTTCCCAAACCGCCTTTTATGGATTTCTCAAGCGCTCGCACCGGACTCTTCGATATGAATTCGTCTTTCAGCATGGGCCCTCCTCTCTAAGTATACCCGCATAATCGCGGGTCTGCAAAATATTTATAGATCAACCGCCATCGTCGGTTTCAGCGCTGAGCGTCCTTCCTGCGCTTTTCCAGATAATCCTTCTTGAGCTGATCCGAGATCGAAGTCGGCACCTTTCCGTATTTCTCGAACTCCATGGTGAATTCGGCCTTTCCCTGGGTAAGGGAGCGTATGACCGTGGAGTAACCGAACATCTCGGCCAGGGGAACCTCGGCCTCGACCCGGCAGAAGGTGCCGTCCTCGGTACTGGAGGTGATGACCCCGCGGCGCTGGTTCAGCGAGGCGAAGATGTTGCCCTGGAATTCGTTGGGTCCTTCCACCGAGACCTTCATGATCGGCTCGAGGATGGCTGGCTTGGCCTTTTCGTAGGCCTCCCTGAAAGCGCCGATGGCGGCAAGCTGGAAGGCGATGTCGGAGGAGTCGACGGGGTGGCTCTGTCCGTCGTTCACCACGCAGCGGACGTTCAC
>CAYVOD010000116.1:0-4133 GCA_964453055.1 uncultured Treponema sp. | reverse complement strand
TGAACATCGTCGGTATAAGGCTCAGAGCTCGTCGGATGATGTACTTCGACATCATACCCTCCAAATAGGGAATAAACTCCCTCAAAACATAGGGAGAAATTTGTGCCGCCTGACGGCTTGACTGGTAGTCCCCCAACCGGGGCAAAAAAACGGGGAGGCGCCGGAGCGCCTCCCCGTCCAAGGAAGAATTATATCTCCACTTGGAAATTACGGCTAGACCGTTTTCCTACTTCTTGTAGATGAACTTCGGCGGGTGATAGCCGAGGGGGTTCGGGAACCAGCCGCCCCACTTGCCGGTGTCTATCATATCCTGGTTGGAATAGTGATAGATGGGGAAGAAAGCCTGGTCTTGGGTGAGCAGGAGATTCTCCGCTTCCATGAGGAGTTTCATGCGCGCGTCGCCGGTGGCGAGCACCGCGGCGCGGATGGCGGCGTCGAATTTCGGGTTGGAATACAGGCCGTCGTTGTTGCCGCTGCCGGTGATGAAGAGGTCGAGCATGGTGTTCGGGTCGAGATAATCGCCGATCCATCCGTGGCGGACGAAGAAGAAGTCATGCTTGGCGCGCAGGTCGAGGAAGGCGTTCCACTCCATGTTCTGGAGAGTGATGTCGATGCCGAGGTTGGTCTTTAGCTGCTGCTGGACATACTCGGCGATCTTCTTGTGGCCTTCGTTCGTGTTGTAGATATAGGTGAGAGGCGGGAAGCCCTTACCATCGGGATAGCCTGCCGCGGCGAGGTATTTCTTGGCCGCCGCCGGGTCGAAGCTAACGCCCGGCTGGGGGGTATAGCCCACCATGGCGGGAGTGAAGGCGTCGGTGGGAATCTGTCCGCCTTTCAATACCTTGTCGATCAGGGTTTTCTTGTCGATGGCAGCGGCGAATGCCTTGCGGACGTTGACGTTATCGAAGGGAGCCCTGGTGTTGTTGACGGAGAGGTAGTAGGTGCCGAACCTGGCGGAGACCTGATAGTCCTTGCGGAGCATGATCTCGTCGATCAGGTCGACGGTGATGCCCACCTGCCAGTCGACGGCGCCGGCCTTGTACATCTTGTAGTTGGTTGTGGAGTTGTCGGAAGCCAGGTACTTGATGCTCTTGAGCTTGACGTTCTTGGCGTCCCAGTATTTGGGGTTCCTCTCGACGAGGATGTAGTCCTGGGGCTTCCATTCCTTAAGAATGTAGGCGCCGGTGCCCACGTAGTTGCCCGGCTTGGTCCAGTTGGATCCGTACTTGTCGATCGCCCACTTGGGAGCTGGCTCGAAGGCGTGGTGGGCCGTCATGTCGGGGAAGTAGGCGGCTGGGCCGACCAGGTTTACCTGGAGAGTCTTGTCGTCCAAAGCTTTGACGCCGACGTCGGACGCGGGGCCCTTGCCTTCGTTGAAGGCGGCCGCTCCCTTGATGACCATGGTGAGCATATAGGCGTATTCGGAAGCGGTAGCGGGATCGAGGGTGCGGAGCCATCCGTACACGAAATCCTGGGCTTTGACCGGAGTGCCGTCGGACCAGAGGGCGTTCTTGCGGATCTTGAAGGTTACTACCATCCCGTCGGCGCTGGTGGTAAAGCTTTCCGCCATGGCGGGGATGCCCTTGCTGGTGCGCGGGTCATAGACCATGAGTCCCTCGTTGAGGGCGAAGCCTATGTTCGAGGACGTGGTGTCCGTCATCAAAGCCGGGTCGAGCGAAGCGGGTTCGGCTCCGTTCGCGATGATGAAATCCTGGGCTCCGACCGAGAAAACGGCCATGAGCGCAAGAAATACAAATAAACTCTTTTTCATCAGTGCCTCCTAAAAAAGATACTCAACAAACTATATACTCATGAAACCAGGAATGCAACAATTTTCTGAGAACTAAGTTCCAGGAGGGCGTTTTTGCCGCCTTCGAACCGTGGTATCTCTCCACGAGGGCCGCATTAAGCGAACCGGCTTCAATTCTCGGCCTTAATCTGCTATAGTATATAAGTCCGGTCTGGCAAATTCCGAAGCCCGGCAAATCAAAACAGCCAATCAGGAGCTAACTTTGTTCACCTTCAATTCTCCCACGAAAATCGTATTCGGCGAAGGTTCGGCAGCCATGGCGCCCAAGGAAATGACCGCCATGGGCGTCGGCAAGGTTTTTATCGTGACCGGCAAAGGCCGTACCGCCTCCTCCGAGGAGCTCGGCGCCCTGAAAGCCGCTCTGGAGAAGGAAGGCCTGAAATACCGCCATTTCGCCGAGGCCGAGGCGGACCCCAGCATCGGCACGGTGGCTAGAGGCGCTGCGCTGTTCAAAAAGGAAGGCTGCGACTCCATCCTGGCCTTCGGCGGCGGCAGTCCCATGGACTGCGCCAAGGGCATAGGTGTTTCGGTCGCCGAAGGCCGGCCTATCGAAGATTTTATAGGAACCGGGCTGGCCTACGCCAAAGCCCTGCCTCCCCTGGTCGCCATCCCCACCACGGCGGGCACAGGATCCGAGGTGACCAACGCCGCGGTTTTCAGCATGGAGGCGGCCGGCCAGAAGGCGAAAAAAGGAACCGCCGGGCAAACGCTTTTCCCAAGGCTCGCCCTGGTGGACCCGCTGCTGCAGGTTTCAATGCCAAGCTCCCTTACCGCGGCGACGGGCATGGACGCCCTCACCCATGCCGCGGAAGCCTACCTGAGCAGCGGCGCCAATCCCGTGTCGGACATGTTCTGCCTTGAGTCGATCAGGCTCATCGGCGCGAATTTGATGAAGGCTTTCGAGCATGGGGAGGATTTGAAAGCCCGGGAAGCCATGGCCAGGGCTTCCACTCTTGCCGGCATAGCGCTGTCCCAGGCCGGACTGGGGATGGTCCACGGCTTCGCCCATGCCGCCGGGGCCTTGGGCGGCCTGGCCCACGGACTGGCCAACGCCATTATCCTGCCCTTCATGATGCAATCGTACGTCCCGGTGGCCGAGTCGAGGCTCGTCGCAATAGGCCAGGCCTTGACCGGACGCTCGTCCATAAGCGCGAGCGGATCTGCCCGAGCCGTGGCCGAGCTGGGCGCCAGCCTCGGCATCCCCCCGAATTTGAGGGCAGCCGGCCTGGCGGAGGCCCTCCGCGACAAGGTCTTCGACGACGCCAAGGGCTACAAGCGCAGGGGCCAAAGCCCGAGGCTCTATACGGACGAGGAGCTTTACGCCTTGTTTCTTCGAATTTGGTCTGCCTCGCTGAACGACTGACCGACCATGCCCCGCCAGGCGCCGGGACATGGAATCCGAGCGCCGGCTCAGCCCTCGCCGGCGCCGGGCCCGGAATACTGCCGCAGGGTTGAGCCGGCGCTGCCCTTCTCAACCTCGATCCTGGCTGGTATACGCGTCCTCAACTCCGGCACATGGGATACGATGCCGATAACCCTCGATCCCCGTATCCTGTCCAGCACCCGTATAGCTCTGTCCAGGGATTCTTCGTCCAGGGATCCGAAGCCCTCGTCGATGAAGACCGATTCCAGGCTCACGGCGCCGCTCCTTTCCCTCAGGGAATCGGCAAGCCCCAGGGCGAGGCTGATCGAGGTAAGGAATTTCTCTCCCCCCGAGAGGGTGCCGCTGGGCCTATCCTGACCTGTCCAGGAGTCCAAGACCCGCAACCCCAGCCCGATCCTCCCCCGTCCCGAAGCCTGGCCTTCCTCCGGCTTAAGGTAATATCTGCCTTCGGACATCTTGGAAAGGTGGGTGGAAGCCCTGCGGATCACCTGGCTGAAATACATCGCCAGCACGTAGTTCTTAAAAGGAAGCCTTCTGCCCGAGATTTCCCCGCGCAGGAGCTCGGACAGGCCATAGAGATTCCTGCCCTCTTCCTCCGCCTGGGCGCGCTGTTCGAGAAGATTGGACCGGCGCGCCAGGGCCTTTTCAAGACGATCGACCTGGAGGTTCAGCCGCTCTCCCTCGAGACGCGCCCGGTCCCTGGCCCGGCGGAACGATTCGATGGAAGCTTGTGAGGCTTCCAGGTTGATTTCGGCGTCTCCCAAGGCCTTGGCTTCCTCCGCGAGATGGGAGGCCTCGGTTTCGGCCGCCGCCTGAGCCGCGGCCAGGCTTTCCCTGTAGGCGAGGGCCGCTTTTTCTTCGACCGCGAGGAGGGCGGGGGGTAACAGGGATTTCTGGGCATCGGCGAGGGCGGCGGCCAAGGCCTCGCCTGAGTTCTCC
>CAYVOD010000115.1:0-4133 GCA_964453055.1 uncultured Treponema sp. | reverse complement strand
GTGAGGCACTCCAGCAGGGCGGGGCCTTTTCCCTTCCTGGCCGCTTCTACCAAGGCGCAAGCGGCGTTGTACACTTCGATCACGTTGTTGCCGTCGACGGTATAGCCTTCGATCCCGTACCCCTTGGCCCTGTCGGCGATATGGGTCGCGGACGTGGCGAAGGAAGTGGGCGTCGTGGAGGCCCACTGGTTGTTCTCGTTGACGAAGATGACGGGCAGTTTCCATACCGAGGCGATGTTCATCGCTTCATGGAAGGTCCCGCGGTTGGAAGCTCCGTCGCCGAAAAAGCAGACGGCTACCTGGTCGGTCTTCTTGATCATGGACGACATGCCGGCGCCGACGGCGATGTTGTAACCGCCGCCCACCACGCCATTGGCTCCCAGCATGCCCACCGAAAAGTCCGCGATGTGCATGGAGCCGCCCTTGCCCTTGCAGTAGCCAGTGGTCTTGCCGAAAAGTTCCGCCATCATTCGGTCGATCTGGGCGCCCTTGGCGATCGCGTGTCCGTGGCCGCGGTGGGTCGAGGTGATCCAGTCGGATTTGCGCAGATTAGCCATGACCCCCGAGGCGATGGCTTCCTCTCCGATATATAGGTGGACGAAACCGGGGATCCTTCTGTTGAGGAAGAGTTCCTCAACCCTCGATTCGAAAGCGCGGATTCTCACCATCGTGCGCAAGAGACCGATCTTGTCTTCCTTGCTCAAGGCCGCGAATTTATCAGGGAATTCTCGTTTTTGGAACGGCATAGATTCCTCCCATAATTATCTTGCAATAATCATGCCGAACGATGGTGTGAAGCTTAAGACTTTCGGGGCTCCGCGGCTGGAGCGTTTTTTTTTGCTGTCCCGCCGGAAAGGAAGCTCTCGGCCGGCTCTTCGTTAGTGCGGGGCTACAGATGTGAAAAGGCAAAAAATAAGCTCAGGATAGGGATAGCTGGGTAGTTTTCATTTGACTGTTCCAAAATATGACACTAGAATACGAAAAAATGTTCAGAAGTGAGGCAGTGGATGATCCCCTGGTTGAATAGCACGATGACCCTCGAGGCGGAAAACGAGCCAGAGCTGGCAGCCGAAGGGGGCATTTTCGCCTTCGATACCCACCCGGTGCTCAAGGCTCTCATCGATTCGGTTTCCATCGGTGTTCTCGTCCTGGACGCCAAGGGCATCGTGGTTCACATCAATCGGATCGGGGCGCAGATCCTCGGACAGGACCCTATATCCGCCAAAGGCAAGCATGTGACGAAAATAGTCGATTTTCGTCCCGTCATCCTCGATGTCCTCGAAAGCGGCCGCGGCTATCTCGATAAGGAAGTGTTGATCAAGAGCCCGAGCAGGGGCAGGCTGCGCTTCATCAAGTCCGCCATCGTGATCAAGGATAAGAAGTCGAAGCTCATCGGCGTCATCGATACCTTCAGGCTGGTGGAGACCATGAACAAGCTTCATCCGAAGGCATCCAAGGCAAAGGCGAAGTATTCGTTCTCGGACATAATCGGCAACCAGCCCGTGTTCTTGGAAGCCATAAATCTCTCCCGCGTCGCGGCGCAGAGCGACGCCCCCGTTCTCATCGAAGGCGAGAGCGGCACGGGCAAGGAGATGTTCGCCCACGCGATCCACCAAGCCAGCGCCAGGGCATCAGGGCCCCTGGTCATAGTCAATTGTTCCAGCCTTCCGCATTCGCTCATCGAAAGCGAGCTCTTCGGCTACGAATCCGGCTCCTTCACCGGCGCGAGAAAAGAAGGCTACCAGGGAAAATTCGAACAGGCCGACGGAGGGACCATAGTCCTGGACGAGATAGGCGAAATGCCCCAGGACATGCAGGCGAAACTGCTCCGGGTGCTTCAGGATTTGAGCTTCACCAGGATAGGGGGAACCAAGACGATCACCGTGGACGCCAGGGTCATCGCCTCCACCAATAAAAAACTGAGGGACGAAATCCAGAAGGGGACCTTCAGGGAGGATTTGTATTACCGGCTCAACGTTCTTCGCATCCAGCCGCCTCCCTTGAGAGAGAGGCTGGACGATATTCCCCTGCTGGTGTCCCATTTCGTCACGAAGAACTCGCTCCACCACGGCAGGGTCATTCCCGAGGTCG
Source organism: uncultured Treponema sp. (assembly GCA_964453055.1). Classification (GTDB taxonomy): domain Bacteria; phylum Spirochaetota; class Spirochaetia; order Treponematales; family Rectinemataceae; genus UBA2256. The sequence goes on along the minus strand of CAYVOD010000115.1, from coordinate 2,042 downwards.
ACAAGGAAGTGGTGGCGGCATTCAGGGAATATCCCTGGCCCGGCAACGTCAGGGAGCTTGAAAACGTCATCGAACGGGCGATACTCATTTCCCGGGACAATAGGATCACCATGCGCGAGCTGCCGGACTATATCTATACGAGCATACAGGGGAGGCTGCAGGAAAAGAACAAACCCAAGGCCGACGCCGACCCAGAGCCTCAGGTGCTGGATCTCGAGAGCGTGGAGAAGCGCCAGGTAAGCAAGGCGCTCAAGGAGGCCGAGGGCAATATCTCGGCCTGCGCCAAGATGCTTGGGATAAGCCGCAATACCCTCTATCGGAAGATGAAACAATACTCGCTCTGAAACTGCGTAGGCGAATCCTTTGGCAAGGCCCGCAGCCGGCTTGAATCGAAATTGGCGTCTTCTGCTTTAATAAAAAGGGCTGCCCGTCGAAGACGGGCAGCCCTTCGCCTTATCCCAGCAGCGCCAGGATCAGGTCAGGCTCAGAATCTGGGCGTGTAAAGCCCCGAAGAAACCGGTAGCCAGAGGGAAAGCTGCGGGAAAAGCGTTATCACCACCAGGGCGATAATTGATATGATGACCATGGGAATGACGAACTTTACCATCTCGTTGCTGATGTTGCTCTTGATGATGTTGGCAGTCACGTAGAGATTGACCGCCACCGGTGGCGTGATCTGCCCGATGGCCAGGGCTACGACGAGCACGACGCCGAAGAAGAGGGGGTCGATCTGCAATTTGAGCAGTACGGGCAGAATGATGGGCATAAAGACGTAGGTGATGGAAATAGCGTCCAGGAACATGCCAGCGATCAGCATCACCACGTTGATTAGCATAAGGAAAACGAGCTTGTTGGTGGTGAGACTCGATACCAGGTTCGCCGCCGCGTCGATAACTCCCAGGGTGGATGCCGCCCAGGAGAAGATGCCCGCCATGGCCACGACCAACATGACGGTGGCCGAGGCGACCACGGTGTCCGAAAGGGCCGAGATGAGCATCTTGATGGTGATGGTCTTGTAGACGAAAAGACCGACGAAGAGGGCGTAGAACACGCCCATTATGGCCGACTCGGTGGGAGTCGCTATGCCGGCGTAGATGGAGCCGAGTATGATCACCGGGGCCAGGAGGGACCAGAAGGCGCCAAGGAACGCCTTGCCTATCTCCTTGAGGGTACCGCGCTGCATTTCACCCCGGAAATTATGCTTCTTAGAGCTCAAGTATACCTGGAGAATGAGGAATAAGCCCACGATGATGCCGGGAATGACCCCGCCCAGGAATAGGGCGCCCACTGACACGTCGGTGAGGTTGCCGTAGACGATGAAGGCGATAGAGGGGGGTATGATGATCGAGAGCCCCGCTCCCGCCGCAATGGTACTTGCCGAAAAATACTTGTTGTAGCCCTGGTTGATCATGGTGGGGATGAACACCAGGCCAAGGGCCGCGGCTGTGGCAGGACCCGAGCCCGAAATGGCTCCCCAGAAGATACAGGTTATGACCGCGGCGATCGCCAGGCCGCCCGTAGCCCTGCCTACGACGAGGATAACGAACTTGGAAATCCCGTCCACGATCCTAGCTTTTTCCATCAGCACGCCTGCCAGGATGAAGAAGGGTATCGCTACCAGGGGGAACTTGGCGATATTGGCTTCGAAGTTCCTGGAAATCATGGCTGTGCCCAGGTCGAAGTTCATTATCGCGCCCATAGCTGCAGTTGCCAGGGAGATGCCGATGGGGGTTCCTATGAAGATGAGGACGATGAAAATGCCGAACACAATTAGAGCAGCCATCATTTACCCCCTTCCGTGCCGCCGGTTGCTGCCGTATCGGCCTTGTTCTTCTTGATCCCCTTCAGGGTGCTAAAGATAATTTCCTTGAGCACGAAAAGGGAAAACACCGGGGTTCCAAGACTATAGATCCAGGTGGGAATTCCTAGCGCGTCCGAAATCGTGTGGTAGAAGGTCATATTCTTGTAGATTTCCCTACAGGAGTTATAGATGAGGAAGGCGAAGATCACGACGCCGATGATGCCGGAGACCCCGATGGAAA
>CAYVOD010000114.1:0-4233 GCA_964453055.1 uncultured Treponema sp. | reverse complement strand
CCGCGCCGCCGCTTCCTCCGCCCGCACCATATCGGTGAGAACGGCGAAAATAGAGTCGGCATCGCTCAATACCTACACGAAAATACATGGCGACGTCATATCCGCCACGGAGGTGAAGGTATACCCCAGCGTGGCAGGCAAGCTCCTTGAGCGCAAGGTCGCAGTGGGCGAAAGAGTGCAGGAAGGCACCGTGCTCGCCACGGTTGATCCATCCAAGGTCGGCCAGAATTATCTCCCTAATCCCGTCGAATCGCCGTTGGCCGGTACCGTCCTCTCGATTACGGTTAATCCGGGAGACACGATAAGCGCGAACACCGTGCTTGCCACCGTGGGCGATCTCTCCAGGCTCAAGATCAGCACAGCGGTATCGGAACGCTATGTCGGAAACCTTAAAATCGGCACATTCGCCGAAATCTCCTTCGACGCCTTCCCCGACCTGGTTTTCCCCGCGAAGGTATCCGAGCTCAGTCCCGTCATCGACCCCTCGAGCAGGACGAGAGATGTCAAGCTCAGCCTTTCGAAAACAGACCCCAGGATTCTTCCGGGAATGTTCGCCACGATAAAACTCGTGATCGAAAGCAGGAATAACGTGCTCGTCGTGCCCCGCACCGCGGTCACCCTCAGTTCAGCCGGAGCCTATGTGTTTGTGGTAAAAGAAAAATCTGAAGGCGTCTATGTGGCTCAGCGAAGAGACATCGAGCTGGGCTTGGAAGGAGAGGAATTCTTCGAAGCGAAAAGCGGGCTTGCGGCCGGAGAGTCGGTGGTCACCGAAGGTCGGGCCGTCGTAACCGACGGCGACACTCTCAGGGTGGTCGGTGGATTGGACGGTGCCACCTTATGAGCGTTCTTCGAAAATCGATCGATCATCCGGTCAGCATAGTGATGGTTTACGTATTGCTATGCGGCGTGGCCCTCGCCTTCGTCGGCAGAATCCCCGTGGCCCTGAACCCCGAGACCGAAATGCCGATGCTCTCGGTGAACACGTCCTATTCAGGCGCGGGCCCTGAGGACGTGGAGGAAAATGTTACGATCGTGGTGGAGAACGCGCTGGCCAGCCTGAAGGGACTCACCAGCATGTCCTCCACGTCCTCCCAGGGCTCCAGCAGCATCAGACTCCAGTTCGGATACGAGGTCGACCTCGACAAGGCCGAAGCCGATGTGGAATCTATCGTGAGCGGCCTCCAGAACAGGTTGCCCGACGACGCGGGCAGTCCCGCGGTGCGCCGTTTCGACCAGAACGCCATGCCCATCATGCGGCTGATCATAAAGGGCGAACGCTCCCTTCAGGAACTCCAGGTCCTGGGCGAAAACGAAATCCAGCCTAGGCTGGAAAGAATCGAAGGCGTCGCGTCGGCCAGCGTGTTCGGCGGCAGCGGAAAAACCCTTTCGGTGAAGGTCTCCCAGAACAGGCTGGCCGCCTACGGCCTAAGTTTCGGCGCTGTCACCTCGGCCCTTTCTTCCCAGAGCGTCCTGCTTACCGCCGGCAAGATCGTGCAGGGGGGAACGGAATACCAGATAAGGGCCGACGAAAAACTCACCAGCGTCGCGGAGGTCAAGAGCCTCGTGATAAAGACCGTCGGCTCCGGCGGCGCGCTTTCGCGAAAAGCGATCCGCCTGGAAGACGTGGCGGACATAAAACTGGTTCAGGACGAACCCTCCCGGAGCGTGTATTACGACGACCTGCCGGTCATCAATATCCAAATAATGAGGGACAGCGACAGCAACGCGGTTCAAATATCCAAGGAAGTAAAAACAGCCCTTTCCGAACTGAATGGATCCTTGCCCGAAGGCGTGAGCGTCGAGATAGTCTCGGATGACACGAGCCTGGTGAATTCAACGCTTTCCGAAGTCTATAAATCCGCGCTCCAAGGCATCGTGCTTGCGATATTGATACTTCTGCTCTATCTGAGAAATATAAAAGCGACCTTCATCATCGCGATATCCATACCCATATCCATACTGCTAACCCTTATGTTCATGTACTTCATGGGCTTGACGCTCAACTCCATAAGCCTGACCGGCCTGATCATGGGCATGGGCATGATCGTCGACGCGTCCATCGTCATCCTCGACAACATTTATCATTATCGTGAAAGAGGAACGAAGCCCAGAATCGCGGCGATATTGGGAAGTCAGGAAATGGTGACCGCGGTTATGGCCTCGACCCTGACCACGCTATGCGTATTCATCCCTATGATTCTTTTCAGGAACGACCTGGGAATGATGGGCCAACTATTCAAAGACTTAGTCTTCACTATCTGTTTTTCCCTCACCGCCTCGCTGGTGGTCGCCATGACCCTGGTTCCCGTGCTCTCCGGTCCCGTTATGCGCCTGAATACAAGGGTTCAGAAGCCCTTGCGCAATCCGTTCATAAAAAAAGTCGACGCCGGCCTGGACAGATTTTTCTCTGCCCAGGAAGGGTTATACAAGAAGGGCTTGGAATTTTGCCTCAGGAATCGGCTCCTGATTATCAGCCTCGTTGCCGTCATCCTCGTCTCAGCCCTGCTGCAGATCAACGCCTTCGGCCTGAACCTTTTCCCGAGGTTCAGAACCGACGACAGCGTCACTGTGAATGTCAGCTATCCCACCGGCACCGCCAGGGAGAAGACTTCGGCGACCCTGGAGAAACTTCAAGACTACGTCAAAGCCAACGTGAAAGGCTACACGAGGTTGATCCTCTCCCTGGGGGGAGGTTCTTCCGCCAATTCAGGCTCTTTGCAGATAGTGCTTCCGGATCCGGCCAAGCAAATCGATTCGGCCAGCCAAATCAGGTCCAAACTCAACAGCTATGCGGAGACGGTACCCGGCGGAGTGGTTTCGCTCTCGGCCGCCCGCCAATTCTCGTCCAGCCAAGCGGTGGACGTGGAGCTTCGTTCAAGGGACCAGGACGCGGCCACTGACGAGGCCGAAAAAATAAAGCGTCTTTTGGACACATACATGCCCGAACTCGAGAATGTGTCCACTTCTCTGGATCAAGGTTCTCCCGAGCTTCTTATACGCATCGACAGGGACAAGGCCGCGATTTTCGGCTTCTCCGTCGCCCAGATAGCCAGGGAAATAAGAAACTCGATGTACGGTACCACCGTGACGAGCTTTTCAATGGACGGCGAGACAGTAAGCGTTTTCGTTCAGTTGCGCGAAGAAGATCGCGCAACGCTATCGGATATCCAATCCCTATTCCTCATCGGTTCCACAGGGGCTAGGATCCCGGTATCGACTTTCGTCAGCATAGAAAACAGCACCGCGCCGCAGCGCATAAGCAGGGAAAACCGGGAAAGGATTCTCCACGTGCAAGGAAGCCTCCCTGTGGATTCGACCCTTAGTTCCACCGAAGCAGCTACTAAAGTGCAGAGCCTGTTGGACGAGAATTATGTGCCCAGGGATGACGTTACCGTCGCCGTTGGCGGCGAAAGAAGGGAAGTGGAAACCTACCTCCCGGTCATTCTCTTGATCATCGGCGTCGCGGTATTCCTGGTCTACGGCGTCATGGCCAGCCAGTTCGAATCCTTCGTGGACCCCTTCATCATTTTCCTTTCGATCCCGCTCATGTTCGTCGGCGTCGTATGGATTTACAAGATTACCGGCGATACCTTTTCCCTCTTTTCGATGGTTGGGGTTGTGGCTTTGGCCGGCGTGGTGGTCAATAACGGAATAATACTCGTCGACTACACCAATACCCTTCGAGCCAGGGGTTACGATTTGTTCGAAGCATGCGCAGAGGCCGGAAAGCGGCGCCTGAGGCCCATCTTGATGACTACCCTGACCACCCTCCTGGGCATCATGCCCCTTGCCCTTTTCCCCGGCTCGGGCACCGAGAGCATCCAGCCCATCGCCAAGACGATGTTCGGAGGCCTGGCGGTGAGTTCCGTCTTCACGCTCTTTCTCACTCCCGTTCTCTATCATCTTTTCAACAGCAGGAATGAAAGGAAAAACGCCAAGCGCCTTAGGGAGGTGGAAGAATGGAGAAGCATTTCCGGCTTGTCTGCGGGGGCTGCGGAGGTAGATGATGCTGCGCTCTGAAATATACGCCAACAGATCGGTGGAAGAAGATATCTTCGAAGCGATCGAGGAACGGCTGCCGGGTTTCAGCTACTCCCTGGTCGAGGATGTGCAGGGCAGGGGAAGGCAAGGCATCCGGCATGGCACGGCGGTCTGGCCCGAGCTCAACGTCCTGTATTTGATCTACAGCGAAGAATCCGAGGCCCGGAGCATAGCCCAGGCGGTGGCCTCGGT
>CAYVOD010000113.1:3028-4342 GCA_964453055.1 uncultured Treponema sp. | reverse complement strand
CCCGCGACCCTGGCACTTAGCCTGGTCAAACCCAGCAGGGTATCGATGGCGGGAGTCTCAAGGCCGACCAGGTCGCCGATTTCGGCCACGGCGCCGACCAAGGCGTCCAGTTCTAGGGGTTTTCCCGCTTCCACATCCTGGAGCATCGATGTCTTGAAAGCGCCCAAGGTGCGCGAGACGTCCAGGCGGTCCTCCACGCTCTGTCCGATCGAGCAGCCGATCCTTTCGCCCACTTCTTTGGCCTCGATCATGATCTTCCTGCAATACTCCTCGACCAGGGGATCGCCGAGAATCCTGTCCATCGTAGCCCCGGTCAGGGCCGAAATGGGGTTCATGGTCATGTTGCCCCAGAGTTTGTACCAGATATCGTTCTGGATCGAGCCAGAAAGCTTGACGTCGAAGCCGGCCCGGGCGAAAAGCCCGGCGGTGGCCTCGAGCCGGGTGGAGGAAGTTCCAGAGGGCTCGCCAAGGATAATGGTTTTCAAGGGAAGCGGCTCGACGAGGCCAGGTTCGGGACAGATAGCCCCTATGTGCAGCACGCAGCCGAGGATAGCTTCTTGGGGTATCGAAGCGGAAATGATGCCGTCGGGGTCTACGGAGCGCAGCCTCCTGCCCTCAAGAGCCTCCCCAAAGCCTTGAAAGAACCACCAGGGAATGCCGTTCATGGCAGGGACGACGACGGTGTCGGGCTTTAGAAGGGGGTTCAGGCCAGGCGCCAGAGCGCCGAGGCCCGTGGCCTTCACCGCTAGGATGACCAGGTCCTGTGGGCCTAGTTCTTCCGGAGTGTCGCTCGCCCGAATGGCCACGGCGGCTTCGGTTCGACTTTCGGCCATTCTCTCGACAAGGCGCAGGCCTTTTTCCCGCAGCGCCGCGAGGGTCTTCCCACGAGCCAGCCCGGACAGCTCGCAGCCCGCCTTGGACAGGCGATATCCGAGAGTTCCGCCTATGGCTCCGACGCCGACGACGCAAACCTTCATTCGATTTCTTTAAAACGGCTAAAGGCCATCGCGCTCACTTGCGCTCGCTGATTTCGATCAACACGCCGCCTGTCGCCTTGGGATGGATGAAGGCTATTCTGGCGCCGCCGGCTCCGTAGCGGGGCTTTTCGTCGATCAGGCGAACGCCCTTTGCTTTCAGCTCCGCCAGGGCTGCGTCGATGTCGTCGACCCTGAACGCTAAATGGTGGACGCCCTGACCCTTGTTGGCGATGAACTTGCCGATAGGACCCTCGGGGTCGGTGGACTCGAGCAGCTCCACCTCCGTATCCCCAACCGGGAAAAAAGATGTCCTCACCTTCTGTTCGGCCACGTCTTC
>CAYVOD010000113.1:0-2928 GCA_964453055.1 uncultured Treponema sp. | reverse complement strand
AGGGCTCCGCTCCGCCTATCCTCCTCGAACCTGGATAGTATGGAAGCCCCCAGCTCCGGAACGCCCTCGCCGGTCTCGGCCACGGTTTTCATCACCGGAGGCAGTTCTTCAGCTTCGATTAGTTCAATCTGCGGCGGCTGAGCGGTCCCTGCTTGGCCGTGGTGGAGCAGCTCGGCGCTTCGGGAAGCCAGGGTGTCGGGACCTGCCGACGGGCTTCTGCCCCTCTTGAGGGCGGCTTGGGTTTCCAGCATGGCCCTGATCTCCCGCACGACCCTATCGGCCCCCTCCCTGTCGGACTTGTTGACCACGAATATATCGCCGATCTCCATTATGCCGGCCTTGATCACCTGTATGTCGTCGCCCAGGCCCGGCACCGAGACCAGCGCCACCGTATCGGCCACCTTCACTATGTCTATTTCAGACTGCCCCACGCCGACGGTTTCGATGATCACGATATCGTAGCCGGCCGCTTCGAGCACCCTTGCAGCGAAGGCGGTGGCTTTGGAGAGGCCGCCCAGCTGGCCCCGGGAGGCCAGGCTGCGGATATACACCCCCGAATCGACGGCATGGCCTTGCATGCGCAGCCTGTCGCCCAGGATGGCGCCGCCCGAGAAGGGGCTCGAGGGGTCCACGGCCAAAACAGCGACCTTTTTATTCTTGCTCCGAAAATATCCGATAAGCTTGTCGGTGAGAGTGCTCTTGCCCGAGCCGGGGGGGCCTGTTATCCCCACTACCTGGGCTCTGCCCATGGCGGAAGCAAAGGCGGACATGGCTTCGTAGGCGTGTCGGTCCCCATCTTCCAGGAGGCTGATGAACCGCGCCACCGCCCGGACCTCCCCGCCCAGGCAGCGACGCGCGAGATCCCCGTACATGGGCGCTCTAGCTCCGCTTGAGGTGTGTCTTGATGAAATCCACCGTCGTCTGGGTAGGAGTGCCGGGGCCGAATACTTCCGCGATGCCTTTCGATTTCAGGAAGGGAATATCGTCCTCCGGGATTACTCCCCCGCCGAATACCAGAATGTCCTCCGCGCCCTTTTCCTTGAGCAGCTCCACCACCCTGGGAAACAAATGATTGTGCGCTCCCGAAAGAATGGAAAGGGCGACCACGTCGGCGTCCTCCTGTAGGGCGGCCTGCACTATCTGTTCCGGCGTCTGCCTGAGCCCGGTATAGATCACTTCCATCCCCGCGTCCCTGAGGGCCCGGGCTATCACCTTGGCGCCCCTGTCGTGGCCGTCGAGGCCAGGTTTCGCGACGATTACGCGTATTTTTCGTTCCATATTTCTTAGCTCCCTGGTTAGAACATGACGCTGGGGCGATATTCGCCGAAGACCTTCCTCAGCACGTCGCAGATCTCGCCCAAGCTGGCGTATGCCTTGACCGCGGCGAGAATCGGCGGCATGAGGTTGTCCTCCCCCTCGGCGGCCTTCTGCAGGGCCGCCAGCGCGCCGCTCACGGCCCTGTTGTCCCGTCTCGCCTTGAGGGCCGCGAGTTTCGCCACCTGCCGCTCGCCCACGGCGGGATCGACTCGCAAGAGGCCCTTGGGGCTGGCTTCCTTTACCTGGAACTTGTTGAGCCCCACGACGATCCGCTCGTTCTTCTCCACGTCCATCTGCCAGGCGTAGGCCGAGTCCTGGATTTCCTGCTGAATGTAGCCTTGCTCTATTGCCTTTACCGCCCCGCCCAGGTCGTCGATGCGACGTATGTAGGCCAACACCCCGGTTTCGACGGAGTCGGTCAGACTCTCCACGTAGTAGGAACCCGCCAGGGGGTCGGGCGTCTCCGCGACGCCCGATTCGTAGGCCAGGATCTGCTGGGTACGGAGAGCGATGCGCACCGAGTCCTCGGACGGCAAGGCAAGGGCTTCGTCCCTGGAATTGGTGTGCAGGGACTGGGTTCCCCCCAATACGGCGGCGAGAGCCTGGATGGCCACCCGCACCACGTTGTTCTCGGGCTGCTGGGCGGTGAGGGTGCTTCCTCCCGTCTGGGTGTGGAAGCGCAGCATGAGGCTCTTGGGATTCTTGGCGCCGAAGCGTTCCTTCATGATGCGGGCCCAGACGCGCCGGGCGGCCCTGAACTTGGCCACTTCCTCGAAGAGATCGTTATGGGCGTTGAAGAAGAAAGAGAGCCTGGGCGCGAAGTCGTCCACGTCAAGCCCGGCCTTGATGGCGGCTTCGACGTAGGCTATGCCGTCCGCCAGGGTGAACGCAACTTCCTGGATGGCCGTGGCGCCCGCTTCCCGGATGTGATAGCCGGAGATGGAAATCGTGTTCCAGTTGGGAACCTCGGCCGAGCAGTAGGCGAAGATGTCGGTGATGAGCCGCATCGAGGGCCCCGGCGGGTAGATGTAGGTTCCGCGGGCTATATATTCCTTGAGGATGTCGTTCTGGATCGTGCCTTCGAGCTTGTCGGCCCTCACGCCTTGCTTCTCAGCCACGGCGATGTACATGGCCAGGAGCACGGATGCCGGGGCGTTGATGGTCATGCTGGTGGATACCTTGTCCAGGGGAATGCCGGCGAAGAGCGTTTCCATGTCCTCCAGGGAATCGATGGCGACGCCAACCTTGCCTACCTCTCCCGCGGCCAGGGCGTGGTCCGAATCGTAGCCGATCTGGGTGGGAAGGTCGAAGGCCACCGAGAGCCCTGTCTGCCCCTGGGCCAGGAGATACTTGTAGCGGGCGTTGGACTCCTCGGCGGTGGCGAAGCCGGCGTACTGGCGCATGGTCCAGAGCCTGCCCCGGTACATGGTCGCCTGCACTCCACGGGTATAGGGGTATTCGCCGGGCAGCCCGACCGACTCGATATAGTCCTTATTATTGGCGTCGAGGGGACTGTAGAGCCTGTTGATCGGCGCGTTCGAACCCGTGACGAAGGTCTTCTTCCGCTCCGGATATTTGGCCGCGGCCTTGTCCGCCTTGGCGTTCCACGCC
>CAYVOD010000112.1:0-4364 GCA_964453055.1 uncultured Treponema sp. | reverse complement strand
CCCGAGCTCAAGATGTGGCAGTGCGGGCTTCCCACCAAGATGGCGCTCGAACTCTTCAAGCCCTTCATCATGAAGAAGCTTGTGGAGAAGGACGTGGTCTACAATATCAAGAAAGCCAAGATGCTGGTGGAGTCGGAGACTCCCGAGGTATTCGCCGTCCTGGACGAGGTTGTCAAGGAACATCCCGTGCTCCTCAACCGCGCGCCCACCCTGCACAGGCTGGGCATCCAGGCCTTCGAGCCGGTGCTGGTGGAGGGAAAGGCCATAAAGCTCCATCCCCTGGTCTGCAAGGCTTTCAACGCCGACTTCGACGGCGACCAGATGGCTGTCCACGTGCCGCTTACCAACGCGGCCCAGGCCGAGTGCTGGACCCTCATGCTCTCCAGCCGCAACCTGCTCGACCCTGCCAACGGCAAGACCATCGTCTATCCCTCCCAGGACATAGTTCTGGGCATCAACTTCCTCACAAGGCCCAAGAAAGGCGTCAAGGGCGAGGGCAAGCGTTTCTCCAGCGCCGAGGAACTCCTCATGGCCTGCGAGTCCGGCGCCTGCGATTACCAGGCGGAAGTGCGAGTCCCGGCCACTAAGTCGATCGTGTGGGAGAAGGTGGGGAGAGAGCTGGAGCTGCCGGCCAACCATACGATCCTGAGCACGGCCGGGCGGATTCTTTTAAACGAGGCCTTCCCCGCTGAAGTGCCCTTCATCAACTACGCGCTGACCGACAAGGATATCCGCTCCCTGGTGGAGAACGTGTACAAGCTGAAAGGCCCCTACGTGACCGTCACCATGCTGGACGCGATCAAGAACATGGGCTTTAAATACGCTACCTTCTTCGGCGCCACCATAGGCATGGACGACATAGTGATCCCCGCGGAGAAGGCTTCCATGATCGACGCGGCCAACAAGCAGGTCGAGTCGATCCAGAAACAGTACCTGGCGGGTCATATAACCCAGGACGAACGCTACAACAGGGTAGTGGAAGTCTGGTCCAAGACCAACGAGGAACTTACCTCGGTGATGATGAAGGCCCTGGAAAACGACAAGGGCGGCTTCAACAACATCTACATGATGGCCTACTCCGGCGCCCGCGGAAGCCGCAACCAGATTCGCCAGCTGGCGGGCATGCGCGGCCTCATGGCCAAGCCTTCGGGGGACATCATCGAGCTGCCCATCAGGTCGAACTTCCGCGAAGGCCTGTCGGTCATCGAGTTCTTCATCTCCACCAACGGCGCCCGCAAGGGTCTGGCCGACACGGCCCTCAAGACGGCCGACGCCGGCTACCTTACCAGAAGGCTCGTTGATATCGCCCAGGATATGGTGGTGAACGTGGACGACTGCGGAACCATCAACGGTTCGGTCTACACAGCCATCAAGGATGGCGAGGAAATTATCGAGCCCCTGCGCGAGCGAATCATCGGCCGTTTTACCCTAGACCCGATCAGGCACCCGATCACCGGCGAAGTGATCGTCGAGTCCAACCAGGAAATCACCGAGGATATAGCCGCCCTGATCGAGGCTTCGGGCATCGAAGAAGTGACGATCCGAACGGTGCTCACTTGCGAAGCCCGCTACGGCGTCTGCCGCAAATGCTACGGCCGCAACCTGGCCACCGGGCGCACGGTGGATATTGGCGAGGCGGTGGGCATCATCGCCGCTCAGTCCATCGGCCAGCCTGGTACCCAGCTGACCATGAGAACCTTCCATATCGGTGGCGCGGCGACCAAGGCTTCGGAGGAAAACCGGGTTTATCTAAAATATCCCGTCTATGTGACCAGGATTCAGGGTACCTACGTTCCCACCAAGGATAACCACTATCTCTTCACCAGGAAGGGCTACATCTACGTCTGCAAGGTTTTCGCGGCCTACGACCTGGCCAAGACCGACAAGCTCCTGGTCCAGGACGGCGATAGGGTGCTGAAGGGCTCTCCGATCATCAAGAAGAAGGGCAAGGGTGAAGATATCCAGGCTCACGATATTTCCTACGCGAAAGTTCTTCCTCCCGAGGGGGATAAGGGCCAGAGGCTCTTGCTCATCGCGCAGGAACAGAAGCTGGAAATCAGGAACGGTTCGGATCTCTCGGTCAAGGAAGGCGATCTGGTGCCCGCCGAGGACACTGTCGCGATTTTCGACCCTTTCACCGATCCTATTATTTCCGAGTACGACGGCTATGTCCGTTTCGAGGATATCATCCCCGGCTCGACCTTGAAGGAAGAGATCAACGAGGAAACTGGCAATATCGACAAGCGTATCACCGAATTCGCCCTAGAGCGGGATTCCAAGCAGCCGCGCATCGTCATAAGCGACGAGGCGGGCAACGAAATCTTCGCCTATCTGCTCCCCGGCGGCGCCTACCTCAACGTTGAGGACGGCGAGTCGATAAAGGCGGGGCGCACCTTAGCCAAGATTCTCAAGGAAAGCGCCAAGGCAATGGACATCACGGGAGGCTTGCCCAGGGTCGGCGAGCTTTTCGAGGCACGCAAGTCCAAGAATCCGGCGATCCTGGCCATGGTGTCAGGCAAGGTTTCCATTCGCGGCAACATAAAAAACAAGCGGCTCATCGTGATCACCGACCGTTTCGGCAAGGAGTACAAGCACTTGGTGCCCATGGGCAGGAGGCTTCTAGTCCGGGACAACGATATGGTCGAGGCAGGCGAGTTGCTCTGCGACGGAAGCAAGAATCCCCACGATATGCTCAACATCCTGGGCGAGCAGGCCTGCCAGGCTTATCTCATGGACGAGGTGCAGCAGGTGTATCGGCTCCAGGGCGTTACGATAAACGATAAGCACATCGGCGTCATCATCAGGCAGATGATGAAGAAGGTGGAGATCGTCAGCCCCGGCGACACCCGGTTCATCTATGGCCAGCAGGTAGACAAGTACCGCTTCCATGAGGAAAACGAGAGAGTTATCAAGGAAGGCGGTCAACCCGCCGTCGCCCGGCCGATGCTTTTGGGCATAACCAGGGCTTCGCTCAAGATCGATTCCTTCTTCTCCGCCGCCTCCTTCCAGGAGACCACCAAGGTCCTCACCGACGCCGCAATCGCGGGTTCGGTGGACGGGCTGAGGGGACTCAAGGAAAACGTCATAATCGGCCACCTTATCCCCGCCGGCACTGGCATGAGGGTGTACAAGGGGATCAAGCTCTCCGACGGCGAGCATGATGACCTGGACGGCTACGTGGAAGAGATCCTCGAAAAGCGAAAGCTCGAAAAGGAAATGGCCCCAATTCCCGCCCTTGAGGATAGGGCCGACGCCAACGGCTCCTTCGAAGAGGAGACGGTGTTCGACAACGACGCCGGCTTCGAGGCGGTCAACGAGGAAGAATAAGGAAGCTCCGGGCTTTTGTTCCCGGAAGCGGCGCCCGGCCGGCAGATCGCTTAGGCGAAGGGCCGGCCAGGCGCCGGTATTGACATTCGAGGAAGGCTGGAGGTATCTTGGATCGCCTGGCTAGGCACACCGCGCCTAGCCTGCGATTGTACCAGCCATAATTTGAAACTGGTCCTGGGTGATGCTGACACCGAGAGACCGAATAAGGGAGTCTAGAGCATTTATGCCTACGATCAACCAGCTTATCCGTCTCGGCAGAAAGCCGAACGTATGGCGGACCAAAGCCCCGGCACTTGATGAGTGCCCGCAGCGTCGCGGCGTCTGCACCCGCGTCATGACCGTTACGCCCAAGAAGCCGAACTCGGCCTTGAGAAAGGTAGCCCGAGTCCGCCTTACCCACGGCATCGAAGTAACCGCCTACATCCCCGGCATCGGCCACAATCTCCAGGAACACTCGGTGGTTCTGGTGCGCGGAGGCCGCGTCAAGGATCTCCCCGGCGTTCGTTATCACATCATTCGCGGCGCCAAGGATACCCTGGGCGTCGAGGATCGCAAGAAGGGCCGCTCCAAGTACGGAGCCAAGAAGCCCAAGGCCTAAGGGAATAGAGTATGGGCAGAAAAAAGAAGTCTATCGATCGCGGTCACGCGCCGGATAGCAAGTACAATTCCACGGCCATCACCAAGTTCGTCTGCAGGATGATGTGGCAGGGCAAGAAATCCACCTGCACGCGCATCATGTACGACGCTTTGGACATCATGCAGCAGAAGGCGGGAGTGCCCGCCCTGGATGTCTTCACCAAAGCTTTGGACAACGCGAAGCCTGTCGTCGAAGTCAAGTCCCGACGAGTCGGCGGAGCGACCTACCAGGTCCCCATCGAAATCAGGGATTCCCGTCGCGAAGCGCTGGCCATGCGCTGGCTCATCGCCGCCTCCCGGGCCCGCAGCGGAAAGGCCATGCCCGAGAAGCTGGCCGACGAGCTTCTGGACGCCTTCAACGGCACCGGCTCCGCCATCAAGAAAAAGGAAGACATGCACAA
>CAYVOD010000111.1:0-4407 GCA_964453055.1 uncultured Treponema sp. | reverse complement strand
GAGCCTTCGGGCACTCCGTTCAGGTATTTCCCCGAGAGGAATCCCGAGGCCAGGGGGCTGAATGTGGTGAGTCCGAGCCCGATGCTGTCGTAAAGCCCCGCGAACTCCTTTTCGACCTTGTCGCGCACGAACATGTTGTAGTGCGGCTGCTCCATCTGGGGGAGGTAGAGATTCCGCTTGTCGGCGATCTTCCAGGCTTCCAGCAACTTGTCGGCGGGCCATTCGCTGGTGCCCCAGTAAAGCGCCTTTCCGGCGGCCACGATATCGCTCATCGCGCGGACGGTTTCCTCCACCGGAGTATCGGGATCGGGCCTATGGCAGAAGAGAAGATCCACATGATCCAGCCCCAGCCGCTCCAGGCTGCCATCGATTGCTTCCATGAGATACTTGCGGTTGAGGGTGTTTTTTTCGTTGGGGCCCTCGTGGAGTCCCCAGTAGAGTTTTGTGGAGATGAGGTACGAGCCCCTGCGCAGGCCCAGTTTCTTGATCGCCGCGCCCATGATTGTTTCGGCCATGCCGCCCGAGTAGGCTTGGGCGTTGTCGAAGAAGTTGACGCCGTTGTCGTAGGCGAGCTTGATCATATCGGCGGAAGCGTCGATATCGACCTGGGGGCCGTAGGTCACCCAGGAGCCCAGCGAGAATACAGAGAGCTTGATGCCCGCCGACCCGAGTCTTCTATAGATCATTCCTTTCCTCCCGTGCTTGATTTCATATGGTGAAATTAAAATATACCAACAAGTGGAGGGGGATTGCCAGTATATATTGCCCGATAATCATACATAAGTTCCTCCGTCCTTGACCTTGGCCCGGAAGGACTCCATGCTAGACCCATGCGCCTTTTCCATCTCTCGGACCTTCACCTGGGCAAAACGTTGCGGGGTTACGATCTGCTTGACGATCAGTCGTTCGTGCTGGGGAAGGTCGTCGAGGCGATAACCTCGCGCAAGCCCGACGCGCTTCTCATAGCCGGGGATATTTACGATAGGCCGGTTCCGCCTGTGGAGGCCGTTCAGCTTTTCGACAGTTTTCTGGCTTCGGCCCGCCGCGCGGCGGGCAAGGACATGGCGATCGTCGCCATACCGGGCAACCACGACTCTGGCGGGAGGCTGGGCTTCGGGGCTTCCCTTCTCGCCCGGGCTGGCCTCCACATAGTCGTAAAAGCCGACGCGGAGCCAGTGCTGCTGCGCGATTCCGAGGGGAAACGCTGCGCTGTCTGGGCTCTGCCCTTTTTGCAGCAGTCCAACGCTCCTTGGGAGGAATGGGCAGCCCAGGCGCGGCAGGCGAGCGTCGACGGAGTGGGGGAGGCTGGCGGAGCGGCGCCCAAGACCCGGAGCCAAGAGGAGATGTTCGCCCTGGCGTTGGCGAAAATAAAGCCTCGCCTTGCGCAAAGCGATAGCAATATTCTCCTGGCGCACTGTTTCGCCGCGGGCTCTAGGCTTTCCGAAAGCGAGAGCGGATTCATCGGTTCGGCGGAGCAGGTGGGCGCCGGGCTTTTCGCCGACTTCGATTACGCCGCTCTCGGGCATCTGCACAGCTGCCAGAGCCCGGGACCGAAGATCTGGTACTCGGGAGCTCCCCTGGCGTTCGGGGTTTCGGAAGCCGGGGAGGAACGGGGTTATATCGAAATAAATGTGGAGAAGGGGAGCAGCAGGGTGGAATTTTTCTCCCTTGCGCCGAAGCGAAGAATCCGAAGGGCTTTAGGAAGTTTCGAAGAGCTGCTGGACCGGGCGGGCGCCGATCCGGCCAGGGAGGATTACGTCGAATTCCAGCTACTGGACGAGGACGCGGTGATGAACGCCGCCGAGCGGCTAAAGTCTCTCTATCCCCGCCTGCTCTCAATACGTCAGCGAGCCTTCGAGTTAAATCTGGCCGATGAATCCGGCTCGGGGGACCAAGACTCCCCGGCTTGGGAGGCGAGGAGGGAAGACGACAGCCTGGAAACGGTAAAGACCGATTTCGCCGCGTTCTACGAGGAAATGAAAGGGACGAAGCCGGTGGAAAAGGAGACGGCCCTCTTCGAGGAGCTCGCCAAGGAGGCCGCGGGTGCGTCCGAGTAAGCTAAGCGTCGAAAACTTCGGTCCTTATCGGCGCAAGACCTGCGTGGATTTCGAAGCCCTGGGAGAGTTCTTTCTGATCTGCGGCCCCACAGGCTCGGGAAAATCCACGCTTTTCGACGCCATGACCTACTGCCTTTTCGGCCAGGCGCCGGGGGGGAGGGGAGGGTTCGAGGCCGAGCTGGTTTCTGATTTCGCCCCTCCGGGTGAAAAGCCCTTGGTGGAGTTCGAGTTTTCCCTCTCCGGAAGCACGTACAGGATCCTGCGCCAAGCCCCCTATGCCAAGCCCAAGCGCGGGGGCGGCCTTACCGAGGTTCCCCCGGCGGCCACTCTTTTTATCGCGTCCCGAAGCTCCGATTCGGGATGGAAGGTCCTGGCCGATGGAGTCAAGCAGGTGAACCGGAAAGTCGCCGAACTCATCGGCCTCAACGCAGATGAGTTCGGCAAAATTATCCTCCTGCCCCAGGGGGAATTCCAGCAATTTCTCGAGATGGACTCGACTAAGCGCAGCCAGGTGCTGGAAAAGCTGTTTCCGGTGGATCTGCACGAGCGGATCACCGAGCTTGCCAGGACCAGGGCCCAGGAAGCCAAGAACGGACTTTCTTCCTTGGGCGCCGAGCTTGCCAGGCTGGAAACGGAGCTGGGGGAGGAACCCGGGGCGGAGCTGGAAAGGCTGCGCAAGGAGCAGGCCGAAGCCAGAAGGGCCGAGGACGAGGCCGCGGCCGCCTTGGGCCGGTCGGAGCGCCGCTTCGAGCTGGAGCGCGGGTTGCTTGCAAGGCGGGAGCGCGCGGGCAGGGCTGCCGGGGCGGTGCGGGAGTTGCTAGGCAAGGCCGAGGAAGAGAAAAGCCGCCTGGGGAGGATAGAGCTGGCCAAGGCGGCCGCGGCGGCGCGGCCGTTTTCACTTGCTTTCTCCGCTGCTCGGGCTAAGGCGGAAAGCCTGGGGCTCAAGTCGAGGCAGCTGGCCGAGGAGTTGGCGAGCCTGGAGCTAGAGACCAAGGCCCGGGAGGAAGGGAGCCGGAGGGCCGAAATCCTGGAAGGGCAGCTAGCAGAGGATAGGAAAAGACTCTATGCCCTCGAGAAGGCGCTTCAGCTTTGGCGACGGAGGCTAGAAGCCGAGGAAGCGCTGAAAGCGGCTCACGCAGAGGCGGCCGAATCGGATCGCCTCGTCTCCGAGGAGCTCGGGCGCATCGAGGAAGCAAGGCGGGAAATCGAAGCCCTGCGCCCCGCTCCCGGCGAGGAAGCTCGGGCAAGGGCGCGGCTTGAGGAGATTCGCGAACAAAAGGGGCGGCTGTCCGCGTTGAAGGATGAAGTGTCGCGGCGGTTGAAGCTGCTCATTAACGCGGCGGAACTCGATGGGGAAGTGAGTAAGCTACGGGAGGACAAACGAGGCGCGGAGGCGCGCGTCGGCAAGGCCGAAGCCAGTCTCTCCCGCCTGGAAGGGGAAGTCGCGTTGGCCGAGGCGGGGTATCTCGCGGCTAAGCTTAAGCCGGGCCAGCCCTGTCCGGTCTGCGGATCCCTGGAGCACCCGGCCTTGGCGCCTGGGTTCGAAGGCAAGGACCTCGCCCCGGCCAAGGAGCTGGCCGATGCCAGGGAAGAACGGATTAAGGCGGCGGCCGGCCTGGCTTCCCTGGAAGCCAGGTTGGGATTGCTGAACTCGAGGCTGGAAGCGTTGAGCGGAGAGATCGCGTCCTCGGGGCGGGAGCTGGGGCGAGGCGCGGCCGCGGCCGCGGAAATTTTCGAAGAGTACCTGCCAGGCGCCCGGGCCGTGATTTCGGCCCCAGGTCTCGAGCGAACCATAGAGGAGGCAGGCGAGAAAGAAACCATTCGTTTCATGGACGATCTCGAGTCGATAGCCGCGAGGCTTGAAGGGCGGCAAGGCGAAGCGGAGGAGTCCTTGCTCGATCTTGATCGGCGCAGGGAAAAAAACGAGTCGGGAAGCTCCCTGCTCTCCCGCGCCACGCAAAATCTTGAACTTCTTCGCTTCAAGGCTGAGGAAAACCGACGAAAAGCGGCGGTTTTCCAGAATACCCTGCTAGAGATCGAGCGCGAATCCGGCTCGATTGATCCCCATCCGGCCTGGGAAGCTCTGTCTTCGGAAATCCTTTCCAAGGAAAAAGAACTGGAAGAGTTGAAAAGCTCAGGGAAAGACTGGGAAGAAGCTATAGCCAAGGTGCGTACGCGTCTCGAGACAATCCTGCCGGAAGAGGAAGCCGCCCGGGAGGAGCTGGGCAGGTCCGAGCGCGAGCTCGCGGAGGTCTTGGCCGAGAAGGGTTTTCTTAGGGAACGCGGCAAGGGACCGGAGAACTCAGGCGAGGCCTTGGCCGCCGCCCTCGCCGATGCCCAGAAATCCCTG
>CAYVOD010000110.1:0-4417 GCA_964453055.1 uncultured Treponema sp. | reverse complement strand
CGAGGTGAGTGAGTTCCAAGGCTTCCTGATACGAGATCTCGGCGATCGGAAAGGCATCGGCCACGAATTCCGGATCGGCGGTCAAAAGCCCGTCCCGCGCCGACCACAGACATATCTCGTCGACGCCCAAGGAAGCGCCGAGCAGCACGGCGCTTAGATCGGAGCCTCCCCTGCCCAGGGTCGTGGTGACCCCTGAAGGGGTCGAGCCGATAAACCCTTCTGTCACGGCGATTCCCTTGACGGCCGCGAGAGCAGCCCTCGCCCGGGCATGAGTGGCCTGCTCGTCGCAACGAGCCGCTCCGTAGGTATCGTCGGTGACGACCAGGGTCCGCGCGTCCACATGCTGGGCTTGGATGCCCTTCGCGTTCAGGATCTTCGTCACGAGGGGGGCCGAGAGAAGCTCGCCGACGCACAGAATCTGGTCGAGGCTCCGGCGGGAGAGATCCTGGAGCACCGCCACGCCGCCAAGGAGTTCGCCGAGCCTGTCCAACTCGACGCGCAATGCCGACCTTGCCGCGTCCAGTTCCCGGCCTTCGAGAAAGTGCGTGGCCAGCCCGAGGTGGCGATCGTAAAGCCCTTCGAGGACGCCGGTGTAATCGTTCCTCGACGCGGCCAGGTTCGCGGCCCCAAGAAGTTCGTCCGTGACCCCCGAGAAAGCCGAGACGACGACCAGGTCTTCGGAGCAAGCTTTTAGGATTCTCGCCATCTGCTCGAAGGATTCGGTTCCGCTCAGGGCCGAACCGCCGAATTTATGCACTTTCATAGGGAATCTCCTGTGATGCCCGCATATACGAAGCTTCCCGCGAAGCGCCTACGGAGCCTCGCGGGAAGAAGTTGGAAATGAAAGCTATGAACTCCTCGAAAGTCCCACCGGGACTCTTGAAGCCAGCCTCGGTCAGCCTAAAATGGAAAGCAAAACGCCCGCCGCTACCGCCGAGCCTATCACTCCCGAGACATTCGGCCCCATGGCGTGCATGAGAAGGAAGTTCGTGGGATCGGTCTCGGCCCCTACGACCTGGGAAACCCTGGCCGCCATGGGCACGGCCGAAACGCCCGCCGATCCAATGAGCGGATTGACCTTTCCGCCGGTCGCCAGATACATGAGCTTCCCGAATAGCACGCCGCCCGCGGTTCCGCATGAGAACGCGAAAAGCCCCAGGAAAATGATCTTGAGGGTTTCGGGATTGAGGAATCGCTCGGCGCTAGCGGTGGAGCCCACCGACACGCCAAGGAAGATCGTGAGTATGTTGATGAGCGCGTGCTGGGAAGTGTCGGAAAGCCGCTCGGTAACGCCCGTTTCCCTGAAGAGGTTCCCGAGCATGAGCGATCCCACCAGAGGGAGCGCTGCGGGGAGCAGCAGCCCGACGAAAATGGTGACGCCGATGGGGAACACCACTCTTTCGGTCTTGGTGACTTCCCTGAGCTGCGCCATCTTGACCGCCCTCTCCTTAGGAGTCGTGAGCGCCCTCATGATTGGCGGCTGGATTATGGGAACGAGGGCCATGTAGGAGTAGGCCGCTATCGCTATCGGTCCCAGGAGCTCGGGCTTGAGCCTGGAGGTGAGAAAGATCGCCGTGGGCCCGTCCGCTCCGCCTATGATACCGATGCTCGCCGCGGCCTTGAGGTCGAAGCCTAGGTAGGTGGCGAGGATGAAGGGAATAAAGATGCCCAGCTGCGCCGCCGCTCCCAAGAGAAGGCTTGCGGGGTTGGCGATGAGGGGCGCGAAGTCCGTCATGGCGCCTATGCCCAGGAAAATGAGGGGGGGATAAATTCCCATCTTCACTCCCTGGTAGAGATAATAGATCAGCCCTCCCGGCTGGTTGCCGATAGGACCGTCGGTGATGCCCGAGATGGGTATGTTGGCCAGGAGCATGCCGAAGGCTATAGGCACGAGCAGGAGGGGTTCGTACTTTCGATATATCCCCAGATACAGCAGGACGCAGCTTATGACCAGCATCAGTAACTGGCCTAAGCTCAGATTGAGGAATCCAGTCGATTGCAGGAATTCCGCGATGAACTCTTTCATGGGGCTGCAATTCCCCTTATTCGAGATCGACCAAGGGATCGCCGGTATTGACAGAGGCGCTCACGGGAACCCTCAACCCAACCACTTTACCCGCCTGGGGCGCGACGATCTCGTTCTCCATCTTCATGGCTTCGAGAATGAGGAGCACGTCGCCACGGTTGACCGATTGTCCGACGGTTACCTTGAAAGACATCACTGTTCCGGGCATGGGGGATTTAACGGTGAGAGATCCGGCAGACGTGGCCGCGGGAGCGGCCGGAGCGGCGACCGCAGGGCTGTAGGAAGGGGCCGGCGCTCCGGCTGGGACAGGAGCCGCGGCGGGAACCGCCGCGGGGCGAGCCGGCGCCGCTCCGGCGCCGATTTCCTCCACCGCCACGTCGTAGGACTGACCGTTGACCGTTACCTTATACTGCTTCATATCAATTCTCCTTAAGTTCGCGTATTATCTGTTGAATCGCTCGATTCTGCCCCACACGGGGGTGTTGAAACCTTGCTCCTGCGCCCCTGCGGGCTGTATGGACGCTATGCGGAACGCTGAAGTCGAGACTCCGCTGGCCGCTGAAATGGCCGCGGCGATGACCGCCACAAGCTCGTTTCCGATCGCGGTGGGAGCCGCCGCAGAAGGCGCGGCCGGTGGTTTCGTCGCAGGCTGGGCGAAGGTGACCTTCGCTTGTCCTTCCTCATGTGCGCCTTTAGCGGGGTTTCGGTTTTTTTTTCTCGAAACAAGGTTTTCCCCGAAGATGAGATGGAAGACTTGAATCATTCCGATGATAACGATGAGGGCAATGAAGACAGTCCCCATTCCAACCAATAGGATGGACCATTTATTCATAATGCATGGCTCCTGTGATCAGACGGGCATGTTCCCGTGCTTGCGCGCGGGAAGAGTCTGGCGCTTGCCCAGGAGCATGGAAAGAGCCGCGCAGAGTCTCGCCCTGGTCTGGGAGGGGTCGATGACATCGTCGACGTAGCCCCGCACCGCCGCCTTGTAGGGATTGGCGAAGTTCTTCTTGTACTCTTCGATCTTTTCCTTCCTGGCGGCGACGGGATCGGCGGCTTCGTCGATCTCTTTCTTGAAAATGATGTTGGCCGCGCCATCGGGACCCATCACCGCGATTTCCGCGCTGGGCCAGGCGAAAACCTGGTCCGCCCCCAGATGGCGGGAGCACATGGCGATATAGGCGCCGCCGTAGGCTTTGCGCAGAATCACCGTCATCTTGGGAACCGTGGCCTCTGAGTAGGCGTACAGGAGCTTGGCCCCGTGCCTGATGACTCCGCCATGTTCCTGTCCCACGCCGGGCAGGTATCCGGCAGTGTCCGAGAAGGTGAGCAGGGGAATATTGAAGGAATCGCAGAAACGGATAAAGCGCGAAGCCTTGTCCGAGGCGTTGATATCCAGAACGCCCGCCAGGACCGCCGGCTGGTTCGCTATTATGCCGATGGAGCGAGCGGCGAGCCGGGCGAATCCGGTGACGATGTTCTTGGCGTAGTCAGGCTGGGTTTCGAAGAAATCACCGGAATCCACCACACGCTCGATCACCCTGCGCACGTCGTAGGGCTTGTTCGCCGAATCGGGGATTATATTCGCGAGTTCGGGATCGGCCCTGTAGGGATCGTCGCCCGAGCTGACCAGGGGCGCGTCCTCGATATTGTTCTGGGGGAGATAGGAGAGAAGCTTGCGCACCGCCTCGAGGGTGGAATCTTCGTCCTTGAACTTGAACTGGGCCACGCCCGACACTTCGGTATGAACCTTGGCCCCGCCAAGGCCCTCGGCGCTCACGTCCTCGCCGGTGACGGCCTTTATGACCTGGGGTCCGGTGATGAACATATTAGCCGTCCCCTCGGTCATGAAGACGAAGTCGGTCAGTGCCGGGGAATAAACCGCGCCGCCTGCGCAGGGTCCCATGATAACCGATATTTGGGGGACGACGCCCGAAGAGAGGGTGTTGCGGTAGAAAATGTCGCCGTAGCCAGAAAGAGCGTCAACGCCTTCCTGGATTCTCGCGCCGCCCGAATCGTTGATGCCGATGCAGGGGCAGCCGACCTTGACGGCCATATCCATGGCTTTGCAGATTTTGGCGGCGTGCATCTCGCCGAGGGAGCCTCCGATGACCGTGAAGTCCTGGGCGAAGACATAGACCGTCCTGCCCTGGATCGTGCCGTAGCCGATGACCACGCCCTCGCCCGGCGCCTCGATCTCGGCCATCCCGAGGTCGGTGCAGCGATGCTCGACGAAAGCGTCCAGTTCGATGAACGATCCCTTGTCGAGAAGCGCCTCGATCCTCTCCCGGGCAGTCTTCTTGCCTTTAGCGTGTTGGGCTTCGACCCTCTTGGGTCCTCCGCCCGCGAGCACCTTGGCTCGCCGCTTTTCGAGCAACTTGAGCTTTTCTT
>CAYVOD010000109.1:0-4461 GCA_964453055.1 uncultured Treponema sp. | reverse complement strand
CGGAGGAGTCGACGGGGTGGCTCTGTCCGTCGTTCACCACGCAGCGGACGTTCACTATGGGGAAGCCGATCAGGCTGCCTTTCTGCAGGGCTGACTTGAAGCCCTTGTCGCAGGAGGGGATGTACTCGACGGGGATGGCGCCGCCCTTGACCATATCGACGAACTCGTAGTTTTCGGTTTCCAGGGGCTCCATGTAACCCGCTACCCGGCCGTACTGACCCGAGCCGCCGGTCTGTTTCTTGTGGGTATAGTTGAAGTCGGCGCGCTGGGTGATAGCCTCCCTGTACGCGACCTGAGGTCTGCCCACCTCCACCTCGCATTTGTACTCGCGGCGCATGCGCTCGATATACACTTCCAGGTGGAGTTCGCCCATTCCCTTGATGATAGTCTGGTTGGATTCGGGATCCACGTAAGTCTGGAAGGTGGGATCTTCTTTGGTGAAGCGGTTGAGCGCCTTGCCCATCTGGTCAGAAGACTTCTTGTCCTTGGGCTCGATGGCCAGGGAGATTACCGGCTCGGGAATGAACATGCTGGTCATGGCGTAGTTGAGGTCGGGATGGCAGAAGGTGTCGCCAGAGGCGCACTCGACGCCGAAAAGGGCAACGATGTCGCCGCAGTATCCCTCTGAGATGTCTTCCATGGAATCGGAGTGCATGCGAACCAGGCGGCCCACCTTGAAGCGCTTGCGCGAGCGGGTGTTTAAAAGCTCGTCGCCTTTCTTAAGCTCGCCCTGGTACACGCGCACGTAGGTGAGCTGGCCATACTGTCCGTCCTCCAGCTTGAAGCCGAGGGCCACGGGTTTGGCGGCGGGGTCGGGAACGAGTTCCACCTGCTTTTCGTCGTCGTCCAGGTTGAGGGCGAAATTGCGCACTTCCGTAGGGTCAGGGAGGTAGGAGGCCACACCGTCCAGGAGAAGCTGCACGCCCTTGTTCTTATAGGCAGAGCCCACGAAGACGGGTACCAGCTTCTCGGCGATGCAGCCCTTGCGAATCGCCGCCACCAGCATTTCGTTGCTGTATTCTCCCTCGAGATAGGCTTCGGCCAGTTCGTCGGAGAACATGGCTGCGGCCTCGACCAGCTCCTCACGGTAGCGCTCGGCATCCGCCATGAGATGAGCGGGAATTTCGGCGTAGCGCAGATCCTCGCCCGAGGGACCGTCAAAATACACAGCACGCATCGTGATCAGGTCGACCACGCCCTCGAGCTTATCCTCGAGGCCGATGGGGAGGGCGACGAAGGCAGGGTTCAGCCCGAGTTTTTCCTGGAGCTGGGCCTTTACCTTGAAGGGGTTGGCTCCTGTCCTGTCGCATTTGTTGATGAAGGCTAGTCGGGGGACATGGTAACGCTTGAGCTGCCTGTCCACGGTGATGGACTGGGACTGGACGCCGGCAACCGCGCAGAGCACGAGAATCGCGCCGTCCAGCACCCTCAAGGAGCGTTCCACCTCGATAGTGAAGTCGACGTGTCCCGGGGTATCTATGAGATTGATGGGATGTCCTTTCCATACGACGTTGGTGGCCGCCGACTGAATCGTGATGCCGCGCTCCCTCTCCAGATCCATGGAATCCATGGTGGCGCCGGCGCCGTCCTTCCCCTTCACCTCGTGGATGGCGTGAATCTTCCTGCAGTAGAACAGTATTCGTTCGGAGAGAGTTGTCTTGCCCGAATCGATATGGGCCGAGATACCGATGTTTCGCATCGTGTGAATATCTATGGACATAGCTTCAATTCACCTCATTCCTATAGTATAGTCGACGCCGAAGGGCGTCTTCTGGTTTCTCAAGGCTTCGCGACGGCAGCGCTGGTAATTTCATTGGGAAAATTGTTGAAAAAAATGCGGTTTAATCCCGTTCGTTAGAAAATTAGCCACCGGGCGAGAGTATAATGGGGGAGAGGCTTTTTTTCAATCCCCGAAAATCCCAAGCCCGGCGACAGCGCTAGGTGGGCGTTCGGCCGGGCTTTCTGATTTTCAAGACGATTTCGGCGATCTGAAGCGGCTCCGGCGGCGATACGGACGCGTCGCCAGCGCCGGCTCAAACATATTCTATCGCCCATTCAACCTTGGCGGCTTCCTTGAGCATGGCATTGACACCGCAATACTTTTCCTGGGAAAGCTGGCACGCCTTCTGGACATTGTCCGGATTGAGCTTGTCGGCCTTCTTGAACTGATAGGTCAGCTTGATCTGGGTATACTTTTTCGGATGTTCCTGGCTGCTCTCGGCGTCCACCTTGAGCTGGAACCAGCTCAAGGGTTCCCGCATCTTCTTGAGGATTGAAGCGACGTCCATGCCCGAGCAACCGGTTAGGGCGGCGAGCAGCAGAGGCTTGGGTCTTGAGCCTGAATCCTGGCCCCCGTTATCCTTTGCCGCGTCCATGAGAACCTTGTGGCCCTCGAGGTCGGCTTCGAAGGCCATGTCGCCTTTCCATGTCGTCGTCATGCTGTAACTCATTTCCTACCTCCTGTTCCGTCGGCCTCTGGGTCGACCACAGGTTAAAACATACCAAAATACCGTATAGCTGCCAATGAGGCGGGGTCGCTTGAGGGCTTCGAATGTCGGGAGTTTCTAGCCGGCTATGATGGAAAAACTCAGATTGTCAGAATAATCGCCTTCTTCGGCGTCGAGGGTTCCAAAGCTCAGTGCAACCTTAAAATCGGGGCTCCCCTTGCCCGCCTTGCCCCCAAGAGCGAAGCGAAAACTCCCTTGCTGGGCTGAGCTGAGCCTGTCGCCGAGCATTAACTGGTAGGGGATACGAGAGGCGGCGGCCGAGCTGCTGTTGCGCAGGTAGCCTCCGTTCGAAGAGTAGACGATCACTGAATAGGTGCCAGGAAGGTTGGAAAAAAGCGAAGCGTTGCCGATGATTATCGTCGCGCCCGGGCTGATATCGAAGTCGGATCGGCCCGATCCGCTGACGGATAGGCTCTGGGTACTCAGGCTGCCGGAGTCTTTCTCTCCCCGGATTCTTCCGTTGATCGCTAGGCTGCCATCCCGGGAAAAGTCGAGATTCAAACGAAGCGTCGGCGGCACGTAAGCCACTATCTGGATACTTATCGATTTGCTTGTACTCTTTCCCTGGGCTTGCACCGAGCCTACCGCCGCCAGGAGCATCAAAGAGAAAAGGAGGAAAAGTCCCCAAGCTCGCTTATTCCTAATCCACATAGTCCGTCGTAGGTATTATTCTACCCGGACGCTGTCCGACGATTTTAAGTCAAGCTAAGAAGTTGAGCTTATTTTCTGGGGAAACAATAAAAAAATGGATCGAAGAATGTAGAAATTGTCCAATTTCTCCAGACTTCGATCCAAAAAACCTTCATTTCTATGAAAGGCTGAAATTGTCCAATATCTCCAGCCCAGGGCTCATTTCAGCGAAAAACCGTCATTTTTTTATGGACGTCAACTCCATCTCGAAAACCAGGTAGGCATCGGCGGGTATGACGCCGCTTATCCCCGAGGAGCCGTAGGCTAATTCGGGGGGTATGACGGCGATTCGCTTCTCCCCCTTGCGCATGGAAGAAACCACCTTGTCCCAGCCGTCGATGATTTCTCCGGTTCCGATCGTAAAGGTCAGAGGTCCGCCCGACAACGCCGACTGGTCAAATACGGTGCCGTCCAAGAGCATACCCTTGTATATCACAGAAACCGTGTCGCCCTTGGCCGGCGTATCGCCGAAACCCTTGCGCAGCACCTTCTGGAATATCCCGTTTTCATCTTCGATGGCATCGGGCCAGGAAGCCTGGATGGCTGCCTTGTCCGACTGGCGCTTGGCCTGGGCGGCGGCGCGCAGGGCCGCGTACGCGGCGCTCAGGCGCTCGTCCCATGCTTTTTGGGAAGCGTCGAAATTCTTGGCCGCGCCGCCGACCCTTTCGATTTTCAGGCTTTTAATCTGATCGCCTGCGGCGATCGCTGAGGCGATTTCCTGGCCTTCTATGACCTTGCCGAAGACCGAGTGCAGGCCGTCCAGCCAGGCGGCGGCTCCCAGCGTGATGAAAAACTGGCTTCCGTTGGTATTAGGGCCTGCGTTTGCCATGGAGAGAATTCCCGCTCCGTCATGCTTGAGGTCGGGAGAGAATTCGTCGGGGAAGCGGTAACCCGGGCCGCCCGTGCCATCGCCCTTGGGATCTCCGCCCTGGATGACAAAGCCCGGTTCCACCCGATGGAAGACTGTCCCGTTGTAGAAGGGCTTGCCTTTGGCCGCGTCCAGCCTGCCCTCGGCCAGGCCCACGAAATTGCCTACCGTCATGGGCGCCTTTTCGAATTCCAGCGAGGCGACGATTCTGCCCTTGTCGGTTTCGAAAATCGCATACATGCCATCGGGGCGTTCAGAACTCTGGCAGGACACCATGCCGGCGACGATGAAAAAAAGGGCGAAAACCAAGGCAACTTTGCTATACGCTCTCACGCGCGCCTCCGGAGAAAAACTTGGCCTACCATAGCAGAAAAACGCTTATCTGAAAAGCCCGAA
>CAYVOD010000108.1:0-4492 GCA_964453055.1 uncultured Treponema sp. | reverse complement strand
CCGTTGAAAAGTTCTGGGATGCCGAAGGTGAAGCGGATATCCCCGGTGAGGGGATGCATGCCTACAATGGCGAGGAAGAGTCCCAGGGTTCCCGAGATGAATCCCTTCAGGATATTGCGATCCGAAAGCGAGGCGATGACCGATACGCCGAAAAGCGCCAAGAGGAAATACTCCTGGGCGCCGAAGCGCAAGGCCAGGTCCGCCAATGGCGGCGCCATGAAAAGCAGCGCTACGTTGCTGACAATGCCGCCGATCGCGGAGGCGATGGTGGCGAGCGCGATGGCGAGCCCTGCTTGCCCTTTCTTTGTCATCGGAAAGCCGTCGAGGATCGTGCAGCAGTTGGCCGGCGTGCCCGGGATATTGATCAAGATGGCACTGATCGCCCCCGCGTAGGTGGAAGAGCAGTAGATAGCACCGAGAAGCGACAAGCCTTGCACGGGGGTCATGCCGAAGGTTATGGGCACGATAAGCGCGACCCCCATCGTGCTCGTGAGGCCAGGCAAGGCTCCAATCACGATCCCGAAAACAGTGCCCGCCAAGATCAAGGCCAAGACGACGGGATCGAAGAGCTGTGCTGTGCCCTGAGCAATGCCGGTAAAAATCATTTCCATGGAAACACCTCCACTCGCCCGGGCGCCGCTAGATCAGCAGGCTCTGCGGCAGCCGCACTCCGATGAAGAGCACGAAAAGCGCGTAAATGGTCAGCAGAAACCCTGCCGTTACGCCGATGATAACGATCGGTCTGCGCGTGCCAAACCAGAACATCGTCCCTGCCAGGAAAAGCGACGAAGCGACAAAGTACCCCAGGGTTCCGATCCCGATCAAATAAGCCGACGATGCGACGAATATCTGGAGAGGAACCTTCAGTTCGCTCAATGCGCCCTGCTGCCTGCCGGCGACCGTATCCACGTCCTTCGCCCCGCTTTCCTTGGGTTGCTTTACCGCTTTCCATAGTAGCGCGAGGCAAAATGCCGTCTGCAGCATCATGAGGAAGCGAGGAAACTGCGAAGACTCGGGTGGATACAGATATGACTGTACGAGGAAAGCCGCGGAGATGAGACTCATCGCCGCGGCAAACCCAATTTCCTTTTTCCGGGAAATTTTGGCCATTATAAATGCCCTTTGCCCGCTTACTTGAGCAGCTCTTTGAGTTCTTCCACCTGGACGATAGAAGACTTGACCAGCGCTTCGGCGGTGGCCGAATCCTGGAATTTAACGATTATTCCCATGCCCTTGGCTTCTTCTACGAATTCCTTAGACTCGCAGATCTGCCTGAAAGCCTTTTCGAGAATAGCCAGTCTGTCGGCGGGAATATCCTTGGGCGCCGCGATGCCGCGGATCGCCATGCCCACGGAAGCGATGTTCTTGCCGAAATACGACGATGCCAGGGGAACTCCGGGTAGCGCGTCGACGGGGTCATCGCTGAAGGCCACGAGCGCTTTGAGCTTTCCGGCTTCGATATTGGGAATGGCCGAGCTCAGGGTCGTCGCCGCCAACTCTACCTGGCCGCCTAAAAGCGAAGTCAGCGCAGGGCCGGAACCGGAGTAGGATATAAAGTTCGTGGTGATTCCCAAGGCTTTTGTCGCAGCCAAATGCTGGAGCTGAACGTTGCTCTGGGGGCCGTCGCCGGCCACGTTGAGCGTCTTCTTGGAAGCCTCGGCGACAAAATCCTTGGCCGTCGCGAAACGGCTGTCGGACTTGACCACCCAAATGATTGGATCGATCTGGATGTTGCAAATGTATTTAAAATCATCAAGCTCGAAAGGCGTGGTTGGACGTATCACCTTGATGAGGATCATGGACGGAAGACTCGTCGCGCCCAAGGTGTATCCGTCGCCCTTGGACTTGGCCAGCGCGGTCCAACCTATCTGGCCGCTGGCGCCCGGCTTGTTCTCGACTACCAGGGTCTGGCCCAGATACTTGTTGGCGTATTTCGATACGAGCCTCAGCAGAATATCGTTTCCTCCCCCAGCGGAGAAGGGAACGATCGACACGATCGGCTTCGTGGGAAAGGCCGCCTGGGCGAAGGCGGGAACGGTAGATCCCACGACCGCCAGCAGCAGCACGATCGCCAGGAACCTGAATTTGGACATACACCTCATGATAGCCTCCTTACGCTATTGCGAAGCGGCAACCGCCGCTTAAATGAGAACGTTCCTGCCTTCAAAAATCTTGACGCCATCCACAGTGATCGTCGGATTCCACATGAGAAGATCGTAGTGGGTGGGCGCCTTTATTACGCCGCCCAAGGTAATGCTCGTCCCTATACCGATATGGGCCGATCCGATCACTCCCTCGTCTTCCAGCATCACGCCGATCATCCTGCATTTGGGATTGAGACCTAGGCCGACTTCCGCGATATTGAAGCAGTTGCGGTCTCCATGGCTTTCCAGGTCCCTCGAGAGGACTCCAGCCTGCCTTCCGCCCTTGATGCTGGTGATATACCCAGCTTCGACAGTAGCCTCGACCGGCTCGTCCAGCACGCCGATCCCGAGATAGGGGATGCTCGCGTCGGCTACTATTTTACCTCTTGCAGAACCCTCGATCGGAGACACGTTCGCCTCGACGGTGGGCACGGTAGAAAATTCTCCAGGTTCTACGATGCAATATAGCGCGTTGCCCCTTCGGTCGGTAATATCCACATGAAGATCCGTCCCCCCAGGGGATGTGATATGGAGGGATTTGCCCTTGGCGAAGGCGTCGGCCACGCCGCGGCAAACGGTCCTGGCAGCCTTGAAGTCCGCTTCAATGCCTCCCCGCACCAAGGTTTCGTCGTTAAAATCGGTCATCACCAGGATACGGGCTCCGGCTTTTGCCGCTTCCTTCACCGCGTAAGTATGGGTAATTGATTTGCTCACCGGGCTCAAGACGATATCGGCGCTCTTCATCGCCTCGGCGATATGCTTCGGGGGTTCCTGCCCTGCCTTTGCTCGCGGCTCTATAATGCCGATGGTCGCCTCGAGCCCTCGCTCGATGCCAGCGGCGAAGAGTACCTGGGCGATGTGGAGCTTGTTGGCGTCGGTGACGATAAGGAGGCTCTCCCCCTTTTTCGCCGCCACGCAATCGTCGAGTATCGTCCTGGCGCCCTTGAACATGAGCGCTTGCGTCATCTGCATCCTTCTACCTCCCCGAATAGGAAACCATTTTTCATCTTTTTCAAAAAAAGTATTGCACAGGACAGATCATTATATGATAATACTACAAAGTCAAGAGGGAAATTTTATTTTTTTCTCTCGCGCTCAGATCAAAGTTATGGCACAATCCTATAGGATTAAATATGGAATTTTTAAGAACCGAAGGCTTGTCCCAGCGTGTATCCAAGCACCTCTCAAACGAGATTCGCTCTGGAAGATACAAGCCCGGAGACAGGCTTCCCCCCGAATCCCAGCTCGCCTCACAGATGGGCGTAAGCAGGACCATACTCCGCGAAGCGCTCGCCAGCCTCAAGCAGGACGGCCTGCTCGAAACCCGGCAAGGGCGAGGGCTTGTCGTTTGCGCCCCCGGAGAGCGCAGCGCTTTTCGATTCTCCGACGTCGTCGATACCATGTCCGCCAGCGAGGTTAACTACCTTTATGAAATGCGGGCTATCCTCGAATCCGACGCGGCCGCCCTGGCCGCCAAGCGCCTGACGCCGGAGGATAAAAGCCAGATCCGTCGTCATTACGAGGAGATGGTAGAGGCAGTCGACGCGAAGGAATCAGGGGATCTCGCACACGAAGCCTTCAATGAGGCTATCGCCAAGGCGAGCAAGAATATCTTTCTGGAAGAATTCCTATCTTTCCTCCACGCAAGGCTCCGCAAGATTTCCAAAGAGCTCCGGCTCTCCACCATGATGGATCCCGATCGTGCGGCGAGAGTGATCCACGAGCACAAGGACATCGCCGACGCCATCCTCTCGGGAAATCCCGAGGCGGCCCGCACCGCCACCCTCCAGCACCTGCGCAACGCGGCCGACCGGGCGGGCATATCGATTTTCGCCCCCTGAATTTGCTCAAGGCTGCTGCGGCGAAAAACGAGTCGACGAGACTCGCTCTCCTATACCTCGCAGAGATCCGCGCAGGATTGACCGGGGAGCGGGATTTACCTATATTGTGCGTGTAGCGACGGGGGTGCACCGGTTTCGACTCGTGCGGTCCGTGTCGCGCGTTGCAGGTGGAGACGCCGAGCTCCTGATTTCGGCAAACCTTTAATTGCCAACAACAACGGCAATCTCGCTCTCGCTGCGTAAGTAGCGTCAGAACGACGGACAACCCGGGGCGCCGCCTTGAGCGCCGGGATTGTCTGCAACCAACCGAGGCTCACATCCCGCGCAGTCCGTGGCGCGGGGCGGACATCTTACCGGAATAAGGACCAGGGGAGCGCGCCGCCCCGCGCCCCCGGCCCCGACACCCCAATAGGACGGACAAACCTGTAGATGCGTGCGGCGCGCGTTCGGGGACGGGGGTTCGACTCCCCCCACCTCCAGTTTTTAATTAATTATTATATAAAGAAT
>CAYVOD010000107.1:0-4545 GCA_964453055.1 uncultured Treponema sp. | reverse complement strand
GGAAGAGATCTTTTCCATTCAAATAGACGCCCATATTCATGCCGCCGAACATGACGTCGGCCTGGGGGTTGGCCTTTTCCGCCGTTATCTTCGAGACGCACTCGCCGGTGCCCATGGATTGAAGGCTGATCTTGATGTCGTACTTTTCGGCGAATGGATACAGGATTCCCTGGATCTCACCGTCGGAGTTCGGCGAGTATACGACCAAATTGCCTTTTGCGAATGCCGGTACCGAGAGCGCGAGCACTGCGAGGGCAAGTACGGTGACTTTAACCACGTGCTTCATGGAAACCTCCTGCGGACTTGGGATGGAGCCTTTGGACACAGGCGCTGTCCCGATTGGCTGTAATGAATAACAAGTAAGTATAGAAGCTAAAAATGCACCCGTCAATTATATATTAATGATCGGAGGACAACTCGCACCCTGAGATATCTATGGTAAACCACTGGACGATTCTATCCTATTATATATCTCGTAACGGGAACGCGAATCAGTAAAAAAATACTGTCTTCCATTTTTTCAGCTTTGGATGTATGTTGTACTACAAGTACCAACGAGGAGAGCCAGTTGGCTAAACTGCACAGGGTCAAGACTGATTCGCTCCGAACCCAAATTTATATACAGCTCAAGAACCAGCTGCTCAACGGCGCGTGGAAACCGGGAGAAAAACTACCCTCGGAAAATCAACTTTGCGAAACCTTCGGCGTGAGCAGGGTAACGGTCAGGGCGGCCATACAGCAGCTCGAGATACTCGGGATGGTCGAGACGAAACACGGGGGCGGGACCTACGCCCTCGAACTTCCCGTCGTGATGACTATCAACAACCTGCAGCCGACAATGCTATCCAACCGCAATCACGATATCATCACCGTGCTCGAATATAGGAAGATAATCGAAAAAGGCACTATCGGGCTCGCCGTGGAGAAGATCTGCAACAAGGATTTCGAGTATCTGGAAGAAACCTACAATACCATGCTGGCGAGCACGGACGACCACGCCCGCTTCGCCCAAGCCGATTTCAGCTTCCATCTCAGGATCGCCGAGATAGCTAACAACCCGATCATCAACAACCTGTATCACCTGATCAACCAAATCATGACCGCGTCCATGGCTGATATCGTCGACTTGCTGGGATGCGAGATAGGCCTCTATTATCACAGAAAACTCATAGACGCCCTCAAGGCGCGGGACAAGCCCGCCTGCGAGAGCGAGATGGAAAAGCACATCGACGTGACCATACAGGCCATCCTCAACGAGAGCAAGCTTCATCAAGACGGCCCGCAAGAGGCCGATCAGCCGGCCAAGAATCCTCCGTCGACATAGACGACCTGGCCGTTCATATAGCCCGAGGCTGGGGCCGCGAGGAATACCGCCACCCTGCCTAAGTCGTTCTCGGGATCGGCGAGGCGTTTCATCGGAATTCTTCCCATCGCCCAGGCTCGTTTCTCGGGGTTGGAAAAAAGATTCTTCGTCAATTCGGTTTCCACGAATCCAGGGGCTATGGCGTTTATATTGACGCCCAAAGAAGCCCACTCTACGCACATCGAGCGGGTCAATCCGGCTATTCCGCTTTTCGCCGCCGTGTACGCGATGATATTGGGCACCGCCATCATGCAGTTGAGGGAGCCTAGGTTGATGATCCTCCCGCCTCCATTCGCGGTCATGTGGGGGATGATCGCCTGGGATATGAAGAAGGTGGCGGAAAGGTGAGTCTCGATTACCCTGGTCCATTCTTCGATCGTGAATTCGAGGGCGGGTTTCCTGACCTGCACCCCGGCGTTGTTCACCAAGATGTCAACTTTCCCCGTCATGGAAATGATCTTCTCCACATCGCCTTTTATTTCATCTTTCCGCGTTATGTCCGAGCAGAAATGCCAGGTCCTTACGCCATAATTCTTGGCGATACGGGCCGCTGTCTCCTTCGAGAGTTCTTCCTGAATATCCCAGATGACCACATTGGACCCAGCCTTAGCCATCGACGTGGCGATCGCCATCCCGATTCCGCGGGCCCCGCCGGTGATCACCGCTGTCCGCCCTTCCAGCGAGAACGCGCTCTCAAGATACCCTTGCATGCCTTGCCTCCCAGATAGGTGTAATTTAAATAAATAATTGAAATAAAGTTGTAGTACAAGTTTATAAGTACTTCAGCCTTGGTCGAAGTATAACATTCGTTTAAATAGCTAGCAAATAGAATATTGTGGATTTTTTTCGTTGACAGATTCGAAAACCCATGGAATTGTTACTTGTAGCACAGCATACAATTAATGGAACAAAGTTCAGAGAATCGAAAGCCATCACCGCCGCGCTGTCGGGAGCATGCTCAAAATAATATTGGAAAGCTAAGCACGTGGAGGAAATTTACATATGTTGAACGATTCGGGAATCTTGGGATTGAAGAAGGTGGCGCTCTCCCTGCGCAAGGACCTGCTGGAAATGATCGGCGTCGGCAAGGCAGGGCATCTGGGAGGCTCGAGCTCCCTGGCGGAAGCCATCGCCGTGCTTTATTTCCACGAGATGAAAATAAAACCCAGCGACCCGTCGTGGCCCGATCGCGACAGGCTCGTCCTCAGCAAGGGACACGCGGCGCTGATCCAGTACGCCGCGCTTTGCGAGCTCGGGTACTTTCCCCGTGAGGAGCTCAAGAGGGTAAAATCGCTCAACGGACTGCTCCAAGGCCACCCCGATTTGAGCATTCCGGGGATAGAAGCGGTGACCGGTTCGCTTGGCCAAGGTCTTTCGATAGGCCTCGGCATGGCGCTAGCGTTGCGGCTGGACGGAAAAGACAGCAGGGTTTTCGTGATCATGGGCGACGGAGAGCAGTCCGAAGGCCAGCTTTGGGAGGCCGCGCAGGCAGTACCCAATTTCAAGGTGGACAACCTTACGGCCTTCATAGACTGGAACAAGATTCAGGCTACCGGCCCCACCAAGGACATGTTCAATATTCCCGACCTTGACAAAAAGTGGGAGGCCTTCGGCTGGAAGGTCTTCACCGTCAACGGGCATGACATCGGGGCGATCGCCGCCGCGATCGATTCAGCGAAGAAGGTGAAAGGGTGGCCGTCATTGATTATCCTTGACACGGTCAAGGGAAAATGCTTCTCCTTCGCTGAGGGGAACGCAGCCTACCATAACGGGATACTCGACGAGCAGAAATTCGCGCAGGCCTGCCAGGAGCTTGAAGATTTGGAGAAGGGGCTATAACAATGGAAAAACTAAGTCTAAGAAAAGCGTATGGCGAGGCGCTCGTCGAGGAAGGCCGGAAGAATTCCAATATCGTCGCGCTGGAGGCGGACCTGGGAAAGTCCACGATGTCGGTCTTGTTCAAGGAAGCCTTCCCCGATAGGTATTTCGAGATGGGCATCGCTGAACAGAACATGACGTCCACCGCCGCCGGCCTCGCGCTTGCTGGGAAGGTGCCATTCATCAGCACCTTCGCGGTTTTCGCCGCCGGCAGAGCCTACGACCAGATCCGCTGCTCCGTCGCCATACCCCGCGCGAACGTCAAGATCTGCGGCTCCAGCTGCGGCCTCTCCGACTTCGGCGATGGGAAGACTCACCAATCCATCGAGGACGGGAACATCATAAAGGCGATACCGAACATGATCGTCCTCAACCCCGTCGACGCCGTGGAGACGAGGCAAATGGTAGCCGCCCTCGCCGCGTATAAAGGCCCCGCCTACATTCGCATAAACAGGAACGAGCTTCCCGTCTACACGCCCAGGGACCAGAGCTTCGAGATCGGCAAAATGCGCACGGTGAGGGAAGGCAGGGACATAGCGATTTTCGCCACTGGAGCTATGGTATGGAAATCCGTGGAGGCCGCTGAAATCCTGGCCAAAGAAGGCGTTTCGGCCGAAGTGGTCAACGTCAGCACGCTGAAGCCTTTGCGGAAGGAAGAAATTCTCGCCCATCTGAACGGGAAGAAAGGGATCGTGACCGCCGAAGAAGCCACCCGGATCGGGGGATTGGGAAGCGCTATCGCCGAACTTGTTTTCGGCCGGGTGAATATGCCATTCAGGCAAATAGCCATCGACGATTCATTCGGTACTTCCGCCCACAGCTACGAGGAGCTCTTGCGGGAATTCGGGCTTACCGAAGATACTATCTCGGCAGCGGCACGCGAGATAATCGCATAATAGAATCGCCAGGAGGAGGGCAAAAATGAAAATAGGATTTATCGGGCTCGGAATAATGGGACGACCCATGGCGAAGAATCTGATCGCGGCGGGATATTCGCTCGTCGTATACGACAAGTTCGCGAGTTTCGACGATCTCGTCGCCCTCGGCGCCGAGCGCGGAATGTCCAATAAGCATGTGGCATCGAAGAGCGACATCGTCATAACGATGCTGCCGAACTCCCCCCACGTGAAGGAAGCCATCCTCGGCAAGGACGGAGCGCTGGAAGGAATACTTGAATCGAAGCGGAAGGACGTGATCGTCGTGGATATGAGCTCCATCGCCCCGGCCGTATCCCAGGAAGTGGCGGCCGCGCTTAAAGGGTATGGCGTGGCGATGCTTGACGCCCCCGTGTCCGGCGGCGAGCC
>CAYVOD010000106.1:0-4659 GCA_964453055.1 uncultured Treponema sp. | reverse complement strand
CCAGATTGGAGCCCACGCCCGCGGCGGTCTCGTATTCCGGGCCGTCCACGCAGACCTTCTGGCCCTTATAGGGGCCGGTCTTCAGTTCGAAGCGGTCCACGGCGTGGGCACAGGCGAGCGTGCAGCCGTACCAGCAGCCGTCGGGCAGGCCTTGGGAGAATTTACTCTCCCAGACCCAGGAGGCGAGCTTGAGCGCCTCGGGATCCGAGCCGAATCGATGGTTCTTGACAGGCAGGAGGTCGTAGTCGTTCATCACTTCCATCAAGTGGGCGGTACCTATCTTGCGCATCCTGCTCTGCTTGTCGTCCCCCTGGACGATCTCCCGATGGAGCTTGAGCCCCAGGCGCTGGACCGCGGCCGGATCCGCCGAGCGGTTATCGTCCTGGCCCAACCCGGAATAGCGGCAGACCAGCGCCTTGATTTTCTTGTCCCTGAAGACTGTGCCGATGCCTCCCCGCCCCGCCTGTTTCACCCTGCAGCCGCCCCTGCGCCTATCGTAGAGGCTGAAGTTCAAAAGGCCGATCCGGCTGTGTTCGGCTCCCCTGCCCGACGAGACCACGGCCACCGCCGCGAGGTCGGCGTCGCTTTCGGAAGCCGCGAATACGTGGGTCAATGTATCGGCCAGGATATGCGTATCGGACTCCAGTCCTTCGGGAGCCTCGAAAATCCGGACGCGGCCCTCGTCGCCGTCGATGAAGACGATAGAGTCGCGATCCGCCTTGCCGCCCAGCTGGAGGGCGTCGAAGCCGGAGAATTTGAGAAAGGGACCGAAGTAGCCGCCCACGTTGGAATCGATGGGAATGCCCGTGAGGGGGGAAAGGCTCACCACGAGGCTTTTGCCCGACCCTGCGTAGTTAGTGTTGCC
Organism: uncultured Treponema sp.; assembly: GCA_964453055.1. GTDB lineage: Bacteria > Spirochaetota > Spirochaetia > Treponematales > Rectinemataceae > UBA2256. Next base: position 3,794 of record CAYVOD010000106.1, on the reverse strand, counting down.
GCAGATCGGCCCCATGGCGATGACGATTTCGTTTTCCGGATCGTCCCAGGCTGTCGCCGCCGTGGTGGCGTCCCAGAGCAGCTTAAGACCGAAGCCCTTGCCGCCCACGAATTTCTCCTTCATCGCCCGGCTTACCGGACGCTCCTGGATCGATGGCGCGCCCAGGTCGATCTTGAGGACGCGCATGGCGTAGCCCCTGGAAAGCGGCCTCTTTTTGTATCCGTACCCGGCGGTCTCGACGAGGTCTCCGGAGTGAAACTTCATGTCGCGCCCTCCTTGGTCAGGATCTCGAGGGCTTGCTTAGGGCAGGCCCTGACGCAGGCGCCGCAGGCCACGCACTTGAAACTTACCGGGTGTCCCGGGAACCAGCGCATGGCGCCTATGGGGCAGACAGCGACGCAGGCAAGGCAGCCGACGCATTTCTTTTTGTCGACGACGAGGGCCCCGGATTTGTTCCGAAAGATCGCTCTCGCTGGGCACTCCCTGACGCAGGCCATGCACTCCTGGTCGCAGGCCACCAGGTGGAATCTGCCCCGCCCCAGCTCCTGCACCTGGATGCGGGATTTCGAGGGATTATCTTCCTTGAAATACAGGCTCGAACAGGCGGCGGCGCAGCTCATGCAGCCGACGCATCGTTCGTCGCGGGTAGCCAGGTATCTGATCACAGGGCGGGTCCTCCCGGAACAAGAAAATTCACGATAGGATGTCTAATTATAGTACGGCAAGGCGGTATCGGGCAAATGAAAACGCGCCCCGGGGCTACGAAGAGAGGAGGTATGGCGGAAGGGCTATGCTCTAGAGGATATGCTCCAGGAATCTGCGGGTCCGCTCTTCCCGGGGGGATGTAAAGAAGGTCTCCGGAGGAGCCTCTTCGACTATCTGCCCCGAATCCATGAAGATGATACGATCGGCCGCGGCTCGGGCGAATCCCATTTCGTGGGAGACGATGAGCATGGTCATGCCCTCCCTGGCCAGGTCGGTCATGACGTCCAGGACTTCCTTGATCATTTCGGGATCGAGGGCGCTGGTGGGCTCGTCGAAGAGCATCACCTTGGGGTTCATGGCCAATGCACGAGCGATAGCGACGCGCTGCTGCTGGCCGCCTGAAAGCTGGTCAGGCCAGGCGTGCTCCTTTTCGGAAAGCCCTACCTTGGCAAGAAGCCTCTTGGCGTTTCCCAGGGCTTCTTCCTTGCTTTTTTTGAGGACCATGGTAGGCGACAGGGTGATATTGTCCACCACTTTGAGGTGGGGAAAGAGGTTGAAGCTCTGGAAGACCATGCCCACTTCCTGGCGGATATGGCGGATGTCGGAGCCTTCGTCGGTCACGCTCTCGCCGTCGATGGTTATGGAGCCCGAATCCAGCCGCTCCAGGCGGTTGATGGAGCGCAGCAGCGTGCTTTTGCCCGAGCCCGAGGGACCTATGATGAGGACGACCTCTCCCTTTCGCACGCTCAGGTCGACGCCGTTCAGGGCTTGGAGGCTCCCGAAGGTCTTTACCGCCTTCTTTATTTCAATGAACGTTGCCACGATGCCTCAGCCTTTCTTCCATGGCCGCCACGAGCCGCGAAAAAAATAGGGTCATCACGAGGTAAATCAAAGCGATGACCGTATAGCTCTCGAAATACCTGAAGGAGGTGGACGCGTACTCCCTGCCCCTGCGGAGCAGGTCGGAGACCGCGAGGATGGATACCAGGGAGGAGTCCTTCAGCAGCGCTATAAACTCGTTGCCGATGGGTGGAAGGATAACCCGTATGGTCTGGGGGATGATGATCTTGCGCATGGCCGTGGTCCTGGACATGCCCAAAGCCAGGGCCGCTTCCATTTGCCCCTTGGGAATAGCCTGAATGCCGGCCCGGAAAATCTCGGCCATATAGGCGCCGTAGCAGATGGACATGGCAAGGATGGCCGCGGGCGGACCCTGGAGCTTCAGCAGCGGCCCCAAGGCGTAGTAGATATAGAAAAGCTGCACTAATAGCGGTATGCCCCGGATGATCTCCACATAGACGGTGGCGATCCTGTTCACCCAGGCGCGTTGGGAAATCCGTCCCAAGCCGGCGAAGAGCCCGATCACCAAGGCGAAGCAGATCGAAACGATGGTCACCGAGAAGGTAGCCACCAGTCCGTCGGGGACGAAGGAGAGAATGCGCAGGTAGGGATCGGGGCTGAAAAGCGGCAGCGCGATCAGAAGCGCGATGGCGCCGAAGAATGAAATGTTCCACGCCGAGAGAAGGCCACCCTCATCCTTCAGGGGGATGAGGGTGCCGTCGGTGATATTGATAGTTGGCCGAGTGGGGCCCTTGGAGTCCCGGTCGGAACGCGGAGAGCCTTTGACCATCCTACTTAAGCCACTTGTCGATGAGTTCGTCCAGCTTGCCGGAGGCTTTTACCTTGGCGAGGCCTTCGTTGAAGAGCTTGAGAGTCTTCTCGTCGCCTTTCTTCACGGCGAACCCAAGCCACTCGTCGGTGAAGGGCTGGCCGACGATCATGAGCTTGTCCTTGTAATTGGGGTTCTGGAGGGCGAAATCCGCGGCGATGGGCGAATCGGCCACGACGCCGTCGATATTGCCGTTAGCCAGATCCTCGTATGCCAGCCCGATTTCGTCGTAGGTCTTGAGCTCCACGCCCTCTACCTTGCCGATCTCGATGACGCCGGTGGTGCCGATCTGGCCACCTACCTTCTTACCCGCCAGGTCGGCGAGGGTGGTGACGCCCTCGGTCTCCTTGCGCACGACCAGGACCTGGCCTGCGTTGACGTAGCCTTCGGAGAAATCCATGGTGGCCTTGCGCTCTTCGGTGATGGTTACCGATGAGGCGATAGCCTGGTAGTTGCCCGCCGCGAGGCCGGCGAAGATCCCGTCCCAGGCGGTGTTCTTAATCTCCACCTCGAAGCCTTGCGCTTTGGCTATCTCGTTGACCAGGTCGATATCGAATCCGACGAGGTTTTTATTCTCGTCGACAAATTCCATGGGAGGCCAGGTGGCGTCGGAAGCCACAGTGACTTTCGTCGGTTTCTTCGCGCAGGACGAAAGTCCGGCGGAAGCGAAGACTACCAGCGCCGCGATTAGCAGAAAAGCCGTGGCCGAGGACCAAGATCTCTTCATATGTCGCTCCTTAAATGTCGATCTCTTGCGTTCATTTCGAGATCGTTAACGATGCATGAATGAGAATAGGGCAAAGCGGCGAGCCATGTCAATAATTCGCGCTCCATGTCCCCGATATAGATACAATAAAAATAGATAATTATGTACTTGCCGCACACTTCGGAGCACCTGGGCGCTTTACAGCTCAAATCGAGGGAGCTAGGATCGCCCCATGAGGGTGACGATCAACGGCATACTGACCGAATTCCCCGAAACCCAGCTATCGGTGGCCGAGATCCTGCGCCGGAAACGCTACAGCTTTCCGAATATCATTTCCAGGATAAACGGAGCCCTGGTAGGCCGGGAGGAGAGGGAAAGCGCCCTCGCCCGGGACGGGGACGAGGTCGAGCTATACCACATGATGAGCGGCGGCTAGCCCTGAAGCGCGCCTGAAGGCGGTGGATCAGGCCTGGTCGCGCCCCGTATGCGTATCGTGTTCCTCGATATCCTTGGCGTCCCAGGGATAGACTATCCAGACGTCGCCCAGCTCCTCGCCGGCCACATAGAGGGATACCTCCCGAGGTATCTCGCCGCGCTTGGGCTTGTTCTTGTTATGGATTACGGCTACCGCTATGGATTCGGGATGGTGGCGGAGCAGTTCCCTGATGCAGTATTCCAGGGTCACCCTGGAATCGTCCACTTCGTCCACCAGCA
>CAYVOD010000105.1:0-4895 GCA_964453055.1 uncultured Treponema sp. | reverse complement strand
CGCCGTCGTGGGTAAAATCGTTGAAGGTGTATACGTCCTCGAAGAGGGCGCTGCCGGAAAAATTGCGCACGCCACCGCGCTGGCGATCGGGATCGAGCGCCGCGGCCAGGGAGCTGGCTTTTTCATAGAATTCGTCGTCGTCCGGAGACTCGTTGATCCGCGTTCCCCAGAGGACGATACAAGGATGATTCCAGTCTCGCTTGACGAGGCTCTCAAGATCGCCCAACGCGTTCTTTTTCCATTCTTCGTCTCCGAGGTGCTGCCATCCCGGAAGCTCGGTGAAAACCAGAAGGCCGAGTTCGTCGCAGGCGTCCAAGAAGTGCCTCGACTGGGGATAGTGGCTCGTGCGCGCGATTACGCAGCCCAAGTCCCGTTTCAGGATCTCCGCGTCCCTCATCTGGGCGCCGGGACTCATCGCGTAGCCGGCGAAGGGCCAGGACTGGTGCCTATTGAGCCCCCGCAGAAAAACCCTTCTGCCGTTGAGGAAAAATCCTTCGGGCTTGAAGACGGCCTCCCTGAATCCGACGCGGCTTTTCACGTGATCGATACGTTCCCCGTCGAGATATAAGGTAAGTTCCAGATCGTAGAGTACTGGGTTTTCTATGTCCCAGGGGGTGATCCCTTCCAGCGGGTGAAAGTTGAGGTTATAAGCCAGCTCGTCGGGTTCTGCCTGCGGGCGGGATGAATCCAGCCTGATATCCTTGGAAACTTCAGCCAGGAAGCCGGATGAGCCGAAAAGCTTTCCTTCGAGCTTGAGAATACCTGTGCCTGCGGGGAAAGCCTCGCCGAGAGAACCGGAGAGTTCCAACTCGACCGCCAGGGCGGCCTTGCAGGGCTGGGAGCGCCGACCGTCGCCGGCCTTCGCAAGATCCTCGCCGAGGCTTTTTCCAAAGGAAAATATCCGGGGCCGAACGTGAAAATGAGCGATATGCAGAGGGCCTTGGAAGCGCAAATTCACCGCCCTGTAGATGCCCCCGTAGACGAGGTAGTCCACTGCCCCGCCGAAGGGCGGCACGGAAGGGTCCTCGGATCCGTCCACCTCGACCCAGAGTTCATTGACGCCTTGTCTCTTGAGCGCCTGCGTTATTTCAAAGCTGAAGGGAGTGTAGGCTCCCTTGTGCCCCCCAAGGAAGCTGCCGTTGAGCCAAGCCTGGCAGGAGACGGCGACCGCCTCGAAATCGAGGAAGGCCCGCGAGGTTTCACAGCCTTCGGGGATCCAGAATTCCTTATGATAGCAGACTTTTTTCTGATAGCGATTTTCGTCGAAATTTCCCATCGGAAGCTCTGCAATGGTGTGGGGAAGGTCGACGGGGGATCCGTCAGAGGTCTCGCCCATAGGGGCGTCGAAGAAAAGCCAGTTTCGGTTTAGGGGAACAATCCTTCTCATGGCATGGACTTCAGCCGCTCATCATCACTTGGACGATCTGAAGAAGAGGCAGGACTATGCAAACGACTATGAACACGACCTCCAGGTTGATCATCCTCCGCTCGGCGGTATCGTTCTTGAGCAATTCGTAGAGGTTTTGCAAGGCTCCGAGACGGCGCTCGACCGATACTTTCCAGCCTTCGGTGTTGAATATCTCGCAGAGCCTTTCGTAGATATAGCCTAGGAAATAATCGCCGATGATTTTAGAGGAATTATCGAGGTTCTCCAGGGTGAAAAGAGCGTCGAAGCGCAGGGACTGCAGGCGGCCGAGCTTCATTTTCACCGCCCTCTGGCCGAAATGGGATTTCCCCCCGCTCAGGTAAATCTTGCGCAGGTCCTTCTCCGCCTCGTCCAGCCAGGTATCCAGAAGCCCGTCCAATGCCCTGAGTTCTATAAGCCGGTAGTTAGCGTGCTCCGCTATAATGAGCAGATCCTCGTAATCCCGGGCGGGATCGATGATTATGCAGCGGTCCATGTCGAAGACCGCGATGTCGTTCTTGCGATAGCTCACCGGCTTGGCCAGGATCTGCTTCACCTGGCTGCTATGCAGTATGCCCGGTTCCTCGCCCGCGAGGAGCGCCGCCGCCACATCGCGGTTAGCTTCGAGGAAGGCCTCGGGATTATCGCCGGGGCATTCCAGAAGGCAAAAAGCCGTATAGGTTTCGCGATCGTATCCTTCGGCGTTCTTGAGGCCGGACACCGAAACCTTTATGGCATCGACGACCATGCTGAAGGATGAGTCGGCGAAATCCTCTATGCAAGCGGGAGCGTTGGTGTCCCTTAGCGGGAGATTGCTCATGGAAGCCAGCTTGTCGAAGCTGGAATGAGTCTTGTACCGCACGACGAGGGTGAGCGCGCCGTCGTCGTAGATCTTCGCCACGGCGCTGAATTTCTCGAAGAGGCTTGAATCGCATTCTTCGCTGTTGAGGGTCAGGATGAGGGGCTTGGGCAGCTTGAGTGAGGCGGGGGTATCGCGGCGCTTTCCGAATCCTATGTCAGGATAGGCCGGGATGAGTGAGGCGGCTTTCTTGAGATCGACGGCTCTCCCTATGTCGTAGACGTAGAGGTGTACAATCTCGATGGGCAGCGCCGGATTCCCTGCTTCCTGGGTCATCAGCGTTTTACCCCCGTCCTTGAAATCTCTTTGTCCAAAGCGGAGAGTATCAAAGTGCTCCCCTCGGGGAGGGAGAATGGGATGCTCAGGGACCCTCCCGGGTGTTTCATAGAAGCGATTAGCTGGCGTTGGCCGCCTGACTTGAGCGCTTCGATCTTGACGGGCACGGGATAGGGATACTCGGGAAGCGTATACATGAATATTCCATGGACCATGCCAGGACTTGCCTCGGGAACACTCAGCACGAGCTTGATCCTATCCTTTACCGGGGCGGTTCCGCCGGCCTTGGGCTGCTGCTCCGTCACGGTGCCGGGCTTTTCGCCTTGCTTGGGCTGACGCATCGAAAAATCCACCGCGAAAGCGGATTTCTCCATCTGGGCTATAGCTTCGGTAATGCTCAAGCCCAGAAACTCAGGAACCTTTTTCTTGGCGCTCTCGGGGCCCTTGCTCACCACCAGCTCCAAAACGGTAGGCCCGGAAATCTGTTCGCCCGCCGGAGGGCTTTGCTCCAGAATCGTGCCGGGTTCGGCGTCGTCGAAGCGATAAACCGGCGGCTCGCGGACTGTCACCAAGGCTTGGCTGGAGGAAAAGAGGCTCAAGAGCTCAAGCTTGACCGCGTCGATGTCCTTGCCGATATAGTTTTCGATTTCGTCGAGCACCGCGCCCTTGCTCACCGTAAGCTTGATGCGCCGCCCCGCTTTCACGATGATCCCGGGCAGCGGATCCTGCTCCAGGATAGTATTCTTGTCCTGGGGGTTGTTGGTAAAACGCAGCGAAAGCCTCGGATAGAGTTCACGTTCCTGCATCCTCAGGAGGGCGTCGGCCAGCTCCATGCCCCTGAGATCGGGGATCATCACCTTCTCGGGCCCCTTCAGTATGGCGAAAAACGCGATCAAGGCGGCGAGGAGGAAGACCAGGCAGAGACCAAGAGCGTACAAGCCGAAGAGCCTGCGCTGCTCCATGGTCAGGCTTTTGAAGCTCATGAGAGTCTTGTCCAGTTTTGGCGGCTTTTCCTTATTCTTCATAAACGCGGGTATATCCTTATCGAGCGCCGTATTGAGCCGGTGAAAGGCTCGATTCTCCGGGGATCTCAGCCGAGGGTCAGTCCGGCCAGGTCCCTAAAGCCGTTGGCGAAGTCTTTGTACGAAAGGGCTTTTTTCCCCGATAACTGCAACGTGGTCAGCGAAAGAAAGCCCTCGCCCGTACTCACGACGATTCCTCTTGCCCTGTCAATGCCGATTATAGTGCCCGGCGGAACCTTGGGCAATGCTTCGCCGCTTGCCCGCGCCAAGCTCCCCGAATAGACCGAGGCGGCGAGGATGTTCAAACGCTGCCCCTTGATAAAACTAAAGCTGCCCGGCCAGGGGTCGAAGGCGCGGATCATGGCGTCCAGCTCCCCGGCGGGCTTGGCCCAGTCGATCAGGCCGTCATCCTTCTGAATCTTCCTGCAATATGTCGCCTCGCCCTGCTGGGGCCAACTTTTTTCCTCGCCTTTTTGGATGGCTCCCAGGACATCGGCGCAGAGCCTGGCGCCGATATGGGCGCAACGCTCGGAAAGGAGGGCGGCGGTTTCGCTTCCATCGAGGTTGAATTCCTCCACTGCCAGGAGTTCTCCGCTGTCCATCTCCAGGGCGATCCGCTGAACCGAAACTCCCGTTTTTTCATCCCCGTCGAGGATTGCCTGCTGAATGGGCGAGCTGCCGCGATGTCGGGGCAGGAGGCTCGGGTGTATATTGATTCCCCCTTTCGGGAAGAGTGACAGGAATTTGGGACCGAAGAGCTTGCCGTAGGCGAAGGCGACAAGAATGTCGGGTTTTACGTCGGCGATACGCTGCCGTTCGGCGAGGCCTAGCTTTTCAAATTCGAAGAGCGGCGCCGCGCTGCCGGAAATGCCAGAAATCGCCTGGGCTACCGGCGTGGGCAGGGTGGCTTTTCCTCTCCCCTGGGGCGAGGGAGGATTGCTGAGCACCGCCGCGAGCTCGTGTTCTCTGGCGATGGCTTCGAGGGTCGGAACGGCTATGGCCGGGCTTCCGGCGAACAATACTCTCATACGGGTACTGGCTACATTTTTATGAGGCGCTCGTAATGCTTCAAGGCTCTTTCGCGCTTGAAGGGGCTGATCCTGTCGATGAAGAGCTTTCCGTCCAGGTGATCGTTCTCGTGGAGGATAACCCTGGCGAGCAGGCCGTCGGCTTCGAGGGTGAATACCTTCCCTCTTTCATCGAGGGCCTGAATTTTCACCGCCGCTGGTCGCTTGACCATGAAATACAGGCCGGGGAACGAAAGGCAGCCCTCTTCGTATTCAACCTGTTCGGTGCTCGTCATGATGATTTCGGGATTGACGAAAACCCTTTT
>CAYVOD010000104.1:0-5076 GCA_964453055.1 uncultured Treponema sp. | reverse complement strand
CTTCGCCTCATCCCCAATCCGCCGGGTAAAATCGTGGCGGGATCCATACTCTACGGGGGAAGGGATTTGGTGAAGGCGAGCGAAAGGGAGATGAGAAAGATACGGGGGAACGAAATCTCCATGATCTTCCAGGAGCCCATGACTTCGCTCAATCCCGTGTTCACCGTGGGAAAGCAGATAGCAGAGGTGCTCGAGCTCCATAGGGGGAAAAAGGGAAAGGAAGCCATGGAGATCGTCGAGGAGATGCTCCGCATGGTGGGCATCCCCAATCCCGACAAGTGCGCGAAGAATCATCCGCACCAGCTTTCGGGCGGAATGCGACAGAGGGCGATGATAGCCATGGCCATGGCCTGCAACCCCCGCATTCTCATCGCCGACGAGCCTACCACGGCCCTGGATGTGACCATCCAGGCCCAGATCATCCACTTGATGTCCGAACTCAAGAAGGAAGTGTCCACCGCGATCATCCTCATCAGCCACGACCTTGGCGTCGTCGCCCAGCTCGCGCAGAACGTGATGATCATGTACGCGGGCAAGGTGATGGAATACGGCGACGTCAAGTCCATCTACGCTTCGCCACTCCATCCATACACGGTGGGGCTATTGCACTCCATACCCAAGATCTCCGAGTCCCTGCACAGATTGAGAATCATCAAGGGAACAGTTCCCAGCCCCTTGAGGCTTCCGGCGGGATGCAAATTCTGCACGCGCTGCGACGAGGTGATGCCGATATGCCTCGAGAAGGAACCGGACTTCCTCGATGTCGGCGGAGGCAGGAAAGTACGGTGCTGGAAGTACGGCCAAGGGGGGGCGAAATGAAACCTGTTCTTCTGGAAGTAAAGGACTTGAAGAAATATTTCCCCGTCAAGAAAGATACCTATTTCGAGAAGCAGAAATACCTGAAGGCGGTGGACGGCATAAGTTTCTCGATCCGCGAGGGCGAGACCCTGGGCTTGGTCGGGGAATCCGGCTGCGGCAAATCCACCACCGGAAAGATGATCGTGAAGCTCCTGAAACCCACTGCGGGGACTATACGTTTCGAGGGCAAGGATATAGCCACGATACCTCAGAGGGATGAAAAAAGTTTGAAGCAGAAGATTCAAATGATTTTCCAGGACCCTTATTCCTCCCTCGATCCGAGACAGAGCGCGGGCAGAATCATCATGGAACCACTCGTAGTCCACGGCAGGAAGGAAAAGGCCAAGGAAACGGTGCTCTCGCTCATGGACGATGTGGGACTGCTGCGGGAATTCTACGATCGCTTTCCTCACGAGTTCTCCGGGGGACAGCGCCAGAGAATCGGCGTCGCCCGCGCCTTGGCATTGAATCCTTCGCTTATCATCTGCGACGAGCCTGTGAGCGCCCTGGACGTCTCAATCCAGGCGCAGATCATCAATCTCATGCAGGATCTCCAGGCTAAATACCGACTCACCTATCTTTTCATCTCCCACGACCTGCGGATCGTCAAGCACATCTGCGACCGGATCGCGGTCATGTACCTAGGCAGGATCGTGGAACTGGCGGACAAACAGGCCATTTTCGACAGCCCGCTCCATCCCTATACCCAGGCTTTGCTCGAGTCGATCCCCGAATCGGATCCCGAGCATCCCAGGGACGCAGAACCCATCAAGGGGGACGTAGCAGGTCCCATCGACCCGCCATCGGGCTGCCATTTCCATCCCCGCTGCCCTCGCTGCATGGACATCTGCACGCGGGCCGCCCCATCGATGGTGGAAGAACGGGAAGGTCACTTCGTGGAATGCCACCTTTTCAAGGGTAAGAAATAAAACCGAAAGGAGTCGCTATGAGGCAGTCGCCGATGCTCAAGTTCAGCGTCAAGGAATACGAAGAGAGGCTGGCCAAGCTGAGGGCCCAGATGGAGGCGAGGGGCCTGGACGCGATAATCCTGACCTCCGACGACAATACGTTTTACTTTTCCGGGTTCCAGAGCATAGTCTGGGATTCCAAGGTTTCCACTCCCTGCGTGCTGACCATTACTAAGGACGGGGATATGAGCATCGCCACCTCCAAGGGTGGGACCGAGACGGCGGCCTATACTTCTTGCGTCGAGGATATCAGGTTCTACACGAGAAACGGCGGCAAGGACGGTGGTTATCCCGGTTTCGCCGAGACGATCGCCAGCTTGCTGGTGCAGAAGGGGCTCCTGGGCGGAAAAATCGGCCTGGAGTTTTCCAACGGCACGAAAATGCACCTGAACCATGTGCAGCGCGAAGCCCTTTTCGCCATTCTCAAGGACGCGAGCCTGGCGGACTGCTCAGACGCGCTTTGGGCGGTGCGGTCGGTCAAGTCGGAGGCCGAGGTCGCCTATCTTCGCCGTTGCGCCAAGATCAACTGCGACGGCATCGCCGCGGGCTTCGCCTCCCTGAAGGAAGGCATGTCCGAGCTCGATCTCTACAGGAATATCGTGATCGAATACTTCAAGGGAGGCGCCGAGCGCAGCCTCCTCTTGGGCATCAGGGCGGGCAGCGAGCGCTATCCCCAGGGCAACTGCCCTCCTTCGGGCAGGCCTATCGGGAAGGGAGAGATAATCCTGGTGGACGGCGGGCCGATCTGCGACGGCTATTACGGGGACATAATCAGGGAAGGGGTCATAGGAAAGCCCAGCGACCGGCAGAGAGCCATGTTCGACGTGGCCAGGGCGGCCTGTTACGCGGGCATCGAAGCCATGCGGCCCGGAGCGAGGGTATCAGACGTGGTGAGGGCCGTGGACAAGGTCATGGACGCCTCGCCCTTCGCCGAATTCTCGGCGGTCCCGGGCCATGTGGGGCATTCGCTGGGCACGGGCGTCCACGAGTATCCCCTTCTGGACATAAGCTGCGATACGGTGCTGCAGCCCGGCATGGTGTTCGCCGTGGAACCCTACTTCCTCGAGCGAGGAGTTGGAAGTCTCGGCATCGAAGAGAATGTGCTCGTCACCGAAAGGGGGGCGGAGAACCTTACCCCCTCCTATTCGGACCTGATCGTCGTCTGAGGAAATAGCCACAGGAGGCAAAGAAGGCAATGGGAGAATTCGATACGACAAAAGCGGACGTCGGTCGGCCTGAAGGATACAATCTGTTCGGCGAGGCGCTCTACGCGATCCAGTATCCCCCCGAGACCGAGGCGAAGTATTTGGCCAACCTCGAAGCGGCAGTGCGACGGGTAAACGACAATCCCGACGACGAGGATGCCATCGTGTGGCACGGGCGCAGGCTCGGCTACCTCACCCGCTACAGGGAGGCTATCGAGGTATACAGCGAGGGTTTGGACAAGTTCCCCGAAAGCTTTGTCCTGCTTCGGCACCGGGGGCATAGGCTGATATCGATCCGCCGCTTCGCCGAAGCCGAGGCCGATTATCTCGAGGCTGCCCGGCTCTGCATGAACGCTCCCGACCAAATGGAGCCCGACGGCGAGCCCAACAAGGCGGGCATCCCCACGGGGACCATACGGTTCAACATCTTCTATCATCTAGGCTTGTCCAGGTACCTGCAGGGCAAGTTCGAGGACGCGCTGGGCGATTACAGGACCTGCATGGAGTATTCCACCGCCAACGACGACGCGCTTGTCGCCACTTCGGACTGGCTCTACATGACCCTGATGCGCCTTGGCCGCAAGGAAGAGGCGGCCGAAGTGCTGAAACCGATAGCCGAAGATATGGACATAATCGAGAACTACGCTTACCACCACCGGCTGCTCCTCTACAAAGGGCTCAAGAAACCGGAACAGCTTCTGGCGGCGGGTTCAACGACTCATCACGACACGGCGACCCACGGGTACGGGATCGGGAACTGGCATTACTGCAACGGCAGGGTGGGCGAGGCCAAGGCCATGTTCCAAAAGGTGGTGGCCACTTCTTTCTGGCCGGCTTTCGGCTATATCGCCGCGGAGGCCGACCTGCATCGGGGACTTTAGGGCCAAGGGCGGATATAACGAAAAAAACCCCCTTCCTCTCGGGCGATGCCTGGAGGACAGGGGGTTTTTATATTATGGATTATTCCCAGGTTTCGGTAAAACGAATGCCCATCGTCTCGAGCTCCGAGAGTATGGGTTCGTAGACCTCGGCGGCGATGGGAGTCACGACTCCGCGCTGTCCGATTTTGCCTTCCATGATCATCCTGACGCCGATAGCCGCCGGCAGGCCGACCGTGCGGGCCATCGACGTGGCCCCGTTGGGGATGCCGAAGTCCACCATGAGGGAAATGATCCGGACTTTGCGATCGGCGTAGCTGGCTTCGAATTCATGCCTGAGGATGAGGAGGTCGCGCTCGCCGGGGGCGAATTGCATTTTTTCCATCATAGCGGCGCAAAGCATGTCGATAGGCGTATTAGCGCCATGCGGGAGCGCTTCCTCGCTCAAGATGCCGAGCCAGGCCAAATTGTCGATGACCTCAGCGTCGGGCTTGAGGCCGAGCTTTCTCGCTAGGTTGGAGCGAATGTCGTCGCCGCCAGGAGCCAGCCTTCGCAGAAGATCCAGCCATGTCTTTCCCCGGAAATCCGGCAGGGCATTTTCATCCAATAGGCCGAGATCGGAAATCTTGCTGAGGGTGGAGCACCAGCCGAGGTTGCGAAGTGTGCCCCGCAACATGGTTTTGGTGGATTCGATTCCGTAGGTCTTCGCGTAAGGCATGCTGTCCCTGTTGGGATAGGTCTCGAAAAGGATCGGCTCGCCTTCCACCTCGACGGTCATCGTGCCGTAATGGTCGAAAAGGGTTCCCGCCTTTATATCGACTTCCTTACCCTCCCAGCGGTAATGCGCCGGGTTCTTGCCCGCCAGCAGGACTCCCCTGGGGCTCCAAGAGAACTTGTAGCCGAAAGGGTTGTCGTTGGCCTCGGGAGCGGGCAGACCGCCGCAGTAGGAAATGAATTTCGTTATCTTTCCGCCTTCCTTCTGCACTTTGTTGATGACTTTCATGGCCGTCATATGATCAATACCGGGGTCCACCCCGATTTCGTTCATGAAGATCAGCCCCGCCTCCCTGGCCGGCGCGTCGAGGGCCGCCATTTCGGGCTTTACGTAGGAGGTGGTGAGCATATGCTTGCCGTGCTTGAGGCAAAGCCGGGCGATGGAAGGATGGT
>CAYVOD010000103.1:0-5206 GCA_964453055.1 uncultured Treponema sp. | reverse complement strand
CCATGGCGAGAATGCCCGCGGTCTGATCGGCCCTGCCCGCTGGCCCCACGGGGATCCTGTTCCTCAGCATGGCGGGAGTGTAGCAGATCGCGGCGCGAGCGAAAAGGCGGGCGGGAAAGCGCGGCCGGGCGAGCGCCGCGACGGTCATTCGGACCGCGGCGGCGCTCCTATTGTCGCTAAGGCCATATTCGGGCATCATAGGAAGCACAGATGGATCAGGATAGAGCGCAATACATAACCATGACCGAACGACCGATAGGGCCGCTCATCGCTTCCCTCGCAGTGCCGACCATCGTCAGCATGATGGTGACATCCCTCTACAACATGGCGGACACTTTTTTCGTCTCGAAGCTTGGGACGAGCGCTTCCGGCGCCGTGGGCATCGTCTTTTCCCTTATGGCGATCATACAGGCCGTCGGCTTCACCGTGGGCATGGGTTCGGGAAGCTGGATTTCCAGGCTTTTAGGCGAAAAAAGGACCGATGAGGCTGGCAAGGTAGCCGCCAGCGGCCTGGGGCTGGCCATTTTCTTCGGCCTGGGGCTCAGCGTAGCGGGACTGAGCAATCTGGACGGCCTGATGCGCGTCCTCGGCGCCTCGTCGACGATCCTGCCCTACGCCAGGGCTTACGCGAGCTACATCCTCCTGGCGGCGCCGGTGATGTCCGCTTCCTTCGTGCTAAACAACGTGCTCAGGGCCGAGGGCAAGGCAAAATTCGCCATGTTCGGCATCGGGGCCGGGGGAATACTCAATCTCGCCCTGGATCCTCTGTTCATCTTCGCCTTCGACCTGGGCATCGGGGGAGCAGCCATCGCCACGGCCTTGAGCCAGTGCGTGAGCTTCCTCATCCTCCTGGCGGTTTTCTTGCGCGGAAAGACCATCGTGAAAATCAGGCCGAAAAACATTTCCAAAGAGGCCGGAACCTATCTCAGCATCCTCACTTTCGGACTTCCTTCATTGAGCAGGCAGGGCTTGGCGAGCGTCTCGACGATACTTCTCAATACCAGCGCCGCCGCCTACGGCGACGCGGCCGTGGCAGCCATGGCCATAACAAGCAAGATTTTCATGTTCATTTTCTCCATCACCCTGGGCATCGGCCAGGGGTACATGCCTGTCTTGGGCTACAATTACGGAGCCAGGAAATTCGACCGGGTGAGACGAGCTTTTTCCTTCACCTTGAAGATCAACACGTTGATCTTCAGCCTATTGGCGCTGGGCGGATTCTTCGCGGCCGAGTCCCTGATCCGCTTTTTCATCGCCGCCGATCCCGAGGTCATCAGGATCGGATCCACGGCTTTCAAGTTCCTCTGCATGTCCATGCCCTTGATCAGCCTCGGCGTGATCTGCAACATGACCTTTCAATCCCTGGGCAAGGCTTGGACGGCTACCATGCTGGCCACCCTCAGGCAGGGCATCTGCCTGATTCCCCTGCTTATCCTGCTGCCCCGCTTTCTAGGGCTTACAGGGATACAGCTCGCCCAGCCTTCGGCCGACCTTCTGACCTTTCTCTGCTGCATACCTTTCACGGTCCATTTTTTCAGGCTTCTCGAGAGGGAAGAAAAAAAGGGAGCCTAGGGCTTCGCGGCGAGCGCAGGCGGCGGGAGCCGGGGCGGCGCGGGGCGGGGTTCCGGAGGGGCGGGGGTGGTTGGGCGGAATTCCGCCGCCGGCGCTGGACTGGTTCGGACGCTGGGAAGGCGCGGAAGCAGTCGCTGAGTAGGCGCGGACGTCATCGCTAATCCGGCGAGGACGTTGGGCAGGCGCGGATGCGCCAGCCTAGCGCTCCAGCTTTCTGTACACGATCCGGTGGGGCCTGTCGGCTTCGGCGCCCAGTTGCTGGCGCCGCCACTCGGCGTATTCGGACCAGTTGCCGTCGAACCAGGTGACGCCGGAGTCGCCCTCGAAGGCGAGGATGTGGCTGCATACCCTGTCCAAAAACCAGCGGTCATGGCTGACCACCAGGGCGACTCCGGCGAAGCTGTCCAGCGCCTCTTCGAGAGCCCGCATGGTGTTGACGTCCAGGTCGTTGGTCGGCTCGTCCAGGAGAAGCACGTTGGCTCCTTCCTTCACCATCATGGCCAGGTTGAGCCTGTTGCGCTCGCCGCCGGACAGGACGCCCACCTTGCGCTGCTGGTCCTGGCCCGAGAAGTTGAACCACGAACAATAAGCCCTGGAATTCACTTCTCTCTTCCCGCCCAAGACGATCAGGTCCTGGCCGTCGGAGAGCTGCTCCCAGACGGTTTTGTCGGGATCGAGGCTGGCGCGCATCTGGTCGGCGTAAGCCAAGGCCACCGTGTCGCCCAAGCTGATCTCCCCGGCGTCGGGAGCCTCTTTCCCCGTTATGAGCTTTAGCAGCGTGGTCTTGCCCGCGCCGTTGGGGCCGATAATCCCGACGATAGCCCCCGGCGGCACCTCGAAGCTGAGATCTTCGAACAGCAGCTTTTCACCGTAAGCCTTGGACAGCTTGTCCGCCTTGATCACCACCTTGCCGAGCCTCGGGCCGGCGGGTATGAGGATCTTGGATTCCTTGACCCTTTCCCTGCCGTCCTCGGCGAGCAGTTTCTCGTAGCGCTCGATGCGGGCCTTGCTCTTGGCGTGCCGGCCCTTGGGGCTCATGCCTATCCACTCCAGCTCCCTGGCCAAGGTGCGGGCCCTTTCGGATTCACCCTTTTCCTCCTGCTCGAGCCGCTTCTTCTTCTGGTCCAGCCAGGAGGAGTAGTTGCCCTTCCAAGGGATGCCTTCGCCCCGATCCAGCTCGAGTATCCAGCCGGCGACATTGTCCAGGAAGTAGCGGTCGTGGGTGACGGCTATGACAGTCCCCTGGTACTCCCTGAGGTGCCGCTCCAGCCAAGCCACCGTCTCGGCGTCCAGGTGGTTGGTCGGCTCGTCCAGGAGAAGAATGTCGGGTTTTTTCAAGAGAAGCCTGCAGAGGGCGACCCGCCGCCGCTCGCCGCCGGAGAGATGATCCACCAACTGATCGGCGGGAGGACAGCGCAGGGCTTCCATGGCGAAATCGAGCCTGGTATCCAGGTCCCAGGCGCCCAGGGCGTCCAGCTTTTCCTGTAGGGCCGCCTGCTTGACCGCCAATTTGTCGAAATCGGCCTCCGGGTCGCCGAAGGCTTCGTTGACGGCGTCGAACTCGGCCAGGGCGTCCACGACCTCCTGCACCCCCTCGCTGACGATCTCGCGCACGGTCTTGCCGGCTTCGAGATGGGGCTCCTGCTCGAGGAAGCCGACGCTGTAGCCCGGCGAGATAGATACCTCTCCGGCGAAATCCTGGTCCACCCCCGCCATGATCCTCAGGAGGCTGGACTTGCCTGAGCCGTTGAGGCCGATGACGCCGATCTTGGCGCCGTAGTAGTAGGAGATGGAGATATCCTTGAGAACCTGTTTCGTCCCATGCTTGCGCGATACGCGATACATGGAGTAAATGATTTTCTTGTCGTCGGTCGTGCTGGCCATGACAAGAGCATAGCCCGAAACGAGCCTCTTCGTCGCCTGGTCGCATGGCCGCCTTGCCAAGCCGTTCCCGGAACATCCCCGCTCGGGAATTCCCTTCCCTTCCCTTTTGATCTGCAACCTAGTAATTTTTATATATGAAAAAGCTAATTATTACCGTCATGGGATTCGCCTTGCTAATCCCGGCAGTTTTGCTTTTCGCCCAGGGTTCGGTTCAAGGGGAATCCAAAAGCCCGTCGGAACTTCTTCCGGCTCCTTCGAGGGATATATCGGGAATCAAACAGGAGGAATCAGTGAAAAATAACGATCCCGCCGCCCCCTGGGCGGCATCGCCGCCTTTTTCGAGCCATGATTTTTTCAAGCCCCTGCCTTTGGCGGCGAAAGAAGGGGAAGAAATCGCGGTCCTCGCGGGCGGCTGCTTCTGGTGCCTGGAGGCCGTGTTCGAGAATATTCCCGGCGTGATCGACGTGGTATCGGGCTATATAGGCGGAGACAGCCAGAGGCCGAGCTACGAATTCGTATCCACGGGGCGCAGCGGGCACGCCGAAGCCGTATGGATCCGTTACGACGGCTCCAAGGTCAAGTATGACGACCTGCTCAGATACTTCTGGAAAATACACGATCCGACCACGAAGGACAGGCAGGGCTATGATATCGGGCCTCAGTACAGGTCGGCTATTTTTTACGTAAGCGAATCGCAGAAGAACGAGGCGCTCGCTTCTATCAAGAAGCAGCAGCCCTGGTGGCCCGCCCCCATGGTCACCGAGGTCCGGCCCGCGGCGGAATTCTGGATCGCCGAGGAGTCTCACCAGGATTTTTACCGGAGAAATCCCAATTACGGTTACTGCGCCGTGGTCATCGCGCCTAAGCTGCAAAAAACCGGCTTCGGGAAGTAAATCCCGAAGCCGGCAGGAGAGTATCTAAAGCCGGGAAGGCAGGAGGCGGGCCTTTCCGGCGCTAGCCCTATTTAAGAAGCTTCAGTTCCCCCAGCCGCGCCTTAGTATCTCGCAAGCTGGTTTTGAAACGCCCTCAGGTGGTTTTCGGAAGCGTTCCTCAAGTTCGCGAAGAGCACTTTAAGGTCTTGGTTTTCGGGGCGCTGAACGAGAGCGGTCGCCAGGAATCGATCGTACATGGCTATGTTGTCGATCTCGGCTTGAACGCCCGCCTTGTAGGATTCCAGCAAGGTGGCGGGCGCCTGGATATAGGCTCCGGAGCCATCGGCGGGGAAGCTCAGCTTAAAGGCCGCGAAGGCGTCCTTGAGCCATGCCAGATGGCTCTCCTCGGCCTTAATGATATTGCCGAAGGGACGGATAACGCCGAATTTGTCCATGATCGCCGCATACTCGGCGCGGGCCAGGTACTCGTCCTGGGCGGCGTAGAGGAGCATATCCTCGATAGCGAGGGACTCGTCCGCCTTCGAGGCTGCGAATCCGTAAAGCGCCGCCTCATTTCCCGGGGCGGCGCCGGCGGCGGCGAGGGCGACTGAGATCATCAGGGTTAAAGCTACGGCACGTACTGTTCTTTTCATTGTAATTCTCCTAAAAATACTTTTTTCTCCCCATCGGCACTCGAAACTTCTGCCCGAACCGAAACGGCATGGCTGACTAGGGAGCTGTATAATGAAAAGCAATAAGCGTGCCAAATTAAGACTAAACAGTATTTCATTTTAATAAATATAAATAAAAGCGCCGGTCAAATCCAATTCGACCGGCGCAGGAAGGGTCTGTTGCGATTTTATGGGAAAATATTACCC
>CAYVOD010000102.1:4135-5215 GCA_964453055.1 uncultured Treponema sp. | reverse complement strand
GAAAAAACCTCATGCCGCGGCTTTCTTCTTGAATACCTTGGCGAATATCGCCTTGACCCATTTCGACCTGGAAAGCACGATGAACAAGGTCAGAAGGAAAAGGCCGACGCATATAGGCCTGGTGAAGAAGGGAGCGATGCTTCCGTTGGACAGTATCAGGGATCTGCGGAGGTTTTTGTCGAGAATATCGCCTAGGATGATGCCCAGCACCAAGGGAGCCATGGGGTAATCCATCTCGCGAAGAATGAAGCCGAGAATGCCGAAGAAGATCATCACCCAGATGTCGAAAGTTCTGGACTGGATGGAGAATGATCCGACCACGCAGAGGATGAAGACTATTGGCATGAGCTTCTGGCGAGGCACCTGAAGCACCTTTGTCAGCGGGCGGACCATGGTGAGGCCGAGCACGAACATCGCCACGGTGGCGATGAGGACCATCGCGATCACTTCGTACACGAAGGTGGGCGACTCGATCATGATGAGGGGGCCGGGCCTGACGCCGTGGATGAGCATGGCGCCCAGAAGCACGGCGGCGGGCGCCGAGCCCGGTATGGCCAGGGTGAGGACTGGGATGATGGCGCCGGGAACGCAGGCGTTGTTGCCTGTCTCGGAAGCCAGGAGCCCTTCCACCGAACCCTTGCCGAACAACGCTTTTTCCTCGGGTTTCGCGCCGCGCTTGGCCAGGTCGTAGGAAACCCAGGCCGCGATGTCTTCACCAACGCCGGGAATAGCGCCGATAAATGTTCCCACGACACCAGACCGGATGATGGTTTTCCAATATTTGGCGACTTGGCTCAGCTTCGGCATGATCCTACCGATCTCGCTCTTGACCACATCGACCTTGGAATACCGCATCACTGAAATAATTTCCGCCAGGCCGAAGGTGCCGACCATGGCCGGTATCAAGGCGATTCCTCCGGAAAGCTCGGTCGAGCCGAAGGAGAAGCGGATGTGTGCGTGGATCCCTTCCATGCCTATCATGGCGACGAAGAGGCCTATGAAACCGGAAATCCAACCCTTCAGCGGATCTTTGGGCGCGGTGAGGTTGCCGCAGATTATGATGCCGAAGATGGCGAACCA
>CAYVOD010000102.1:0-4035 GCA_964453055.1 uncultured Treponema sp. | reverse complement strand
AGTCCGTTAAACATGATAGACTCCTCAGGGTAGGTTGACGAGGAACAGTTTCTGGAACACCAGCGTCACCAGAACTGTGGAGACGAGGGCGATGACGAGTGCTACAACGATCTTTTTTATCTGAGTGTTGAAGGCGGCCTTGAAATCGTACTCGAACAATAGGATGAATACCAGAATAAAGAGAAAGGTAGGAATCGGAAACCATAGATTTCCGAGAAGCAGCGCGTAGCCTAGGCAGAGGGCAAGAGTAAGCCCGATCCTGCGAGTCGTTTCCTGGGAGAGCGCCGCCTTCGGCACTATCCCTTCACGGAATTCGGCGAGAGCTTTCCGTTTTAGCGAGCGGACGAACATCGAAAAGCTGAGGAGTATCAACATGGCCCCGATGAAGCCGGGCACAACGCCAGGCGCGGAATAAATACTTTGGTTGGCATCGGCGATCGTCGGCATTTTAATGGACAATACCAATACGGCGGTGCCGAAAGCCATTAATATGATAGACGTAACTAAATCTGCCTTGAGCATCGATTTTTCGGTCATCGAAATCTCCCTGGATCGAACGTAAAAGGAGAGGCCACCGGCCTATGCCAGCGGCCTCTTGGGTTTGCTGAGTCGCAAAGCGAAATTAAGGCTTGGGAATACCGACGGTGTCGGGGGATATCTTGGTCTTTCCCGCTTCGTAGTAAAGCCATGCAACAGGCTGATAATAAGCGAAAGCCTTGTCCTGAGCTTCTTTTCCGAAGGATGGGGCGAAAACGGCGCCACGGGATACCGCGTATTCCTGGATCTTCTTCGACTTCATGATGACATCGGCCCAAGCCTTACTGACGGTGTCGATAACTTCCTGCGGAACGCCCTTCGGGATGAATATGCCGAAATAGTTGGGTCCGGACTTGAATTCGGGAATCCATTTGGTGATGGGGGGAATGGTTCCGTATCCCTGGAGGGTGAGAGGCTGATCCGAGAGCACCGCCAGCGGGCGGAGCTTCTTGCCGCGGATCATGTCGGCCTGCTCGACGGCGAGCTGGGTGGTAACCTGGGTCTCGCCGGAAATCGTGGCGATGACCGCGGGGTTGCCGCCGTCGTAGGTCACGTGTTTATAGTCGATGCCGGTGTACTTCTTGATCAGCTCTATGCCGATATGCCCCGCGGAACTCATTCCGGCGGTGGCGACGGTGACTTTCCCGGGGTTGGCCTTGAAGGCGGCGAGAAGTTCGTCGAAGGTCTTATACGGCGTGTGCGAACTGACGCTGACGACCATGACATTGGCTACCGACAGGAAAATTTCCCAGTCCTTTCTAATGTCGGTATTGAGGAAGCCGAGTACGGGATAGGTTGCCAGGTCCGCCGCGGCTCCGGAGGCCCAGGTGTAGCCGTCGCGGGGAGCGTCGAGAACCGACTTGGTGCCGACCGAGCCGGAGGCTCCGGGCTGGTTGACGATGACGAGTTTGGTGCCGAGGGCGGCTTCGAGTTCGCCGGCGGCGATTCTGGTGATCTGGTCGGTGGAGCCGCCGGCTCCCCATGGCACGATCACGTTGATGGGCTTGGTGGGCTTCCAGGTCGCCTGGGCCGAGACGCCAGCCACGAGTGCGAAAAGCACAAAGAGTGCGAACGCGCTTAGCACAATCCTTTTCATCAATACACTCCTTCTATGGAGAGATATGGGATTCCAAAAGTATGGAACGTATCAACAGCGATGTCAAGAAATATATCCTCGATTTTGCGTGTTGGCGCGAGGAAGAAGCGTTCAGGCGCGGATCAAAGCCTTTAAGGCAAAGCCTGTCGCCTTGACAAAGAGGCTTGCCCACGGGATTCTTTTACCATGTCAGCGAAAGAACATGGCGATGCCCGGGGCATTGCGGGCGCTCCGGAGGCGAGGGGCGAGGCCGCCGTGGCGCTGGTCACGGGATCGAGCAGGGGCTTGGGCAGGGGAATAGCCCTGGAACTGGCCGCCAAGGGCTTTTCGGTGGCGGTGCATTATTCCTCCAACCAGGCCGCGGCGGAAAAAACCCTCATTCACTGCAGAAACGCGGCGGTTTCGGAAGGGCAGCGGTTCGCAGCCTTCCATTGCGACATAGCCGTTTCGGCCCAGCGGGCCGCCCTCGTGGAGGAAGTATTCGAGCATTTCGGCCGCCTGGACGCCCTGGTGAACAACGCGGGGATGGGTCCCCGGGTGAGGGCCGATATCCTCGAGGCGAGCGAGGAGTCTTTCGAGGAACTCATGAGGACCAACCTCCAGGGTCCCTATTTCCTTACCCAGGCCGTGGCGCGACGCTGGCTGGCGGAAAAAACGCCGACGCCCCTTCCCCAAGGCAGGAAGATCGTTTTCGTGACCTCCGTTTCCGCCGATACCGCCTCGATAGGCAGGGGGGAGTACTGCGTTTCCAAGGCGGGGCTCTCCATGGCGGTTAAGCTTTGGGCGACAAGACTGGCTGGACAGGGGATTCAGGTATATGAATTGAGGCCCGGGATCATGGAAACCGACATGACGTCGGGCGTCAAGGATAAGTACGACGCCCTCATCGCCCAGGGAATCGTCCCGCAGGGACGCTGGGGCTACCCGGAGGACGTGGGTCGGGCGGTCCGGTCCCTCTTGGAGGGGAGTTTCGCTTTTTCCACCGGCTCGGTCATCGACATAGACGGCGGATTTCATATTTCAAGATTGTAGGAGGATGGTCGGATGATCGATCTGAGCACTGTTCCCGACACTGTTTCGCTGGCCGTTCCCGCCCGGCGGACCTTCGAGCTGGCCGCAGCCAAGACGAAACGGCTCGCCAAGCGCTGGGAAGGAGTATCCGGGGCTCCGGTTTTCACCGTGGAGGGTAGGTATACCCAGCGCGGATGGACCGAGTGGACCCAGGGGTTTCAGTTCGGAAACGCCCTCCTGACATACGAAGCCCTGGGCGAGCCATGGTTCCTGGATTATGGAAGGAAGAAAACCGTCGAGGTAATGGTGCCGCATGTCTCCCATACCGGCGTTCACGACCATGGATTCAACAATATCAGCACCTACGGGAATCTCCTGCGCATGTGCGCCGAAGGAAAAATCGAGGCGGAAGCCTGGGAGAAAGAATTCTACCGGCTCGCGCTGAAGGTTTCGGGGGCCGTCCAGGCTTCGCGCTGGACTTCCCTGCCGGGGGAGCTCGGCTATATTCCCTCCTTCAACGGAGCTCATTCCCTCTTCGCCGATACGATCCGCTCCCTTAGGGTGCTGGCGGTATCGCATAAGCTGGGCCACGTGCTCATGGGCGAGCAGGACCGGAAAATCAGCCTGCTCAAGCGGCTCCTGCAGCATGCCGAGGCGACGGCGCGCTGGAACGTCTATCTGGGCAAGGGGAGGGACCGCTGGGACATCAGGGGAAGGGTGGCTCACGAGTCTATTTTCAACCTGGCCAGCGGAGCCTACCGCTGTCCCTCCAGCCAGCAGGGCTATTCGCCGTTCAGCACCTGGACCAGGGGCTTGGCCTGGATAATCCTGGGCTTCGCCGAGCAGCTCGAGTACCTGGACAGCTTGCCTGAGTCGGAGTTTCCCGGAGTGGGCTTGCCCTATTTCCCTGACAAGGCGTCGGCCTTGGAGCGCTTCGAGGAGATAGCCCGGGCGACCTGCGATTTCTACATCGAAAACACGCCGCCGGACGGGATCCCGTACTGGGACACAGGGGCGCCCAACTTGCACAGGATCGAACGCTACCTGGACCGGCCCGCGGATCCTTTCAACCCGCACGAGTCGGTGGACTCCTCGGCGGCGGCGATCGCGGCGCAGGGGTTCTTGCGGCTGGGGAGGCACCTCGGGGCCGCCAAGGACGGCAACCCGGCCCGCCAGGCCGCGGCCTTGAGCTACGAGGGCGCCGGCCGCGCGATCGCCGCCGCCCTCATGCAAGAGCCCTATCTTTCAGGCGATGCCTCCCACGAAGGCCTGCTCCTCCACGCAGTCTATCACCTGCCCAACGGCTGGGACTCATCCAGCGACGGCAGCGGCCTGCCCAGGGGAGAATCCTGCATGTGGGGCGACTATCACCTTCTGGAGCTGGCCCTTTA
>CAYVOD010000101.1:2911-5239 GCA_964453055.1 uncultured Treponema sp. | reverse complement strand
TTTTGAGGCGCCGATCGGAATTGAACCGATGCATAAAGGTTTTGCAGACCTCTCCCTTACCACTTGGGTACGGCGCCGATGCGGGGCACACTATAGCCTAGGCGCCCCTAAAATGTAAAGAGCCTCGAGTTTTCGACCTTATGACGCGCTGCCAGCGCTCTGCGCGGCGTCCGCCGTCTTCGGCCCCTTGGCTTTCCTGTTCCTAGTGTACCACCAGGCAGCGAAGCCGCTGGCGATATAGATGGTCGAATAGGTTCCCGACACCATGCCGACGAAGAGCGCCAACGCGAAGTCCCTCATGCTGCCCGTGGTGAAGAAGAACAAGGCGAGAACGGTGAGCATGGTAGTCGCTGTCGTTATTATGGTTCGCCCCAGGGTAACGGTGAGGGAGTAATCGACAATGTCGATGTATTTTTCGTTCGGTTGCAATTTCTTCTGCTCGCGGATGCGGTCGAACTGTACGATGGTGTCGTTGATCGAATATCCCAGAATGGTGAGGATGGCCGCTATGGTCATGGAGCTAAACTCCATCCTGGTCCAGACGATGAATCCCACCATGACGATTGCGTCGTGCGCTATGGCGAGAACTGCGCCGATGGCGTAGCCGGCCTTGAAGCGGACGAGGGAGTAAAGGAAAATCAATAAAAGGGTCGCGCCGACCAACAACAGTGATGTGCGGGAGAGACCTTGGGAATACCGGGCTCCTACGAAGTCGGTCTTGAGCACGACGACCCTGTCCTTGCCGAACGCGGCTTCGAGGCCGTTTACCACGGCTTCCCGCGCCGTGGCGGAGAAATGAGGATCATCGCCCGAATCCTCTACACGGATCAGGTAGCGCTGGCTGGACTCTGGCTTTAGGGTTTGCACCGCGATATTGCCAAGCCCGGTGATAGCATCCCGGACCTCGTCTATGGTTGAGAAGAGCTCAGCCTCATCAGCGGCGGCTCGATGAAGCGTAATCGAATTCTGGCTTATGAGCGTATTGCCCTGGGACGTGGGAACAAGAAGGCTAGAAGGGAAGCTCTCCTGAGCGGGGTCGACTGACAATTCGACCCCATCTTCGGACGCCAAGGCCGCGACGAGGTCTTTGATGGTTGAGAAATCCAAAAAATTCAACACGACGGTTCGTTGTTCGGTTTCCGCGCCGGAGAACACCAGGGTTAGGGCTTCGCTGGAGATCCTGAGTTCGGCGTTGCCCTTGCCTGAATAGCTCACGCTTCCCACCGGATAGGCGAGCTGCACTGTCTGGTTTATACCCGCTTGAAAATCGACGCCGAGGTTGAAGCCCTTGGTGAAGTACCCCACGATACTAAGGAGGATCAGCGCCGCGGAGAAAATTGCGCTAGGAATGAATAATCGGCTGAATCGGATGACGCGTTTCATTTATTTGATCCTCCAGCTGATGGAGACGTTCTTCTGCTTAAGAACGTCGGTGCCGAAATCGAAGATGAGCCTGGACACGAATAGCGAGGTGAAGAGGCTGGTCATGTTGCCGATGGCCAGGGAGATCGCGAAGCCCTGGATGGAACCGGAACCTAGCTGAGCCAAGAAGAGCGCGGCGATTATAGTCGTGATATTGGAGTCCATGACTGCCCAGAACGCCTTGTGGAAGCCCGCATCGACCGCAGCTTTCCTGGACTTGCCTTCCCTTAGTTCTTCCTTCATTCGCTCGAATATGACTACGTTCGCGTCGACGGCCATTCCGACGGTGAGCACGAAGCCCGCCAAGGAAGGCAGGGTAAGAGTAAGCTTGAAGGCCGTGAGCACGGAAAGCAGGATGAATATGTTGAGCACCTGGGCTACGGTAGCGTTGACACCAGCCCCCTTATAATAGGCGAACATGAAAATAAAGACCGCCAGAAGGCCGACGATGATAGCACGCTGTCCCTGGGCGATGGAGTCCTCGCCGAGGGAGGCTCCGATAGCCTGCTGGTTGGCGACGCTCAAGGAGATGGGGAGGGCCGCCGTCCTCAGCAAGGTAGCCAGGTTCTGGGCTTCCACGGCGTCGAAGCCTGATATGCGCACCGATTCCCGGATAGGCTCCTGGATCGTGGCATAGGATTTGATCCTGTCGTCCAGCATGACAGCCAGGGATTTGCCTACGTTGGCGCTGGTAAGTCCGTAGAAGAGATCCCCGCCTTCCTTGTCGAGCACGAAATTCGTCTCGGGTCTTCCGGTGATCGGATCGCTGGAGACCGTGGCGCTCTGCACGTGGCTGCCGTCCAAGCCCGGTTTTCCCTCGAGCACGAGGTATCGCCCGGTGAATTCGTCTAGCCCGTAGTTATCCTTGGTATATACCCTCCGGATTATCTTTCCCTCCGGAATGAT
>CAYVOD010000101.1:0-2811 GCA_964453055.1 uncultured Treponema sp. | reverse complement strand
GCCCGTAGTTATCCTTGGTATATACCCTCCGGATTATCTTTCCCTCCGGAATGATCCCGGGTTCGGAGACTGTCATCGTTTTCTCGTCTACGCCGAGAGGATTATTGGCCAGATAGGAATCCAGGGCGGCGCTGGCTTCGGAATCCACGATGTAAAAAGCCAGGTTTCCTTTGCCCATGATGATGGAATTGATCCGTTCAGGATCGGCGGTGCCCGGGATTTCGACGTAGATCTGGTCTTCGCCCTGGCGCCGGATGACAGGCTCGGTGAGACCGAATTGGTCAATGCGGCTGTTGAGAACCTCGACAGCCCGCTGCATGGCGTCTTCGCGATCCGCGGCGGTCAGATCATGGCCGAGCTTTTCGGCCAGGACATTCATATCTGCCTGGATGACCACCGACATGCCGCCCGCCAAGTCAAGTCCAAGCTGTAGGGCGTTGCTGTGACGCTTTTTCAGGTCCAGGGATCGTTCCCTGTACCTGGCTTCGACCGCGTCGAACATCGAGCGTTCGCTGGAGAACGCCGCGAGAAGGTTCGAAGCGTTCCACTCCCCCGGAAGGGATTTCTTTTTATCCTTGTAAGCCTTCTTCGCTACCTGCACCACCAGGTCGTATTGCCTAGACAGATCGGAAGCATCGTCGGCCAGGGCCTTGGCCTTTATATCGGTAAGCGCCGAATACGCCATCCTGCGGGAAAAATCCCTGATCTGCTCGCGGGATCCAACAGCCACGGCCTGATCCTCTTTCGGAGTCAGGAAGTACCAGTGAATCGTCGGAAACAGGAAGGCGAAGGCGACGGCAATCACCAGGATTACGATGATCAGACGACGGATTTTACTCATTCCGGTAACTCCACTTTGTTAGCGCAAACTCCGATTCCGCCCCGCGTCGCCATTGCACGGCGGCGCAGGTCCTCGAAAGAGGGCCTGCGGCGGAATGAAATCGGGCCTTTTAAGGCTATTTCTTTTCTTCTTCGGGTTTCTCTGCTTTCTCGGACTTCTGAGGCTTCTCCGCCGCTGTAGCGGGTTCTTCCGCGGGTTTTTCTTCCACCCTGGCGGCCGCGACGGTGGCGATGGCGGACTTGGAAAATTCGATCCTGCTATCGTCGTCGACTTTTACGACGACGGTGCCTTCCTTGACCGCGTGCACCACGCCATGGATACCGCCGATGGTTATGATCTTGTCGCCTTTCTTGACGGCTTCGATCATTTTCTTGGCCTCTTTCTGCTTCTTGTTCTGGGGCCGAATGATAAGGAAGTAAAACACCACGAAAACAAGGCCGAAGGTAACGAGGGTAGAGACCATCTGACCGCTCGAGCTGCCTGCCGCGGCCTGGAGAAGCACCAGGCCCTGGGAGATAGAATTCATATTCGATCCTTTGCGTAAAGATTCGAAAAAAGCTAGCACGGATAGCTAAGACTCGTCAAGCTGAAGGCTTACCAAGCATCGGGCCGAGGGGTTTTCAAGCACTTATCACGGTGCCCGCCTTCCCCTCCACCGCGAGGCTCGCGTTCTCCATGGAAGTGATGATCACCTCGGCCCCGCTCCGTTTTACGAAATCGCAGGCAGCCTCGATCTTAGGCCCCATTGATCCCTTGGGGAACTGGCCCTCGGCCAGGTAGCGCTCGCATTCAGCCACGCTCAGCCTGTCGAAAAACCGCTGATCAGGTTTTTTGAAGTTGATGGCCACCTTTTCCACCCCGGTGAGAATGATAAGCTGATCAGCATCGATGAGGCTTGCCAAAAGCGCCGAAGCCCTATCCTTGTCGATGACCGCGTCCACCCCTTCGAGGCTGCCGTCTTCTTCCCGGTAGACAGGGACGCCGCCGCCGCCCGCGGCGATGACGATTTTCCCGTCCTGGAGCAGGTCCCGTATGGTTTCCTTCTCCACCACGTCCAGAGGCAGGGGGCTGGGCACCACTCTTCTGTATCCTCGTCCAGGGTCTTCCTTGATGATCCATCCACGGGCCGAGAGCTGCTCGACCTGCTCGGCCCTGTAAAAAGGGCCGACATACTTGGTCGGATTCAGCATGGAAGGATCCTGGGGGTCTACTACCACCTGGGTGATCAGTGTGGCGACCTCCTTGCGTATGCCCGCTTTTAAAAGAGCGTTCGCCAGACTCTGGGCGATCATATAGCCCATGGAACCTTGGGTGTCCGCCACGATCACCCCCAGAGGAGAGGGAGGGACCTGGGAGCTGGCGGCCTCGTTGCGGATGAGATGAACGCCGGCCTGAGGCCCGTTTCCGTGGGTGAGCACGACTCTATGCCCCTGGGCGATCATGTCGACGATGGCCGCCAGACTTTTTCGCGTATTGGCGAACTGCTGGACTATGGTGCCCTCGGTGCCTTCCTCGATTATCGCGTTGCCCCCCAGGGCGACCACAATAGTCTTTCGCTCTCTCATCCTCTCTCCCCTTTTGCGCGATCCTGCGAAAAGCCTCGCATTTTGGCCGCGGTCGTTTTACCGCGATGGCCTGCTCCGAGCCCGGCCGCACTGTCCGGCCGCATCGCACAATCGCGATGACCAGTCGCGGCGCCCGACCGTGGCGTTTTGGACCACGGTGCCCTGTCGCGAGGCACGGCCTCGGCGGAATAATAAGTATATCATTTTGGCTAGGGCAGGCAAGGTGGGATAAGTGTTAAGATATTTCTATATAAATATTTATAATTTGTGCATATTTATCCTTATTGCAGGCAGACCAGCGGGGGAGAGCGCCGTTTATCATGGTGAGCGGGCTTGCCCCCGGAAATCGGGAAGCCCGAGACAGGGCGCTCGCCCCCGAGCCCGAATCATTGTATACTGAGGCAA
>CAYVOD010000100.1:0-5429 GCA_964453055.1 uncultured Treponema sp. | reverse complement strand
AGGAGAAACTATGAAATTTTGCTGGGTCACGATCAACGTAAAAAACATGGAAGAATCGCTTCGATTTTATGAGAACATGGTTGGGCTTAAGGTCGTAAGGAGCATGAAGCCCATGCCCGGCACCGAGATCGTTTTCTTGGGAGAGGGCGAAACCCAGGTCGAGCTCATCAGGAACGAGAAGAACAACGCGCCGGAATACGGCAAGGATATTTCTCTCGGCTTCGTCACCGATTCCATAGAAAAGGAAATGGAGCGGCTGAAAGCCGCCGGCGTCACGGCCATGCAAGGACCTTTCCAACCCAATCCGACCATCAGGTTTTTTTACGTCACCGACCCGAACGGGGTGAAAATCCAATTCGTGGAAAACCTGGCGCGGATTTGAAATCAAATCGGAGAATCATGAAGGAAAGAGCTGTGTAAAAGTATCGTTTTCTTGAATTTCACGAAATCCTGCACGACAATTCCCATAGTCGACGATCGCTGGAGGTAGACATGGGTAAGCTGTTGCGGATCGGTTGGGTGGCACTTCTTTTTCTAGTCGTCATCTCGGGGCTGTTCGGTCAGGGCGCGTCGGGAATATATGAAACCGATTTCGGCGAGATGACCATCCAGCAGAACGGCTCGAGCGTGACCGGCAGCTACGTGACCGGTTCGGGAAAAATAGAAGCCACGCTCTCGGGCAGGACCTTGAGCGGCTGGTGGTACCAGGCTAACGGCAAGGGCCGATTGGTCTTCGTGTTCAGCGAGGATTTCTCTTCCTTCACCGGCAAGTGGGGATACGATTCAGCCGAGCCCGCGAGGGTGTGGAACGGCAAGCGGATCGGAGGGGGAAGCGGCATTCTCGGAGCGCCCGCCCTGATCCAGGCGTCTCCTCCGCCTGCGCCCCTGGCCGGCATTTACGATACGGACTTTAAGGAAATGACTTTGCAGCTGAATGGTTCCAGAGTTACGGGAACCTACACCCACGCCGACGGCAGGGTGGAGGGGACGCTGGAGGGGAGGACCTTGACCGGCTGGTGGTACCAAAGCAACGGGAAAGGACGCTTCGTGTTCAACTTCAGCGAAAATTTCGATTCTTTCACCGGGAAATGGGGTTATGACGATGCCGAACCTACGGGGCAGTGGAACGGAAAGAAAAAATCCTCCTTGCCTTCGGGCGGTTCGGCGGGACAGGGGAGTATCACCCAGTCTGCCTCGCCGAAGCCGCAAGCGCAGCAGCCTCCTTCGGCGCCCAGTTCCCAGAGCCTGGGGGTGGAGCTCTTCAGCAACTGGAACAAGGCGGCGGTGGCGAACAATCCCTCGTCGTCCACCTACTTTTATCTGGCCAAGCAGGCTACCATAACCAGGATCACCAATTACCATTGGAACGATATGCGGGGCAAGGCGCCGGGCCAGATAGGCCTCCGCGGCCCCGACGGCAGGACATACGGTCCTTGGCAGTCGACGGGTACATCAGGCACCGGGGGAGCGACCAACGTCAACTGGATAGTGGCGCCCAACGTCACGCTCCAGCCGGGAATATACCAGGTTCTGGATTCCGACCCGTCGAGCTGGTCGCACAACTCGGGCAGCTTCGACGCGGGATTCAGCGCCGTAAACGGGCTGCCCGCATTATAGGAAGGAAGTGAATGGCGGCTTCGAATTATGGCGATTTGCTGGAAATTTTAGCGGTAAGGTTCGGAAAAAATCCTGAAAGGCACGAGGGGCTCGCCTGGTCTGCGATAGAGAAAAAGCTGAAGGATAAACCGGATAAGCTCCGATCCCTGGATGCGATGGAAAAAACCGGCGGCGAGGCCGACGTGATCGGCTGCGACAAAGCCAGCGGGGAGTACGTATTCTGCGACTGCTCGGCCGAAAGCCCGTCCGGGCGAAGGAGTCTATGCTACGATCGCGAAGCAAGGGAATCGCGCAAGGAAGCGGCGCCGGGCGACGACGCCATAGGCATGGCAGAGTCGATGGGAATACGGCTTCTTGACGAGCATGAATATTTTAACCTGCAAAAGTTGGGCGATTTCGATGTGAAGACTTCGAGTTGGCTGAAGACCCCGCCAAAGCTGCGGGCCTTAGGCGGCGCGCTCTTCGGCGACAGGCGCTACGACCGTGTTTTCATTTATCACAATGGGGCCGCCTCGTACTACGCCGCCAGGGGTTTCAGGGGGAGCCTGAAGGTATAACCCGATAAGGCTCCGTGTTCCGGGATTATCGCTTCTCTATGGCGAAAAAGCCAAGAGTCACGAATCCGCCGTTTTTCTTGAAACTCCATCCGTTCTTGGGCGACACGATGGAGCGGTAACCTCCGCTTAAACAAAGGCCCAAGGGCGGGAAAGAAAACTCGATCTTGCCGTTGGGTTCCCACATCCAGCCAGGATAGCCTATCGGGCTCCCCGGGCTTGGATCGTGATTCGTGTAACCCCCTCCTATATCGAAGCCGATCCTGAAAGCCAAGGGAGAAATCCCGGTGTCAGGTTTTTTAAAAGGCGCATAGCGAAGGCCAAGGCTCAGGGTTCCGTAGAAATCATCATCCACATAAGCGAAGTCGCTCGTGTTGTTGACGATGAATCTGGCTCCAAGATAGCTGGTAAAAGGATTTTTTTTGCGGTCGAAATCGAGGAAGCTCTGTACACCGATCGAAACGCCCACCGCTCCCGGGTAGAACACCGCGCCGAACTTCGGGTAAATGGTGCCTCTCCAGATAGGGGTATCGGTCTCCTGGGCGGCAGTTGAAAAAACGACTATGAAAACTAGGATAAAAACTATCGCAATTCGTTTCATCTGCTGACTCCTTAAGCCGATCCGTATTATTCGGCCAGAGGCTTGTAAGTCTTCTCGGGGTCCCAGGCGCCTTGACGCTTCTCCCCTCGTAAGCTCGGTATTTCCAATACCTGTCCGGGGTAAAGGTGCGTCGGCTTCGAGGGGAATCTGAACGTAGCTTTGTTGGCGTCATAGAGCAGCGGCCAAGCTTCGGGATCATTGTAGATGAAGGGATAACCCGCGATTTTCCAGAGGTAATCCCCGGGAGAAGGCAATTTGCGTACCACGTAGTAGGCTGGCAGAATCGCGAATTCGGGTATAGCGGAGAGAGTTTCGTAGGCCGCTCCCGCTTTCTGCGCCGCTTTCTGATAGTTGCCAGACGCGTTGGCCGCTTTTGCTTCCTCCAGCATCCGCCAGCCCTGGGCAAAAAGTTCAGGATAATTATGTTCCGCGTTGCGCGCGAGAGCTTTTTCATGACTGGATTCAGCCGCTTTCAATAGAATCGATACGCTTATGCTGTCAGTGGAGGCTTCGGCGGTTTCAGCGACCTCGCTTACCTTCGGAGGGGCTGAACTCTCTGCGGCCGCTGCGGTCTGGGCAGCCGGGGTTTCCGCTATGGGGGTTTCCATAGCCGGGTTCTCCGCTAAGGGAGGTTCCGCAGCCGGGGTCTCCGCTACTGGAGTCTCCGCAGCCGCGGCCATCTGCGCGATGGCAGTCTGTTCCTGATCCGAGGTAGCGTTCATTGGCTGAGGTGTCACGGTCCGGATAGGTTCAGGCTCAGGAGCTGGCTCTGGTTCATGCGCTGGCTCTGGTTCGAGCACGGTCTCTTTCGGTTTTTCGACATCCTGGGCTCGCGGCGGCTCGGCTGTCGTTTTCGTTATTAAATCTTCGGATAAGGTCGTCGATACTTCGTTCGCCAGGATTACGACGGCTGAATAACGTTCGTTGGCATAGGCGATCCGGGCCGCTTCCATGGCGTCCATGGCGTTGGCGAATTCATTCGGATTAGATTCGTCGATGTCGTTATTTTCCGCCCAGGAAACGCGGCTTATTGCCCGCTCCATGGCAGTATCGGCTTCATTTCTTGCTGTTTCCGATTCGGCGGTTAAAAAGGTTTCGGGCGTTTCTTCTAATGCCAGGATCTCCTGCTGCTGCGCGGCTGCTGGCTGCTCTGTTGGCGTCATCGGGGTATCGGCATTTTCCATCGTGAGCGAAGATTGGTCGAGGGATTTCGGCTGCGTCGACGCGCTTTCTCGTTCCTCGTACGATACAGGTTCCTCTTCAGCCTCTCCGGCTGGCGCTACCACCACTTCCATCTTAAGATCGGCAGGTTGAGGCATCGTATCTTCAGCGGGGATTTTATCTTCAGACGCAACCGAAGCTATTTCAGGCGCTGCAGTCGTCGCGGTTTCAGTCACGGTCGTTTCCGCCGGTTCCTGAGTGGACGCGGTCTCTGTTTGAGAGGGGGAAGGCTCTGCAACCGAGGTATATGCCGGTGCGGCATCATCTATGGCCTTTGCGGGTAGTTCCGAGGGCGAAACCTCCGTCGCATGGGATTCCGCCTCGATCGCCTCCGTCTGCTGGATCGAAGTTTCTTCCGCTTCGGCTTCTTGGGCGATCGGCGGGACTGCCGCCTCCGGTGAAGGCTGGGGCTGATCGGCAGCAAATGCCGCGGATTCTTCTGGTGCAGGAGCCGGTTGCTGCGGCGTTTGCTGTTCTGCCGAAGCCTGCTCAAATGATTGCTGGTCTATCGACGCCTGTTCCTGGGTAAGCTGCGGTGGAATCTGTTGCTCGGGCAATTGCGGCAAAGGATTCTCTTGCTCGAGCGGCTGGGATTCAAGCGCTTCTTCCGCCAAATTTTCTTGATCAGGCATCTGGTCGGCGGGTACGAGCTGCTCTTCCTCTGCGGCTTCAAGATTTTGCTCCTCGGTATCCGGCAACTCCTGGACCGTCAATTCCTGGGATGGCAACTCCTCGGTTGGTAATTCCGGAGGTGGCACCTCCTCGGCCGGCAGCTCCGAGGCCTTTGGTTCCTGGGCCGGTAATTCCACAGCCTGCGGTTCCTCGGCGGGTAACTTTTGATCGGGGGACTCCTGATCCGTGAACGATTGAGTCGGCTGCTCTGATTTCTGGGCTTCGGGGACCGATTGCCCCGAGGTCGCTTGGTCGGGCGTCGGTTGCAGCGCCTTGGGCTCCTGGTTCTCCGGCTGTGTTGACACGCTCTCGGGCTCCGGCGGGACCGGCTGCGGTTCAACCGCCTGTTCCTGAAGGTTCGTTGAGCTTTGAGCCTCGGATGTGCTTCCCGCAGGTATGGGCTGCTCTCCCTTCTTTAATGCCCAAGAGGGTCGGTTCAAGGTGGTTTGACATGACAGGAGAAGCGAAAAAAGAACGAACGATAGAATGAAACGGCGGAGCCTTGTGTTTTGCACGAGTAACTCCTTCTGGTCAGTCTCCATTTCATTATAGGTATGAAGTTTAAATTTGGGAATATAATAAAGAATGAATATGAGTGAGTTGGGAGAATAAAATTGCGGCTGTTTGCCTGACGATTTGGTTTATTCAGCGAGATGATGCCAAAAAAAACGCATAAAGATGCAAATTTTGAGCATTCCCCTTTTCCGAGGGCCTGGGCTTCGGTTAGTATTAACAAATTTTATGCCCAGAAGGGCCCTTGAGGG
>CAYVOD010000099.1:0-5663 GCA_964453055.1 uncultured Treponema sp. | reverse complement strand
CTTGGGAAACCTTTGCGCGCCTGCTTAAGTCGGATGAGCTCGAGGTTCTGATCGGCCAGCACCACGAAGACGATCTGCAGCTTGCGACGACGCGCGACGGCCATCTCCCCTGCCATCATGAGAAAGCCGCCATCGCCCGTGACGCAGACGACCTTCTTGTCCGGCTTGCAGATCTTTGCCGCAATCGCCGCAGGCACGCCGAAACCCATAGAAGAACAGCCATTAGTCATGAGCTGCGTGCCTGGTTCGGGCGTCGGCCAGAGCTGGCCAATAAGATGAGTGTGAGCGCCAACATCGCAGGCCATGATGCCATCCTGGGGCAAGAAGTTTCGAAGTATGGAAAGAGCCGCGCGTGGTCCGAATGAACCCGGTGGCGGGGCTAGTTCCTGGAACATGGCGAGTTTGCGGGCTTCAAGGGCTTCGCGGTCCCAGGTCGAAGAAATGGCAGGGACCGCTGACAGCCTGGCTACGGCGGTTTTTAAATCGCCTACGACGTCGTAGACCTCGCGATACACGGAGCGGTCTATATCGGCGGGCACCACATCGAGGCTCAAGAGAGGCACCTCGGGCATCCAGTCTTCATAGTTGAACTCAACCGGATCGTATCCAAGCCCGACGACCAGGTCGGCCTGTCGATACGTCTCCGCCACCCGATCGCTCAACGCATGGAATAGGACGCCGGCATACCAGGGATGATCTTCTCTAACCAGCCCTTTGGCCATCGGAGTGAGAACGACGGGAATACCATGTTTTTCTGCGAGCGCGGCGATTTCTTTTCCCAGTTTGGCTCGCACCGCGCTGAGCCCTAAGGCTAGCACGGGTTTTTTCGCCTTGGAAAACACCTTAATCATCCCATCTAAAGTATCCGAATCGGGAACCGGGGGCTGCACGCCCTTGGCTATCGCGAAAAGCGGAAGTTCGGCGCTTTCGGGAGCCATTTTCTCGCCTAAATCCTCGGGTATACCGATGTGGACGGGGCCGGGTATTTCGGAAAGCGCTATCCTCAAGGCCTTGTCGAGGATCTGGTCGACTCGCTCGATAGTAAGTCGGGTTGTCGCTTTGGTGATCGGGGCGTAGAATGCTTGATGATCGATCGCCATCTGTACGGTTCTGCCTATCATTTTCTCGGGCGGCTCGCTGGACAGGGCGATCATGGGAGAACGATCCAGGTATGCATTTACCACGCCGGTGGAGAGATTAGCCGCGCCCGGGCCGACTGTTCCATAGCAGACCGCAGGTGTCCCGGTCAACCGAGCGCATACATCGGCCATGAATCCAGCGCTCGCCTCGTTCGAGACAAGGATAAAATCGAGCCCTTCTTTGCGAATAGCTTCCATATAGTAGAGCCATGAACCGCTCGGTACGCCGAAGATATATCGTATGCCTTGTTCTTTAAACCTATGAATCAACTGCTCCGCTATCGTTGTCATTTAATACTCCATTACAGAATACATCCTATATCCTATATTCTTTATTTATAACATTGTTTTTTAAGAATGGCAATATGAAAATGGGTCTCTGTGCATAAGACGACAGGTAAACCCGCGCTGTCAAGGGATAAAAGCATATCGGATTCGAAATGTACTTCGGTTTTTTTTAGCTTTGCCAGCGTTTTCCCTTCGTGCTATACTCCTGGGAAAGCATATTCCCTATAGGATCGATGCTTTCGTAGTATTTCTGCGAATCTTGTTTTTACCGATGTTTGTATAGGTTGTTTCGGAAGGTATGGAGACGATGAAAGCGAAAATTGTGACTATCTCGATGCGCGATCAGCTCTTCGAGGCTCTGCGAGAACTTATTCTAAAGAATAACTACGCACCAGGTTCCATACTCCAGATCGATAGGCTCGCGGAAGAATTCGGCGTCAGCGCCACACCGGTCAGGGAGGCGCTCGTGCGTCTCGAGGGAGAAGGGCTCGTCGTCTTGATACCGAATAAAGGCGCTCAAGTGACGTCGATCAAGGAAGAAGACATTCGAAACGTCTGGGAAATGAGAAAACTTCTGGAGCCTTACGCCGCTGCGAAAAGCGCTCACTTGATTCCCCAGGCGGAAATCGACGCGTTGAAAGGTATTATCTCGACAATGAATTCCCTGCCTTTCAGTAACGATGCGTATATGGCCTCCGATACGAAATTGCATGAACTGCTATATACCCACCTGATGAATTCCGAACTCAAGGACGTGTTGCGAAGGGTTCATCAGATGTCCATTCGTATCAGGTATTACCCGGAAAATGCCAGCACCATGCATGAACAAGTCGTCAACGAGGTTATCAGCGAACACCTCGCGATATTGGACGCAGCCTCGTCCAGGGACGCCGCGCGACTTGAGACACTGGTCAAGCTTCATCTTCAGAATGGGGAAAGGAGGGCGCTCTCCGCTCTCAAGTCCATGGGGAAGTAGGGTGGCTTGAACATTTCACTTGCAGAATTTTAGAATGTAGTGTAAAGTTAGATATAGGATATAGGATATAAGCGACATAATGTCGCAAGAGGGGAGTCTGTGAGTGTAAAATCCTTGTTTAACAAATATGGGAAGAAAAAACCCATGAACACGAACGACGCAGATGAAATGCTGGAAAACGTCGAGGCCGAGTTCAACTATCGGAAGAAGATCGATCCCTTCTGGATGAAGGTTATCGTGGTCGTGTCCGTCCTCTTCGTCGGCTATCATATGGTCACGGCAGGCATAGGCATTCCAGAAGTGTACAAGCATCGCAGCGTACACCTGGGCTTCCTCCTCAGTCTTACCTGGCTGTATTTCCCTGCCAATAGAAAATCCCCTCGCGGCAAGCCGAGCAAGCTCGACCTCGCCTTATTCGCCGTCTCCTTCGTCGTCACGGTGCTGACGGTGATCAATCGCGACGCCTACCTGATGAGGGGTGGCGTCCTCGTGACGGCCGACTATGTGATCGGCTCGATCATCATGCTCCTCGTGCTCGAGGCGACGCGCAGGACGGTGGGCGGCCAGATGCTCTGGATTTCCATCATCTGCCTCGTCTACATGTGGGCCGGCCCCTACATCCCCGGTGTTTTCTCCCACCGCGGACTATCGGTGCAGCGCATTATCCAGGCGATTTACTCGGGCGGAGAGGGCATCTTCGGCATGCCTCTAGGCGTCTCCTCCACCTACCTCATTATTTTCGTCATCTTGGCCTCGATCCTGGACAAGAGCGGGCTGGGCAAGCTCTTCAACGACCTGGCGCTTGGCCTCGGCGGCCGCTTTTCAGGCGGCCCGGCCAAGGTAGCCGTCATAGCCTCCGCCCTGGCGGGGACCATCTCGGGCTCGGCGGCCTCCAACGTGGCCACCACCGGCGCTTTTACCATCCCCCTCATGAAGAAGATCGGCTATCAGCCTACCTTTGCGGGGGCCGTGGAAGCGGCCGCCTCCACCGGCGGGCAGATCATGCCTCCTATCAT
Organism: uncultured Treponema sp.; assembly: GCA_964453055.1. Lineage (GTDB taxonomy): Bacteria > Spirochaetota > Spirochaetia > Treponematales > Rectinemataceae > UBA2256. Next base: position 2,244 of record CAYVOD010000099.1, on the reverse strand, counting down.
GGGCTCAGCGGCATTCATCATGGCCGAGTACCTGGGTATTTCCTACCTGACCATCGCGGTGGCAGGCATCATCCCGGCGGTGCTCTACTTCACGAGCGTCTATTTCCAGGTCGACCTCCGCGCGAAATCCCTGAAACTGCGGGGCCTCGACAAGTCCGAGATGCCTGACGTCAAGAAGACCGTCCTCCGCTACGGCCAGATGATCTTGCCGATGGTCGTCCTCATCTATCTCATGGGCCAGGGCAGGACGCCCCTCTACTCCGCCTTCTACGCGGTCTGCCTCACGGTGCTCCTCTCCTGGTTCCGCAAGGAGACGAGGATACTTCTACCCGAGGCCAAGAACGTGGCCATCACCTCGGCGCGCACCAGCGTCGCCATCGGCATCTCCATGGCCGCCGCGGGCTTCATGATTGCCGCCTTCGCCAGCACAGGCCTGGGCATCGTCCTTGCAGACAGCATCGTGGCTATCTCTCGCGGCAATCTCATGATCGTCCTCGTTCTGACTATGATCGTCGCCATCATCCTGGGCTTGGGCCTGCCGACGAGCGCCTGCTACGTCATCACGGCCTCGATCTGCGCTCCCATCCTCATCAAGGTGGGCCTCTCGCCCTTCCTCGCCCACTTCTTCGTCTTTTACTACTCCTGCCTCTCCACGGTGACGCCGCCTATAGCCCTCGCCGCCTACGTCGCGGCCGGCATCGCCAACGCCAACGCAGACAAGGTGGGATGGATGGCCTTCAGGCTCGCCCTGGCGGGATTCATTGTGCCCTTCTTCTTCATCTACTCTCCCGCCATGGTGCTCATGGGCGCCGACGGTGGCATGCTCACGGCACCCTGGCTGAGCATCGTCATAGCGGTAATCTCAGGACTGGCTGGAACCTATTTCCTCGCGGCTTCCGTGGAAGGCTATCTCATCATCAAGTATCCTTTCTGGCTCCGTCTTCCCCTCTTTGTCGCCGCCCTCCTCCTCATCGATCCGAGGTTCGTGACTTCGATGATCGGATTGGGCATTGCGGGCTTGTCGATTCTGGTCATACTTTTCATCAAGAAGAAGAACGGAACGCCGGCGGCGCCCGCGGCCGCCTAGGCGCCTGGGACCGCCAAGGTGGTCTCGGGCGCTCGACTGGGTTGATGCCGGAACCCTAGGTTCCGGGCTATTGATAGAGGTTACTAAGCAGACTTTCCAAGGAGGAAGAAGAATGAAGCATTCTGTCAGGATTCTAGCCGCGGTTCTGGTGCTCTTCGCGCTCGCCGGAACTGGAGCCTTCGCAGCCCCGATCAAGCACTTGACCATGGGTACAGCCGGCGTAAGCGGCAGCAACTATCCCACGGGCATCGCCATGTGCCAGATCTGGAACCAGAGCATCGAAGGCATCAAGGCAGTGGCCATTGCCACCAACGGCAGCCCCCACAACATTGACCTCCTGCGCACCAACGACGCCGATGTAGCCATGTGCCGGTCGCTCGAAGCCTACAGGGCCTCGAGAGGCGAAGGCACCTACAAAGAGAAGATGCCCTGGCTCAGGGCTCTGACGGGTGGACTCTTCTCCGATGTATTCCAGGTTGTCGCCCTCAAGAACTCGGGCATCACCTCCGTCGCCGATTTCAAAGGCAAGCGCATCGCCGTCGGTCCTATCGGTTCGGGCGGTGAAGTCGACGCCAAGGAAACTCTCGCTGCCTATGGCCTCACCTACAAGGACATGAAGGTCTCCTTCGTCGAATATACCCAGGGCATCGAGATGCTCGACGACGGCCAGGTGGACGCCGCCATTCTCGGTCTCGCCCTCGGCGCCTCGGGTATGACGGAACTCATGTTCGGCAACAAGACAAATATGATCCCCATCACGGACGAAGCCCTCGCCAACGCCAGGAAAGTCAATCCCTTCTACGGCCGCCGCGTGATCCCCGCCAACACCTATCCCAACCAGAACTATCCTGTTCCCACCATCGGCACGCCCCCCGACATCATCATCGTCCGCGCCGAAATGGATGAGAAACTCGCCTACAACATGACCAAGGCTCTCTATGAGAACCAGGCCACGCTCAATGGCGTAACCTCGCTCATGAAGCAGTTCGGTCCGGCTCTCGTCCTCCCCGAGGATCAGATGCTCGTTCCCTACCATCCCGGCGCCAAGAAATACTTCGTGGAAAAGGGCTGGCTGAAATAAGGCCATCAATCGAAAGTCGGCGCCGAGCGACTTGATCGCTTGGCGATGCTGGCTTACGTCGCGCAAAGCGATGGTT
>CAYVOD010000098.1:3885-5847 GCA_964453055.1 uncultured Treponema sp. | reverse complement strand
GATCTTGAGGTTCCGCTTTTTCGTTTCTGGATAACTCAAAAGCCAGGCCAGGCAGGTCCAAAAAAAACGCTGGCGCATCGGTTTCCGCAACATATCGAATTTTTGGATTTCTTTCACTTTTTCCCCTTTCGGCACGGAATAAGCTTCCTTATCGATTGTCGTGCGCGTGGCCCCTCATGTCAAGAAAAAGTAACCGCGTCGAAGATTGTTGACAAGGCGAGGTCTGGGCTTATCATTGTTGCGGGAGGGCCATGCCCATGCTGAACGCGAAAATCAGGAAACTATACGCCATCGATCCCAAATCCTGGGAGCATCCGGCCGACACGGCCGCTCTCAGCATGGTGAAGCAGCTAAAGGGGCTGGACGAGCTAGCCAAGAAGCTCATATCGGCGGCCACCGAGAGGGGCTTGCGGCTGGAGGTGCTGGCCTCCAACGTCAAGGTGAGCCGGAATCAGTTTCCTCGGCTGAATACCCTGATGGACGATATAGTTGAAACCTTCGACTGGGAATACAGGCCGGAGCTCTACGTCTGCCAGAATCCGATGTTCAACGCAGGAGCCCTGGGCGTCGAAAAACCTTTTATCACTATCAATTCGTCCCTGCTGCGACATTTCGACGAAGCTGAGATTAAAGCCATCCTCGCCCACGAGATGGGGCACATAATGAGCGGCCATAGTCTTTATAAAACGCTCATCTGGTATCTTTCCAACATTTCCCTGAGCTTCATTCCCATGGGAGAGCTTTTAAAGAGCGCTGTCTGGGCGGCTCTCATGGAGTGGAATCGGAAAAGCGAGCTTTCCTGCGACAGGGCCGAACTGCTGGCGGTGCAGGACGAAACGCCTTCATATAATATCCTAATGAAAATGGCGGGAGCCGAAGACCTCTCCCAGGTCAACCTGAACGACTTTTTCGCCCAAGCCCAGGAGTACGAATCCCAAAAGACTGTCCTGGATTCGGTGCACAAGATTTTCGGGCAGATGAAGCTCTCCCATCCCTATCCCGTGGTAAGGCTGGGCGAGCTGAAAACCTGGGCTTCTTCAGGGGCTTACGAATCGATACTGAACGGCGAGTATCTTCGAAGAGGCATGGATGGGGACAGGCCCGAGGAGGAGATGAAACAGGGGTACCAGTATTACAGGGAGGAGTTCAAGAAAAGCGACGATCCTATCGTCAAGGCTATCAACAGCGTGGGGGAGGGAATCGAAAAGGCGGCGGGAAATTTGGAGGAGAAGATCAGGGAGATATTCAAGCTGTAGGTTCGCTCCTTGCCTTGCCCGGACCGGTCGGACGCTTAGTTGTCGGACGCCGGGGGCGGGCCTTTCGCGAATCCGTAAGGCCAAGCCGAGATGGCGCCTAGGTCGTAAATCTTCTTGTATCCCAGGGAAGCCAGGGTCTTGGCGGCGATTTCGCTGCGCCTGCCCGAGCGGCAATACACTATCACGGTCTTGTTTTTATCCAGCCCGAGGGTCTTCGCGGCGCTGCTCGCGGTTATCTGATCGTAGGGAAGAAGGAGAGCCCCGCCGATATGGGCTTCCTTATACTCCTCCAAAGTCCGCACGTCCAGCAGGACCAGGTCGGACTTATTGTCCAGCATCGCCTTGAGCGTCTTCGGCGTAATGGGGGAAGCTTGAGCCTGGGCTGAGAAGACCAGGACTGTCATTCCGAGAAGGAGAAGCATCAGGCTTCGGGCCGGGCTTTTCATGGTCTCATCCTTGTCCCGTTTAAAGGGCGAAGTAATTAATCGAGCTTAAAGAGCGTCGACTAGGAAAGCGCTATAATATAGCTTTTTTCTAATATATAAAAGACTGAGATGGCGGGCAAGGTCATGCTCCGCGCTTGTTTACCCGGTGCCGGGACACTAGTATGGTGTAACCATGGAAAAAATTAGGCTTGGAGTGAGCGCCTGTCTTCTGGGCCGGGAAGTTCGCTACGACGGCGGCCATAAGCACGATCGTTACATTA
>CAYVOD010000098.1:0-3785 GCA_964453055.1 uncultured Treponema sp. | reverse complement strand
CTTCTGGGCCGGGAAGTTCGCTACGACGGCGGCCATAAGCACGATCGTTACATTACCGATACGTTGGGAGCCTTTTTCGATTTTGTGCCCGTCTGTCCCGAGGTCGAGTGCGGGCTTTCCGTTCCGCGGGAAGCCATGAGGCTGGTGGGCGATCCCGCCGCTCCTCGGCTGGTGACGAACAAGACCGGAATCGATCATACCCGCAGGATGCTCGACTACGCCGAGGTCAGGGTGGAAGCCCTGGCCCGGGACGAGCTTCGCGGCTTCATCTTCAAGAAGGATTCTCCCAGCTCGGGCCTCCACAGGGTAAAGGTGTACGGCGAGAACGGGATTCCCGGGAAGAGCGGCAGAGGTCTTTTCGCCGCGGCTGTCGTCGATCGCTTTCCTCTTCTGCCGGTGGAGGAGGAGGGGAGGCTGAACGATCCCGAGCTCAGGGAGAATTTCATAGAACGGGTATTCGCCTACAATCGGCTTAAGGCTTTTCTCTCGGATTATGCTGGCGGCAAGGCCGGTGGCTTGGGGGCGCTGGTGGAGTTCCATACCATTCATAAATTGCAGCTCATGGCTCACTCGGTGCCCCTATACCGGGAGCTTGGCGCCCTCGTGGCCCACGCGAAGGGGAGGGATACGGCTGAATTGGCCGAAAGGTACGAGGAACTCTTTATGAAGGCCCTTTCGATGCTGGCGACGGTTAAGAAAAACTGCAACGTCCTGGACCACAGCATGGGCTATTTTAAAAAAGACCTGAGCGCCGACGAAAAGGCGGAGCTCCTGGAGATCATCGACCGGTACAGGAAGGGTTTCGTCCCTCTGATTGTCCCGATCACGATTATCCGGCATTATGTGCGCAAGTACGGCGAAGCCTATTTGGAAGGACAGATTTACTTTGCTCCCCATCCGGCGGAGCTCATGCTCAGAAATCACGTATAATCACGGAGCGGAGGTTGAAAATGAAAGAACTGCACAACAGGCTGCGCATACCGACCGGTCGCCTGGACGCGCTGAACGGGCTCTTGGTCGATCCGGAAGCGCCGGTGATAAAGGAATTCCTCTCCATCGTTTCGGCTTACGGAACTCCCGAGGAGATAAACGCGAAGGCGGCCGCGGCCAGGAGACCAGAGGCATTGCTGAAAAAGGTCGAAGCTAAGAATAAGGATTACCTGGCCGATCTTGAGTGGCTGATGAGCGCGCGGGAAAAGGGCGCTTTCGTGGGCATGGAGGAATATAGAAGGAAGCTGCCGGGCGCGGCCGCCGCTCCGGCGGGGAACTCCACGGCGGTAACCCTGGAGGTGTCGGCGCTGCAGTACTTTCCCTGGATCAGGGTCATGTGCGAACGGGCGATCAGGGAACGGAACCTGGTTCCCGGGCGTTTCATAGCGGTGCGCAAGATGAAGGAATCCGAGGCTGACGGCGACCTGCCGGCTATACTGGCCGCCGTGGATATCATGGGCGCTTCCTTCGTGGAGACCCTGGATACCAAGGGAACCGACGGTTCCAATCCTCACCTGGGCGGCCCCGCCACCATCACCGGCTATTTCGGCGGCATAGGGCAGCCCAACGAGCACGCGCTTGCCTGGGTCAAGGAGTTCCTCTACTACTACACGAACTACGGAGTCCAGGACGTGCTCAATTTCAACGCAGGCACGATCTTTTTAGGATTCTTGCTCTATAAGCTCGGCGTGGACATCCATTTCAAGATTTCCGTCTTTTTCGGCTCCGACAATCCCTACCACGCGCTCTGGATAATGACGGCGGCCAAGCTTTTCAGCCGCGCCGACGGCAGCACGCCCCTGGTGGGCTTCAACTGGTCCAATTCGGTGAACAACGCCACCATCGAGACCAGCTCCCTGGTACGGAAAGCCCTGGGATTCGAAGACTGCATCCGTTTCGAGCATCACATCACCGAGACCTACCGAAGCATCGTCATCCAGCCGTATAACAGGAGGGATGAGCTGCTGGAGGTGGCCGCCAAGGTGCCGAATATCTCGGCCAAGCACGAAGGCGCCGATCCGGAGCTGGAAGCCCGTCGCGAGCACAGCTCGGACATCCTGGATTATTTCAGGGACAAGTCCGAGGTCGTCGCCTCGGGCGACTGGGACAACCTGCAGCAAAACTTCCTGGACAAGGTGGAAGCCTGCAATGTCACGGCGGAAAAATTGACCCGGAGGGGTATCGGCGTCGTAGCCGCCCATCGCCTTCATAAGCACGCCTGAGCAAAAGCCACGTCACCGTCCGGGCGCAACGTCCGGGCGCGCCCGGCGACGCTACGTGCCAGGCCGGGCCGGCTTTCAGCCTTCCAGGCGCAGGCTGAAGCACTCTCCCCAGCCCTCGAACAGAATGATCCTCCCCGGAGCCGGCCCCGCCGCCGGCCCGGAAACTATATCGATGAAAATCTTGACCCCCGGCGGGGCAGCGACCAACTTCGGATCTGTGGCCACCCTCGAATCCGCCTGGCTTTCTGGATTGGCGAGGTGGGCCGGAAGAGCCGGGCCGGCGGGATTTCCCGGCCATAGGGGATCTGCCAGGCCCGGCGCCCTGATCCATCCCGCGTGGGAGCTCGCCTTCCTGGTAAAGCCTATCCGGCTGTCGATGCCCATAAACCTGATGTGACGCTGGGCTTTGAATAGCCAGCGCTCAGGGTAATAGCCTTTTTTATCGAAGAGCCTGAAACGGAGTTCTCCCCATCCGGATGCTCCGACCGGGTAAAGTCCGTCCCGGCCGGAGCCGTACCTGAGGGCGCTTGCGCCGGTCAGGCAAAGACAGGAAAAGGCCGAAGCCTCGTGAAAGGTCCTGAGCAAGGCCGATTCCAGACAAGCGCTTATGACGATCGGCCTAAGTTCGGGGGGTGCCGTCTCCGCCAATTCCAGGATTGATTCGCGGATCATATGGCCTCCAGGGCTTTTGCCGCCTTGATGAGCCTCGGCCTCCCCGAGCGCTCGGCCATCGTCCTGAACCTTTCCGGATCTATGCCCGGCCCGGCCGTCGCGATTGCGTCTCCCGGACAGGGTGGCGGCGGCCCGGAATTTTCGCGGCCAATCGAAAGCCCGAGTTCGGCGAACCTCGCCGCGTCCCATTCTCCTCCCTCGATGAAGCAAAGATCGAGCAAGGCTTTTTCGGGCAGGGCGATCCTGGGCAGACAGGCGCTGTACGCCGAAAGCTCCAGGCTTCCCTTCGCGGGCGGCCCGGCCGGCTCGTCTCGCTGGGCGCCAGGCGCCGCCGAAGCCGGGTCCTGGGCCTTTGCCCGGGCAAGGCCAGCCCCTTCCGGCAAGTATGTCGTGCCGAAAAGCAGGTCCCGGGGCAGGGTGAAGTAGGAATAGCTGCCGAAGGCGTTCGTGAAGACCCGAGCCGGCCGGGCGCTCGCCGAGCTGTACTCGAGCTTCGGCGAGGAAGACAGCAGCCCCCAATAGCCCAGGGCCCATCGTCCGCTCAGGTAGGAAGGAGGATAGATAGGCTCGGCGAGTTCGGCCCCTTCCACCGCCTGCCTCCTCCAAGGCTCGGCCAGGACGAATAGGCCCCTGCGCAGCTCGATCAGCTTGCCGGTCCTGCGCCAGCGGTAGACCTCGGTATGGACGCATTCGGCGGCCTCGCCGGAGGCTAGCCTGATCATTTCGAAGTCGAACCAGGTCCGATGGCCGAAAAGCCTGAGCAAATCCTTGAATTTCATTACCGATACTGTACGCTATTGTTCAGTATCATGCAACAAATCTCGAGCTCTGTATGAAAAATTAAGCACCCTAAACTCTTGTCGGCTTTGAGATGATTAAAACGCCTGGCGATTGTTCCCG
>CAYVOD010000097.1:0-5904 GCA_964453055.1 uncultured Treponema sp. | reverse complement strand
TTTTCGCCAGGTTCCGGCTACACTTCCGGCGATGAGTTACCCCCGGGCTTCCTTTCCGGCCATTATCGCGCTGACCCTCCTTGCTCTAGGCGCCGTTTCCCAAGGCTTCGCCCAGGCAATCCCGCTCCCGGCGGCGGCCGATTTCTACCCGACCGGCATCGATACAAGCTCAGGCATCCCCGCCCTCGTCGCAGACTCCGGGCTGGGCGGAAATCCCCGCCTGGCGCCCCGGCTGGCGGACCCCTATCTCCCCACCCCCACCCCGGCCAAAATCCCGGACAAGGAACTCAGGATCGAGGCCCTCGCCCTCCTGCCCGTCGGCCAGGCCTACGCCCAGCGCTCCCCCAAAGCCATCCTCGACGAGCTCGGCGCCATCCTGTCCTCGGTCGAGAGCCTCGCCGGGCTGGAATACTGGTCCGCCAGCCGGGGCGCGATGCGCACGCTCTACGAGAGCGCCTACAAGATCGACGACGAATCCTCGCGAAAACCCTCGGACGCCCCTTCCCGGGCCGAGGCAGCGGCCTTGGAGCCTGGCGGCAGCCTCGAGTTCCTGGCCTTCCAGAAGGACACGAGCTTCGGGGCCAACGTATACCGCTACGCCTTGCGTCGGGGCGGGGCATCGCTCTCGCTCGAAAGCGAAAACCTCAGCGTGATGCGGTACCTCATGATTCCCTTCGTAAGTTCAGGCAAAATGCGAAGCCGGCTCTGGGCGATCCCCTGCCGGGAGGGACTGCTTCTGTATTTCGTCACGAACGTAGAGTCGGTCAATTTCGCCGTGGAGAGGATATTCGAATCGGCCGGCAACAGAGCCCTTGCCCTGCTAGGCTGGCTGTCCAGACAGGCGGCTCAGGCGGGCCTCGGCGGGAAAATCGATTTGCCGGTGAATATTAAAGCGATCGAAGCGATCGGAAAATGAAAACGGACGGGGGCTCGGCCCGGGGCTCAACGCGCAAGCCCACGCCAAGCCCGCGCCGAGCCCCGGTCAAAGCCGGATTCAGGCTTGCCTGACTTCCTTGACCTCGGGCACCGTCTTTTTGAGATAGGCTTCCACCCCCTGCTTCAGGGTCATGAGCGAGTAGGGGCAGGATCCGCAGGCTCCGGTGAGCCTGACGTTGACGATGCCATCGTCGCCGACGGAAACGAGCTCGATGTCCCCGCCGTCGGCCTGGAGCGAGGGGCGGACATCCTGTATGGCTGAAAGAACGCGATCGTGCAGCATGAAATCTCCTTGAACTTAATCATCTTAAGTCTACTGATTCGCTGAAGCGAGGGTCAAGGGCGCGGCTCGCTTCTAGCGGTCTTCGCCTCTTGTATGGTAGAATGACGACAAGGACAGAAGGGAGCGGATGGCACGCATCATAGTATTCGTAAACCAGAAGGGAGGGGTCGGCAAGACTACCAGCGCGATAAACATCGGCGCGGCCCTCGCTTCTCTGGACCATAAAGTATTGCTCATCGATTTCGATCCCCAGGGCAATCTCAGCTCTGGCGTCGGCGGCTCCCCAGGCGGGGCTGGCGTCTATCAGGTGATTTCCGGCCTTCGCCGGCTCGAGGACGTCATCGTTTCCACCAAGGTCCCCGGCCTCTTCCTGGCTCCCTCCTCCATCGACCTTTCCGGCGCCACCGTCGAGCTGGTGGACAAGGAAGACCGCAACGAATACCTAAAGCGCGCCGTCGCGACGGTCGAAGCCGACTACGACTTCATCCTCGTGGACTGTCCTCCTTCCCTCGGCATCCTCACCCTCAACGGCCTCAACGCCGCGAACGAGGTGATCATCCCCCTGCAGTGCGAATACTTCGCCCTGGAAGGGCTCTCCCTCATCCTGCAGACCATCGGCCTTGTGCAGAAAAGCATGAATCCCTCCCTCAAGGTCAGCGGCATCCTCCTCACCATGTTCGACGGAAGGACGAAGCTCTCCCAGCAGGTCGTCCGCCAGGTGAGCGAATACTTCAGGGACAGGGTCTTCAAGACCATCGTGCCCCGCAACGTCAGGCTTTCGGAGGCTCCCTCCCACGGGCTTCCCGTCCTGCAGTACGATCCGGCCTGCATCGGATCCCGAAGCTACAAGGCTGTCGCCGAGGAGTTGATCAATCGTGGCTAAATTCGGTCTTGGCAAGGGCTTGGGAGCCCTCATCCCCGAGCATCAGCAATACTTCGACAGTACCAGAAACCCCCTGGAGCTAGGCGAAACCATAAAGATCATTCCCATGGCGAAACTGCAGCCCAACCCCGACCAGCCCAGGAAAACCTTTCCCGAGGCCTCCATCGAGGAGCTCGCCCAGTCCATACAAAAACACGGCCTTCTGCAGCCCATCATCGCCGAGCCCTCCGGCTCCGATTCCTACATCATCGTCGCCGGCGAACGCCGCTTCAGGGCGGCCCAGAAAGCCGGCCTTGAAGAATTACCGGTAATCCTACGGGCTGTCTCCGCGGAAAAGCGCCTCCAGCTTTCGCTCATCGAGAACATTCAGAGGGAAGACCTCAATCCCATGGAAGAAGCGAAGGCTTACCAGGGACTCATGGAGCTTACCGGCTTCACCCAGGAACAGGTTTCCGAGGCGGTGGGCAAGAACCGCAGCACCGTGGCCAACGCCCTCAGGCTCCTGCGCCTCCCCGAAGCCATGCAGAATGCGGTCAGGGACGGCGACATAAGCGCCGGCCACGCCCGCAGCCTCCTGGCCCTGGCGGACGAGGCCGAGCGGCAGGCTCTTTTCGCCCGAATCGTCAAGGAAAGCCTCTCGGTGCGCCAGGCCGAGCAGGCGGTCCAGGATTCGCTGCTCCGCAGGGCGGGCAAAAAGCCAAAAGGCGGCAAAAAGACCGGCGCCGCCGTCGCGGCCCCCGAAGAAATGGATCCCAACCTCAAAGCCCTGGAAGAGCTCTTCATAGAGCGCCTGGGCACCAAGGTCGAGATAAAAGGCAACCTGGACTCGGGCTCCATCAGCATCGAGTACTATTCCCAGGACGATCTTCAGCGAATCATGGAGGCTATCGGTTCAGGTGAATAAGACAGCGAGACCTTTCCGCGCCCCTGGCGCCCGACGTCGCACTCGTATCGCCCTCGCCCTTGCCTGCTTTTCCTTCCTACCCGGCCTGGCCTTCGCCCAAAGCCCCCCAGGAACCCAAAGCCCCGCGCTGCCCCCCGAAGTCCTCCAGATCGAAACCGCCGCGACCCGGGACGGCAGCGTCACCAGATATGAAGGCTTCGAGACACGGTATGGCATGGCCGCGAGCCCGGCGGTGCCCGGCAACCTCTCCTCACTGGTGGGCAAGGTCGAAACCTTCGCCCTGGAAGTGATCAAGTTCAAGGATCAAGCCTCGGGCGAGTCCCGCCTCTACGGCTCAGGCGAAGCCCACGGACTCTTCGACGTCCCCATGGAAGCCGCCCTGGCCGTGGTGTTGGACTACCCCAACCTCAAGGCCATCTCCCCCAGGGTCAGGAATGTAAAGGTCCTCGAATCCGTCGGCAACCGCATCCTCGTGTACGAGGACATAGGCATAAACTTCATGGGCATCTCCATCGGCTACATCCTCGACGCCGAAGTCTTCGGCGACAAGTTTCCGGACGGCGCCCTTGGCATGCGAGCCCGGCTGGCCAAAAGCCACGACGGCAAACTCTACTCCTCCGACTCCTCCTGGTACTTCAAGCGGGTGGAACTAGGCGGCAAAACCTATACCTACATCCGCACCTGGTCCTCCTCCGGCTTGCGCAACCCAGGCCTCGGCGTGGCCGGCGTCATGAAGCTCTTCACCGCCGGCGAGCTCAAGGACCAGATCGAAGCCGTGGTCAAGCAGGCAGCCAAGCGGTAAAGGATACCTATTAAGAACGTCGTCGTTGCGGGCAGGCTTTCGCCCGGCATGATGCTCACCGATTTCATCACGAAAAACCCCGACGGCGAACCTTCGGAGGTCGCCCAGGACGAGAAGTTCAGGAACCTCTTCAACATTCTAGCCGACAAGCCTGAAGAAGTCGCGCGCTTCTTTATCCCGAAAATGTTGGCCAACACCAGGAACGACGCGCGCATCGTCTGGCTGACGAACGGCAAAGCCGCGTGGCGTTTCCTCACCGCGGGAAAGCGCAGGGGGCGGCTGCTCTAGGGCTAAACCTGGAAACCACCTATCGAGCATGCTTTCATCGGGAGGCATTACGTGGCAAAGAATTCCGAGCTGAAAACGAAGGTCAATTCCGCGAGCGTAACTGATTTTCTCAATACCGTCGCTAATGAGCGGAAACGCGAGGATTGTTACGCGATTCTCCGCCTGATGGAGGAGGCGACGAGAGAGCCCGCCAGGATGTGGGGCTCCAGCATCGTTGGTTTCGGCAGCTATCACTACAAAGGCTCAGGCGGCCGTGAGGGCGATTGGATGCTCACGGGCTTTTCGCCTCGCAAGCAGAACCTTACCCTGTACATCATGGACGGCTTCGAGAACCATAAAGATTTGTTGGCTCGCCTTGGCAGTTTCGATAACAGCGTTGGATGCCTCTATATCAAGAAGTTGAGCGATATCGATGTCGATGTCCTCAAAGCCGTGATCATCGCGTCCGTCGAAAATATGAGAGAGCGATCGGTCGTTACGTGACAATTTTCAGCTATCTGAGCCAATTTCAAAAGTTTGTTAACTTTTGAAATTGGCTTTGTAGTTTCGTCCATTTTTATGCTAAAAGCATGAAAATGGACGAAACGTACGCACCTTAAAGGTAACTTTTGCAAAACTCGTCTGACTTTTACAAAAGCCTCATTTATAAAGGGCTGCCTTGTAACACGAAACACCTTTGCCCAGGAAGACACGATAGCAGGAGCCCCAGAATTTACATAAAGCTTGGTCGGGATAGTTTAGCTTTTCACGCTCAATCCAAAATACTATTCCATTGGATCGAAATCCCGATTGTTGTGAAGCAGTTCAAATTCTTTTTCTGTAGTGTGTCATCCTGCCGCTGCCGCTTTTCTCCACTACTTGATCCAGCACCAACTGCTTCAAATCCCTGCTCGCGGTTGCCGTGGATATGCCTTTGTTGACCCTGAGATATTCCTTCCTGTCGAACCATCCATTCAGTACCGACAGCGCGTGGTCGGTTCGCTTTTTATAATCGATTAAGGGTACCTTTGCGGCTTCGATTGTCATTCGCAGGCCTTCGTTGATCGCTTCGAGCATGAATTCTATGAAGCGTGTCGACTTCCCTTCGCTGTCGGAATTTTCCAAAGCTTGATAATATTTTTCCTGATTATTCCTGATTGTCTCTTCTATGGGTACGTACTCGAAAATCGGATGTGTTTCCATCAGCAGCCTGGTCTGCCAGAACCTGCCCATCCTTCCGTTTCCGTCTTCGAATGGGTGGATAAATTCCATTTCATAATGAAAGACGCAGCTCTTAATAATAGCAATGTCGGGATCTTTCTTGATGTACTCGAATAAATCCTTCATGAGTCCGGGCACCATGCTGCAGCCAGGCGCTCTATGCCGTACTTCTTGGCCTTTGATAATCCCCACCTGGTTTTGCCTGAATTCCCCGGGGTTTTCTACCAAGCCTTCCATCATTATTCCATGCGCCCATAAAAAATCACTCATCGAAAAGGCTTTGAGCTTCCCCAACTGATCGTATGCTCTGATTGCATTCTGAACCTCAAGAATATCCTTTTTAGGTCCTATGACGTGCATGGTATCGATTATTGCGGTTATATGCTCTATGTCTAAGGTGTTTCCCTCGATAGCCAGTGAAGCGTGAATCGTTTTTATTCTGTTTTGCCTTCGCAATTTTGCTTCTGGCTTGATCAGCATAAGGCTTTTACACTGCCCCAAGGCTTCGAGGATTTGTCCATACAGAAAGAGAATCTGTGTGGTTATCTCAAAGGGTGGCTTCATGCTACTTCAATGATAGTATCATTTGATACTATCAGCAAGCCTGT
>CAYVOD010000096.1:0-5941 GCA_964453055.1 uncultured Treponema sp. | reverse complement strand
CTCTCAATAGGCCAAAAATCAAGTCTCAGGTTGAGTTTATCGGCGTTTTGCGGGGAAAAGGAAACGATATTCGGCGAGGGCGTCGACTCCGGGCAGGGTTGAGGAGGAGGCGATCCGGGCACGGACCGAAGCGCCGGGCCGGGCCTCGGGTGGAAGTCCTTGCACGAGAAGCTTTAAGTAATTGGAGCTCGTGCTTTCGAGACTGCCGGTTCCATCATCGTCCTTACTTCTTTCGAGCACGCAATCGATTTCAGAACCCATCCAGCGTCGGACGTACCGGGATTTTCCTGAGGCAGCGAGCTCGGAAAGCAGGCTAACCCGTTCGCCCGCGACGCGCTCGGGGATTTTAGGGCGCATGTCGTAGGCTCTGGTTCCTGGTCTTGCCGAGAACGGAAAGGCGTGGATCCAGGCAAAGTCGGCGGCGCGGCAGAAGGAAAGCGTTTCCTCGAACTCCCCGTCGGTTTCGCCGGGAAAGCCTAGGATTATATCGGCTGCGATGAAGGGGTCAGTGCACGCTTTTCTCAGGGCTTCGACGGCCCGGGCGGCTTTTTCGGCGTCGTAAGGACGGGCCATGCGCCGCAGGACGGCGCTGGAGCCCGATTGGAGGGCCAGGTGGACGTGAGGCTGGATCCTCGGCAAGGAGAAGGCTTCCAGGAAATCCTGGTCCACCCGGTCCGGTTCGTAGCTGGAAATCCTGAATCGAATGGACTGGGTATTGGCCGCGAGAAATTTCAACAGCCCAGCGAATCCTGTCGAGCCGTCTTTGTACTGTGAAAGATTCACGCCGGTGAGCACTACTTCTGCTACGCCCGAGTCTTCGAGCTTTCTGACCCGATCCAGGATCTGGGCGGAAGGCAGGCTTCTCGAAGGTCCTCGGGCCAAGCAGACCCTGCAATAGGAACAGCGGTTGTCGCAGCCGTCCTGGATCTTGAGGGAAGACCGGGAGTGAAAGGCGAAGAGCGAGGGATGGTAGGCAAAGGGGTCGGCGGCTTGGGCCGGGGCTATGTGGGGTTCCGGGGCGGCGCCGGCTGGGGTGGCGGGGCCGCCGGCGACAGCGCCGGCGCGCCACTCGGTCACAGCGTCGAAAAGCGGGCCATGACCCTGCCAGTTGTCCTGGAGCCAGGTGGCAAGGGAAAGGAGCGAGGATTTTTCCTCGCCGAGAAGGACAATGACGCGGGGATCGACCTGGGCCAGGGCTTGGGGGTCCATCTGGGCATAGCAGCCAGTGGCCAGGACGACGGCCGCCGGGTCATGCGCCAGGGCTTGGCGCATGACCCGGCGGGCTTTCTGCTCGGCCTTGCTCGTCACCGTGCAGGTGTTCACCACGTACAGGTCGGCCGATTCCTCGGCGGGGACGATGACGGCCCCGGCTTGCAGGAAAGCCTCGGCGACGGATTCGGTTTCCAGCTGGTTGAGCTTGCAGCCCAAGGTCTTGAAGGCGACGCGGAGGATTCTCATCCCTGCATCCGGGCTTGAATGCGTCTGCGGCCTTCCACCGCGTCTGCAAGGTTGGGATTGAGCGAGAGAGCCTGCTCGTATGCTGACAGAGCTTGAAGATATCGCTTGGCGCTTTCCCTGGCCCAGCCCATCCTCGTCCACCACACTGGGTTGGAGGGGTTGTACCGCAAAGCCGCCGAAAAAGCTATATCGGCATGCATGTATTTGGCCAGGCGGATATAGAGCTCGCCGCAGAGATAATACGATAGCCCGGCCCTGAGGCCCTCGGGATAGCTGGCGATGTATTCTTGGAGCATCTGTAGGGCGTTTTCGTTTTTGCCTAGGTAATAGGAAGCTTCCCCGATAGCCTGGGCGAGCCGCGGATCGGCCTTTAGCGCGTAGCCGCGCCGCGCCCAGGTTTCGGCCTCGGGATAGCGCCTGAGCGCCACGAGGCTCCAGGACAGGCCGACGTAGGCGTCGATGTCGTCCTTGACATCCTGGATCCTGGCGATAGCCTTGGTCCTGACCTCTTCGAATTTCCCCGCTGCGTGAAGCTTGAGCAGCTCCTGGCCAGGCACGCTCGCGCCCGAGTTCTGCGCGAAGGAAGCGACGCTTTGCGGATAGTAGCCGCCTGTTTGGGCGGAAATCGTCGCCGGGAAGAGGGCGAAAAAGAAAAGCGCTGCGATGATCGTCATGACGGGTAAAGTGCGATTATTCATGCTCAGGCGGTTCCGTTTCCGTGATAGTGCCGGAAAAGTTCTCCCTGTCTTCGATGTAAATTTCAGGAGCTTCAAGATCGGCCTCGACCCTGGCGCCCGAAAGGATTTGGATGCTTTCCGAGGCGACCGCCCTCCCCTTGAAATATCCTCGGACCGTGAGGTGCGCAGCCCTTATATCGGCTTCCACCAGGGATTCTTCGGTCAGGAAAAGCTCGTCGCCGCAGGTGAGGGTCCCCGAGACCCTGCCTTTTACGAGGAGCGATTTCGGAGTTTCGATGCTGCCCGTAAATCGAATGTCGCTTTCCAGTACCGTATCGATTTCATCCTCGTCGATGACACTTTTTTGCACCCTTGGCATGGTTCAATCATAGATGAGCTGGGCTCTGCGAGACAAGCGGGGTTCGCTATGCGTTGATCGCTTCGTAGACTTCGAACAACCGCGCCGGATCGAGGGCCTCGGCCCGTATCCCCGGATCGATTCCGAGCCGTTTGAGCGCGTCGTCAAGCCTTGGGCCTGAATCCTTGTCCCTGGCGCAGAGGTTGTTCCGCAGAGTCTTGCGGCGGGATGAGAAAGCGCTGCGCACGAAGGTTGAGAAACCTTTCCTGTCCCGGGCGGCTATGGGATCGGGCCTCGGCTGGAGCGTCACCACCGAACTCGTCACTCTAGGCTGTGGCCAGAATGCCGAGGCGCCTATGTCGTAGAGTATTTTCACAGTGCAAACGGAGGAGCAGAGCACGGAGAAGGCCGAATAATCCTTGCTGCCGGGCGCGGCGGCGATGCGGCGGGCGGCTTCCTTCTGGACGGTGAATACCATGCGGGGCGGCGAGGGCAGGTTTTCGAGCAGGTCGGCGATGATGCCCAACGCGGCGTTATAGGGCAGATTGCCGAAGATGAGGTCGGGCAGGGCTTTGGCCGCCTCTGCCTTCCAGGTTTTAAGGAAGTCGCCTTCCACGATGCTGAAGCGAGGGTTCTCCCCGAAAAGCCTGTCGAGTATCCGCGAGAAACCGTAGTCGATCTCGAAGGCGCAAACCCGGTTGCCCCGCTCGACGAGGAGGCTGGTCAGCGCTCCGATGCCAGGCCCGATCTCCCAGATCGAGGGCGGAACGGATACTTCGGCTCCCGCTTCGGAGGACAGAGACGCGGAGGAGAGCGCGAGGACCGCGTAGAGTTTTTCCCTGGCGTTGCGATCTACCAAGAAATTCTGGCCGAATCGCTTGGACATCGCCAGCCCTTCGGCCTCGAGGAATTGTTTTATCGATGTCGGAGAGTCATAGTTTATCGTCATGGAGTTCCCTGCGCGTCGGGAGTTGCCGTCTCTTGGCTTGCCACGCCGCGCTCAGCGCGTATTCGACGTAGGGGTAAGCATACACAAAGAGGTTCAGAAGGGCAATCGCGAGCAGGAAGGAGAAGATGTCCGACCCTTTTTCCGGTTCGATAACGGGCATGCGGCTTCCCAATTCCATGATAAGAAGTAACACTTCCTGGAGAAATTCGTGAAGCCTCGCGAATAACGAATCCAGGAATGGAAGTATACCTCCGAGCATTACCGCGCCCAAAATGAGCCACATCAACGCCAGAACCAATGGACCGGCCAAAGCGGACGCGATGATCCCTCCCAAGGCCAGGTAGCCGAAACTGGGCACGCTGATGAAGGCGGTGCAGCTAAGCGCGGCCAACGAGGCGGCTAGGGGCTTGGCTACCACGGGAGGAAACCTCCAGAGGAAATTTTCCCAGCGAGCCGAAAAGAAAAAGAGCCCAAGCATCGCCCCGTAGGAAAGCACGAATGAGAGGCTCCTGGCGTCGGGCGGCGACAGGGCCAAGGCTATGCAGAACGACAGGGAGAGGATGCCGATGCCTGGCTGGGGCCGGTCCAGGCGGCTGGCCGCGGCGGCGGCCACGCTCATTATCGCGGCCCGCAGGAGGGAGGGGCCCGCGCCGGCGATCCAGGTGAAGAGGATGGCTATCAGGGGAACCGCCGCCGCGGCCAGATCGCGGCGTTTTAATACTTTGACGAAGAAAAGTCCCGCCAAGGAGCAGAGTATGGAAAGATGCTGCCCGGAAAGGGCTAGGATATGAGCGCAGCCCGCTGCCCGGAAGAGCTGCGGGATCTCCGGGTCAAGGTCGTCCCTGATGCCGAGCAATAAGGCCTGCGCCAAGGGAAAGGCCTTCCCCGTCACTTTTTCGAGCCGATCCGAAAGAAATCGGACAGCGATGCTGCGAACGGAATAAAGCGCCGACGAAAAGGCGCCGGGCTCGAGGCTTTTGGCGGGCACATAGAAAAGGGCTTGTTCCGGGTCGATCGGCGATAAGCCTCTTGCGCTCAGCTCCATGCCTTTCGAGCAGCTCCGTTTTCCTTCCGCGACAATCGTCGCCCTCGCTCCGCTTTTTGGCCATTCGAGTTTCGCGCGCCAGGCGAGCGCCGAGATTTCGATCGAGTCGAGCCTGAGCTGGAGTATCGTGTTGCCCGAAGCGCTCAACCGACTATCGCTCACCAGCCGGCCAGCGAGGCCGCTTGCGGCGAACCGCGATAGTTCCTGCGGAGGGGCGCATGCTGTTTCGGCCAGCGCAGCGGAAGCCCCCAGCGCGAGGCCGAGGGCGAGCGCGGCCCCCGCTTCCGCCAGCCAGAAGCGGGGGCCGCGCCTTTTCCCGCGCCGTTCCTCTCCCTCTCTCGTCCCCAATCCGCTGCCCCGCAAGCTCTTCGGCAGACCCAAGAAACTCAGCGATACTCCCGCCAAAGCGCAGGCGCAGAAAAACGCTCCCCGGAGCCACCAGGAAATCCCGAAGCCATTAGCGGCTCCCATAATCCTGACTGGATAAAAACCGATAGCCGCGCTAAGGGCGACCCAAACCACAAGCGCCGCCCTAGACAGCCCAAACGCTATTCGCCCGGCGCAATCGCTAAAAAATACCTTCCAAGAAAATTCCATCGCCCATCCAACGCGCTCAGGGAGCGGGCACGATTCAAGCCGGCAGGCCCGGCTTTCCGCGCGCGCCCCGATTCGCCGATCCTGACATTGGCCGCGCTTTAAGCTAGAATTAGCCCGATGGACGAATATACGCCCGAATCGGATGAAGGCTTGAGCCTAGAACCAAAAAAGCTTCCTCCCCCGGAAAAATCAAAAGCCCTCTTGTTGCTCTTCGCTTCATATATCCTCGTCTGGGCCGACCTTTTCCTCCCCCAGCCCCCTATCGCCGCTTTCTCCGTCCTATGGTTCGCATTCGCCGCGGCGAAAAACTGCGCGAGAATCGTCATCGTTTTTTTTATAATGAAAAAAACTGGACTGATCCGCGCGGCGCTTTCCCTGCCCACGAAGAAAGACATCGTCGCCGGCCTGACCGTGGCCACCGCCGCCGGCCTGCTCGCTCTGGGCATCGCGGGGCTCGCCTATATCCTGGGCGCGGCCAATCCCCTTCTCGCCAATCTGCCCATGCCCGCCGCGAGCCCGTCGCTCTATCTCTCGATGGCCTTTTCCAGCCTGGCGATCGGCTACGCGGAGGAACTTTTTTTCAGGATCTTCATCCCACGGCTCCTCGAAAAAGCCGGCCTTCCCTCCCTGCCGGCGCTCCTCATTTCAGCCTTGATTTTCGGGCTCTCCCACGGCTCCCAAGGCTTTTTCGGCATGATCGTCTCCACCCTGCTCGCCCTTCTCTTCTCCTATTTCAGGCTGCGCGGCAAGAATCTCCATGCCTTGGCTTTAGGCCACGCCCTCTACGATTTCGCAATCCTGGCGGCGTTAGTCTAGGCCCAAGACAGGGCTTTCCGCCCAAATTCGTTGACAGGAGC
>CAYVOD010000095.1:0-6053 GCA_964453055.1 uncultured Treponema sp. | reverse complement strand
GAGGGAACCGCCCCGGACTACGCCGAGCCCGTAATCGTCGGTGCCTGGCACGGAAAAATCAAGTTGCCGCTCGTGCGCGCCCGGGCTTAAAAGGCTTCCCTCGGCGAGACCTTTCATCCATTTTTCAAGATCGCCCAACGTTCCGATCATCCCGCCCGCCGTCCACGACGAAGAAGGCGAGTAAAAGCTTTGCTCCGTCAGGTTGGCCGATTCCGGATCTTCTCCGGAGGCCGTCGTGTAACCACGCATGAATGGTTCGGGTATTTTCGTACCTGCGGGCAGATACGTGTTTTCCATGCCCAGGGGTTTGGTCATCGACTGGGAAAAAAAGTCGGCCGCGCCCATGCCGCTGGCCTTCTCGATTATCATCCCCAGGAGAATATAGTTGGTATTGTTGTATTCCGCCTGGGTTCCCGGCGCGAAGCGCGGAGGTTGGGCCACGGCCATTTCAACCAAATCCCCGGGCGCCCATCGCTCCGTCGGATCGGCCTTGATCCTCGCCCAGAACTCCTCCAGATCGGTGTAATTGACCAAGCCGGAGGTCATGTTGAGCAGGTGCCGCACCAGGATGCGCTCGGATCCCGGAATCCAGGGCTCCCAGCGGCTCAACGGGTCGTCGATGGATAAAAGTCCTTGGTCGGCCAGACGCAGAATAGCCGTGGCGGTAAAGGTTTTCGTGATGCTTCCGATGCGGACTTTATCCCCGGGTTCGGGCGCTCGCCCGGTGGCGAGGTCGGCTTTGCCAGCGGTCCCCACCCAATGGCCGAGCCCGTCCGCCCAAAGCCCCGCGATAATCCCCGGGACTTTGTGCAACACCAGCTGCTCCGCCAAGACCAGGTCCAGCGATCGCTCGATTCCCTTGCGCCAGACAGGCGGCGCTTTGCCGATCGTGTAGGTCAGTTCGGCTATATCGTTCCGCATAGAATGAATGTACCGTGTTTTTTGCCATTCGTCATGGTGGTCGCTCCGATTGTTGACCCGAGGTCGTCTGCGTATTAGCCTTATGTAACAGAACAAAATACGCCAACAAGGAGGATTCAATTATGCCCGTGCTGCGCAAGACGGCGATTGACCTGCTCTTGTGGTACGTCGCCCACGACCCCATGAAACGACTGCCTAAGATGATAGGACTCGCCAGGAAACTCGACCGGGAAGCCATGCATAGCAAGGAAATAAAAATCGTGGAGGATGTCCTGGCAGACGAGGGTAGCAATTGGCGTCTCTTGGTCAAAAACTTCCTCGCCGAAACGGACATTAAAGCCGTCCAAAAGCTGGTGGAATGCTTTTTCATCCACGCCAACCTCGAGGGCGCGGCGCGCGCCCGGGCGGCCCGGGAAAAGTACGGCTGCAATATTCCCTGGGCGATCCTGATGGATCCGACATCGGGCTGCAACCTCTCCTGCACCGGTTGCTGGGCGGCCCAGTACGGTAAAAAGCATAACCTGCCATACGAGACCCTCGATTCGATCTGCGCTCAGGGCAAGGCCTTGGGCACCTACTTTTTCATACTCTCCGGGGGAGAGCCCCTGGTGCGAAAGGACGACATAATCCGACTCTGCGAGGCGCACCAGGACGCCTATTTTTTCGCCTTTACCAACGGAACCCTGGTGGACGAGGCCCTGTGCCGCCAGTTGTTGAAGGTTGGCAATTTAGCCTTGGCCTTCTCGATCGAAGGAAACGAGGCTTCGACGGATATGCGCCGGGGCAAGGGCAGCTACCGAAAGGCGCTGGAAGGCATGGACCTCCTGCGAGCGCATAGGCTGCTCTTCGGCTATTCGACCTGCTACCATCGATACAATACCGAAAGCGTGGGATCCGACGAATTCGTGGACGAGATGATAGCCCGGGGCTGCCGATTCGTCTGGAATTTCACCTATATTCCCGTGGGTAAGGGCGCCGACGTCGATCTCCTGGCGACGCCCGCTCAAAGGGAGTACATGTACCGGCGGGTAAGGGAAATCCGGGACACCAAACCGATATTCGCCCTGGACTTCTGGAACGACGGGGAACACTGCGACGGCTGCATAGCTGGGGGAAAATCCTACCTTCACATCAACGCCAACGGAGACGCCGAGCCCTGCGCCTTTATCCATTACTCCAACGTCAACATCAAGGAAGCGAGCCTCCTGGACGCCCTGCGCTCTCCGCTTTTCATGGCCTATAGGCAACGGCAGCCTTTTAATGAGAACATGTTGATGCCCTGTCCTCTGTTGGATAATCCGGATGCCCTGATCGAAATGGTGCGAGAATCGAAGGCCGAATCCACCGAACTGGAGGCACCGGAAACCGTGGAAGAACTCTGTGCCAAAACCCGAAAGGCCGCCGCACGATGGGCTCCGGTGGCAGAGCGCCTGTGGAAGGAGTCGAAAAAGGAACGGGCGAACGCAGCGGGAGGTTAATCGGATGTCGATGTTCACCCAGATGAAGGAATCGTTGCTGGAGAATACCTTCCTGGCGTACAAGCGGGGGCTTTTCGCCGGGACCAGCGGCAACTTGAGCTGCCTGGACGAGGCCGGGACGAAAATAGCGATAACGCCCAGTTCTTACCCCTACGAAAAAATGACCCTGGACGATATCGTGATCATCGAAACGGCGGGCGGGGCTGTCGTTGAAGGAAAGCGCAGGCCTTCGTCGGAATGGCGCATGCACGCCGCCATCTACCGCGAGGTCCCGGGCAGCCGGGGCATCGTCCATATACACTCGCCCTACGCCACCGCCTTGGCCGCGGCGGGCAAGGCGATTCCCCTGGTTCTCATCGAAACCCTCGTCTATATCGGGGGAGACATTCCCTTGGCCGAATTCGAGCTTCCGGGAACCGAAGAGCTCGGCGCCGTCGTCGCCAGGACCCTTAAAAACCGCAACGCCTGCCTCATGGCCAATCACGGCGCCGTCGCCATAGGAGAAACCCTGGAACAGGCCACCCTGAGGGCGACTTACATAGAAGACGCGGCCAAGATCTACCTCCTCGCCCTTCAGGCAGGGGGGGCGGTCCCGATCCCCGACGCCGCCCTGGAGGCGATGCGAAAAAATCTCGGATACTAGGAGCGGCAAATGGAGAGGAAAGACCACGATCTCGCCTTCATGCTCAAATACGAAAATGTAGCCTGGTACGATAGGTCCGCCGCACTGGTGCGCATTCTCGACAGGCGGGTATACCCAGGCCAGGTCCGCTACGTGGAGTGCGCCGATTATCGCCAGGTGATCGTGGCCATACGGGACATGGTGACCCAGTCCGGAGGCCCCTACATAGCCGCCGCCATGGCGATGGCCTTGGCGTCCCGACAGATAGGGGCTCGGGCGAAGAGCGGCGTCGATTTTGGGGACAAAATCGACGCCGCCGCGGCCGAGCTCTCCCGCGCCAGACCCACCACCATGGAAAAAATGGCCCACATCACCCAGGAATGCGCCAAGGTGGCC
Source organism: uncultured Treponema sp. (assembly GCA_964453055.1). Taxonomy (GTDB): domain Bacteria; phylum Spirochaetota; class Spirochaetia; order Treponematales; family Rectinemataceae; genus UBA2256. Next base: position 2,636 of record CAYVOD010000095.1, on the reverse strand, counting down.
AAGGCCGCCATGGCGGCGGGCGAAGCCCCGGACGAGGCTGTCTTCCTTCATAACATCGAAGTGATCAACCGGCGCTACGCGAAAAGCGCCGCAGAAGCCGCCTACCTCGTCGGCCAATTCCCCGACAAAGGCACGGTCATGACCCAGTGCTTCGCCGAAACCATCGTCGGCACCATGCTTAGGGAGTGCCGCGCCAAAGGCAAGGACGTGAAGTTCATCTGCCCCGAGACCAGACCCTTCTTCCAGGGAGCCAGGCTCACCGCCTCGGTCATCCGCGACATGGGCTTCGACGTTACCGTCGTCACCGACAACATGCCCGGCTACGTTATGAAGGCTAAGCGTGTAGACCTCTTCACCTCGGCCGCCGACGTCATATGCATGGACGGCCATATCGTCAACAAGGTAGGCACCTTTCAGATAGCCCTGGCCGCTTCGTACTGGGGAATCCCCTACTTCGTCAACGGAAGCCCCAATCCGCGGCATCCGACCGTCGATACGGTTACTATCGAAGAACGAAACCAATCGGACGTCCTCGAGGCCATGGGGGTTCGAACCGCCATGGAAGGAGTAAAGGGCTATTATCCCGCCTTCGACATAACCCCGCCCAAACTCTGCGACGGCGTCGTCACCGACAAAGGCATCTTTTCGCCCTTTGATCTTCCGCGTTATTTTAGCGCCTAGGCGATGCGTCGAGGATTTTCTTGGTCGCGCGGGGTCTTGAACTAGATTAAGGGCCCTTTTTGCCCGAAACTGGCCTTGTCCCTGAACCTGCCTGGCCGGAGGACGAGCCGCCCTGGCTGGAGGATGAGCCTTCATCGGACCCTCCGCCTTCGCCGGACCCCTCTCCGGTTCCGGGGCTAGTATCTTTGCCGGGGCGCTCCGTCCCCTTCGATTTTTCCCTTCCCGGAGCCGATTCTTTCGATCCGCCTTCGGCCTTGCCGTTTTTTCCGAGGGATAAGACAGCCTGGTCGGCAAGTTGGCCGTTCTTGATCCTTTCCGCGATCTCGGCCATTACCGAATCGAATTTTCGCTCCGTCAGCTCGCTGGCTATGAGATACTCGGAAAGGAGTAACCGGGAGCTTTCGGATAATCCATAGACCGCCTTGGCCGAAGCCGTCACGCCAAGGGCGGCAAACGCCCTAGAAATGATCGCGGATTGCCTGCCTTTCAGCTCGCTCTGGGAGGAAGCCAGATCTAGCGCCGCTTCGAGCTCGGTCTCCCCGATACCCGTTCTGACGAGCAGCAAGGCGCTTTGCACAGCCTTGGCGGCGTCTTTCTCCTTGGCGGGAAGAAGGTTCCTCGTCCTGAAATCCTCGACGATGGACCGTACGTAGTCCATGTCGGCGCTGATGCCTGCCAGGAGCGCGGGAGCCGAAACGTTCTTTAGCGCCGCTTCCTCCAGCCTGGAAAGAAGAATATCCTCGGAAAGGGAAAGCCGCTTCAATTCTTCAGCCGCCGCAATAATTTCGGCTTTTATGCTCCCATATGATTCGGAAGCGGCCGGCTTGGAAAACCAGCGATCCACGGTTTGAGCGCCGAGAGCCATAGGGCCGATTACGGCAAAGCGAAAGCACGCTATCAAGAGAAATGCCCCGAAAAAACGTCCTTTGCCCATATACACCGCTCCCTTACAGACTAAAGCCGCAAAAGGCTACTGGCGCCACCGAACCCGTCGTCCACTTTGAGCGGGGAATTGGGATCCACGACCCATTCTTCCCCGTCCAGCACGAAGTTATACACATAGAAGCTGCCTTTGGGCAAACGCAAGCTTATTTCCCAGGTATCGGAGAAGCCTATTCGCTTCAACGCGTAGGTTTTGGCGTTCCAGTCGTTGAAACTTCCCGCCAAGTGCACCGAATCGGCCGCCGGGGCGCTGATCTCGAACCTGATCGTCACCCGATCGCTGTTCAGTTTCGTAAAGAAAATTCCCAAGCCCAGACCGAACACGAAGAGTGCGGCCGCCGCAAGCCCGAAAATCGGCAGGGCGGCCTGATGCCTCGAGCCGCCGACAGCCGAGCCTCCGGCCCGGGGGCCGCCGCTCGAACCGATGATGGGAAAGGGAAGGAACTTCGAGCGCCGTCTCCGGGTCGCCGCCCTGTCCGGCAGGGCTGCCATCACCGAATTGACGAAAGTCCCCATGTCCTCTTCCCGGCCCTTCGGGCGCAGCCCTAAGTCCCTCTCCATCAAAAGCACCAGCGAGCGGTAGCGGAGCGCGCAGTCTTGGCAGCTGTCCATATGGGCTTTGAGCGCTTTCAGGCCGGAATCGTCCAGATCGCCCTTGATCCACGAGAAAACGATCGCCTTGGCATCGTCACAGTTCATCATTACGGTATACCTCTCGAGTCCAGATCAGGTTTCCGTCTTTCCGTCAAATCTTTCAGCCCCTTCCTTCCCCTGAACAGCCTGGTTTTCACCGCTTCCTGGCCTAGCCCAAGCACCTTCGCGGTTTCGGCTACGGACAGTTCCCCTAAATAATATAACTCCATCGGGAGCCTGAGGTCCTTAGGCAGGAGAGCGATTCCTCGCAGCAAGGCTTCTCCCTGGATCCGCATGAGCTCCGAAGGATCGGAGGAATTGCCCAAGCCTTCCTCCGGCAAGGCTTGGGCGGCGTTGATCGCCGATTCTTCCAGCTTCCG
>CAYVOD010000094.1:0-6073 GCA_964453055.1 uncultured Treponema sp. | reverse complement strand
TGGTGATCCAGGAGAAGGTCTACGACCAGATGGTGAGCCTGCTGAAGGGCTTGGGCGGGCATCTGTGCAACGCGCAAGAGAAAGCGAAGCTGGGCAAGCTGATGTGGCCTGACGGGGCGCACTTAGGAAGAGACCATGTGGGACAACATGCCCAGAAGATCGCGGCGCTGGCGGGGATCAAGGTGGCGCCCGAGGTGAGCTTCCTGATCGTGGAGAGCCATGAGATAGGTCTGGCCGATCCCTTCTCGGGTGAGAAGCTGTCGCCGGTGCTGACGGTGTGGAAGTACAAGGAATTCGAAGAGGCGATCTGCCTGGTGCGGGACATCACGCGGTTCTCCGGCTACGGGCACTCCTGCGGGATCCACACTACCAACGATGCACATATGGTGGAACTGGCGACCCGGGCGAGGGTGAGCCGGGTGATGGTGCGGCAGACCCAGCCGTACGGGAACTCGGGGAACTACGACAACGGGATGCCCTTCGGGCTTACCCTTGGCTGCGGGACCTGGGGAGGGAACATCACGAACGAGAACATCCACTGGAAGCACTTCCTCAATATCACCTGGGTGTCCAAGCCGATAACGCCAGTGGTGCCAGACGAGAACAAGATCTTCGGAGAGCACTGGAAGAAGTACGGAAAATAATCGATGCAGGCCGCCGCGGGCGACGGCCGTATCGAAATCAGAATAGGCGGTAGCGAAAGGAGATATGTAGTATGGATACGATGGAGAAGTACAAGAAGTATGTAAACACGGCCTTTGTCAAGGCGGTGGAGCCTATCGTTGTGGAAAGAGCTTCGGGAAGCAAGGTTATCGACGTGGATGGAAAGACCTACACCGACCTGTATGCCGGCATAGCTGTAGCTAACGCGGGACACGTCAACCCCGAAGTGGCGGCGGCGGCCAAGGCCCAGATCGACAAGGTCGTCCACTCCTGCGCCTACGTCTATCATTCCATACCCGTGGCGGACTTGGCGGAAAAGATCGCTGAAGTCACTCCCGGAAGGCTTCAGAAGACCTTCTTCGGCAACGGCGGCGCCGAGGCCAACGAAGGCGCCATGCGCATGGCCAAGCAGTTCACCAAGAGGACCGAGTTCATCGCTCTCCAGGGTTCATTCCATGGAAGAAGCCTGGCCACGCTTTCGATTACCGGCAACAAGGATCGCAAGAAGGGCGGCGGCCCCTACGCATCCGGCATTTCCTTCCATCCCGCCGCCTACTGCTACCGCTGTCCCTACGCCATGAGCTATCCCGCCTGCGATATGTACTGCGCCAAGCAGCTCGAGCGGACGATCCAGTTCGACACCTCAGGCGATGTGGCGGCCTTTATCGCCGAGACTATGATGGGCGAGGGCGGGATCATCATTCCGCCCAAGGAATACTATAAGGAAATCAAGAAGGTCCTGGACAAGTACGGCATCCTCCTCTTCCTCGACGAGGTCCAGTGCGGTTACGGGCGCTCGGGCAAGCTCTTTGCCGTCGAGCATTACGATGTGGAGCCGGATATCATGACCTTCGCCAAGGGCATAGCGGACGGATTCCCCCTTTCGGCCTTCATCGCGAGGCCCGAGATCGCCGATTCCTTCAAGCCCGGCGACCACCTCTCGACTTTCGGCGGCAATCCCGTCTCCTGCGCGGCGGGCCTGGCCAACCTCAACTTCATGCTCCGGGAAAAGATTCCCGAGAAGGCCCTCGCCAAGGGCGAAAAAGTCATCAGCGAGCTTAAGGAACTGCAGAAGAAGGCTCCCCTCATCGGCGACGTGCGAGGTTCGGGTCTCATGATCGGTATTGAGCTGGTCAGGGACAAGGCGAAGACCCCGGCCAACGAGGAAGCGGGCAAGATCCGTGCCGCCATGCGCCAGAAGGGTTTCCTCATCGGCGTCGGCGGCACCTACGGCAACGTGCTCCGCTTCCAGCCCCCCCTAGTGATCAGCTCCGAGGAACTGAGCGCCGCAGTGGTGGCCCTGGCCGAGTGCCTCAAGGCTCTGTAAATGAAGATCTCGATAATAGGGTCAGGCGCCATGGGATCCTTGTTCGGAGGAGGCCTGACCTCCTCCGGGCACGATGTCGTGCTCTACGACGTCTACAAGGATCACGTGGACGCTATCAATAGGGACGGCCTGTCCATAGAGGACGCGGCTACCGGCGCGGTGAAGGTTGTAAAGCCCACGGCTTCGGCGGATCCCGAAGCCGTGCGGGACTCGGACGTGATGATCATCTTCGTAAAGTCCACCAACACCGAGGAAGCGGCCGCAAGCTTCAAGGCATACGCCAAGCCGAGCACCATTGCCTTGACGCTGCAGAACGGCCTGGGCAACGAAGCTATCCTGCGCAAGCATTTCGGCAGCGGCCGAACCGCGGCGGGAGTCACGTCCCAGGGCGCGACTTTCCTGGGGCCGGGCAAAATCAGACACGCTGGCAAGGGTCCCACCCATATGGCCATGGCCGACGGCAAGCAGGACAAGCTGGCCGACCTGGCCAAAGCCCTTAAGGACGCCGGGTTCGAAATCCACGTGGACAAGGACGTAGCGGGCATGATCTGGAGCAAGCTTCTGATCAACGTTGGCATCAATGCCATGACAGCTCTCCTCAACCTGAAAAATGGCCAGCTTCTGGATTTCACCGATATAAAGGACATAATGGCCGACATGGTGGCGGAAGCCATGGCGGTGGCCAAGGCGAGAGGCATAACCCTCAGCTACCCCGACCCCCTGTCCGTAGTCTATGACGTAGCCGCCAAGACCGGAGCGAACTTTTCCTCTATGCTCCAGGATTTTCAGAGGAACCGCCAGTCGGAGATAGATTTTATGAACGGCGCGATCGTGCGGGAAGCAAAAGAATTAGGCATCTCCGTCCCTGTCAACGAAACCGTCACCCGGCTGGTCAGAACCCTCGACAAGCTTCACGCGGACAAACAAGGAGCGTGAAGAGTGAAGAGTAGGGAAAAAAGTTTCGTCTCCGCGGTGGATAAGACCGAGCTCGTAGAACTCACCCGGAGCCTGGTGCGCATCGATTCTGTAATACGGCCCGAGAAGGGCGGGACCGAAAAGGACCTGGTTCGCTTCATCGTAGGGTGGATCCGCCGGGAAGTGGGCGTTGAGCCTGTAGTGGAAGAGGTCGCGCCTGGGCGGGAGAATATAATCCTCACTATAGATTCCGGAAAACCCGGCCCCTGCCTCATGATCGAGGGTCATACCGACGTGGTGAGCGAGGGCGATCCGACCGCCTGGGACTACGAGCCTTTCGGCGCCCAGCTCGTGGACGGCAAGATCTACGGCCGCGGATCCTGCGACATGAAAGCGGGAGACGCCATCGCCTTGCAGCTGGCCAAGATCTTCGCCAAGACCAAGGAATCCTGGGCAGGCAAGCTGAGGATAGGCCTCGTCTGCGACGAGGAAGGTATGATGATCGGCATCAAGGATTACATCAAGAAGGGACACGCCGATATCGTGGACGCCTGCCTCGTGCCGGAGCCCGAGGAGAACAACCTCTGCATTTCGATGAAAGGAGCCATCAGGGCGATCGTGAAGGTGCACGGCAAGATGGCCCACGGCGCCATGCCCCTGGCGGGGATCAATCCCAACACCAGGCTGGCCCGGATCATCCTCGCCTTCGAGGAATTCGAGGTGGCGGAGAAGGCTCGCTGCGGCAAGGATCCCTATTTGGGGCTGCCCTCGGTGACCTTCACCGTGATCCAGGCTCCGCCCCCGGGCAGCCCGCCCCAGCTCAACGTCATGCCCGCGGAGGCTGTGGGCTACGTTGACATCCGCACCACCCTAGCCCAAAACCATGATCAGGTAAGGCAGGCACTGCGCGACATCATTGAAAGGCTCTCCAAGGCAGACCCGGATTTCAAGGCCGAGATCGAGTTCATCGAGGACAGGCCCGTCGTGGGCATCGAGAAGGACGAACCTATCGCCGCCATATCGGCGCAGGCGTATCGCGACCTTACGGGAAAGGGGCCCGTCTGGAACGGAGTGCCTGGCGCTACCGACGGTACTTTCTTGAGCGCCTGGAAGGGAATCCCCTGCCTGGTCAACGGGCCGGGCAACAGGCTTATTCCTCACCAGAAAAACGAATACGTGGAAGTGGACGAGCTTTTCGAATGCGCCAAGATTTACGCTCTCACGGCGTGCCGCTATCTGGATCCGGAATCTCCGGCGCCCCGCCGGCAATCCTAATACAGGAAATGAATATGCTGAAAATCACTGGTTTATGTAAGAATTTCGGCGCTCTACAGGCGCTAAACAAGGTGGACGTGGAAGTAAAGCAGGGCAGTATCCACGGAATCATCGGACCGAACGGTTCGGGGAAGACGACCCTCTTCAACTGTATCACCGGCGTCCTCAAGCCTGACGGAGGCGCGATCAGCTTCCAAGGCGAGGATATCACCGGCCTGCGGGCCGATCTCATCTCCAACAAGGGCATCCACAGGACCTTCCAGGCGGGAAAGCTCGTTCCCAACCTGACGGTGCTCGAAAACGTCATGTCTGGAGTCCAGGACCCGGTAGGAACAGTGCTAAAGGATACGATCCTGCGCCTTCCCTTCACTAAGGCGAAAAAAGAAAGGGAAATCGAGGAAAAGGCACGCCATATCATCGAAATAACGGGACTCACCCATTCAGTCGATCGCTGGTCGGCCGACCTTGTCTGGACCGAACGACAGCTCGTGCAGATCGCCCGCGCTATAATCGCCGAGCCGAAGCTGCTTTTGCTCGACGAACCCGCATCGGGCATGGGCGCGAAGGAAACCGACGAAGTCGACGAGATAATCCGCAAGGTGAGGGATATGGGCATTACGGTAGTCGTGGTGAGCCACGACGTCAAAATGCTCATGAATATCTCGGATATCGTGACTGTCCTCAATTTCGGCCAGAAGATCGCCGAGGGCGTTCCGGCGGACGTGCAGAAAAACCCCAAAGTACTGGAGGCCTACCTTGGCGCAGAATGAAATGAATCCAGCCTCCCCCTCGGGAACAGCGCTTCTCAAGGTGGAGAATCTCTCGGTTTCGTACGGACATATCAATGCCCTCAAGAAGGTGAGTATCGAGGTCTTCCCTGGCGAGATCGTCGTGCTTATAGGAGCCAACGGCGCGGGAAAGACTACCCTGCTATCCTCGATCCTGGGCATCACCACCTCCCAGGAGGGAACCATTACCTTCGACGGGCAGCGGATCGACAAGGAGCCCGTGGACAAGAACGTGCGCAAGGGCGTCTGCCTCGTACCCGAAGGCAGGGGCGTTTTTGCCTCCATGTCGGTGATGGACAACCTTCTATTGGGAGCCCATCACAACCTGCAGAACAAGGATAAGAACCTGGAGCGGATCTTCGCTTGGTTTCCCATTCTCAAACAAAGAAAAAACCAGGTGGCCAAGACACTGTCTGGCGGCGAGCGACAGATGCTGTCAATTGCCCGTGGGTTGATGTCAGCACCTAAACTCATTCTTGTGGATGAACCTTCGATAGGCCTGGCGCCTATTGTTGTCAACGACATATTCACCATTCTCCAGATGCTCAACAAGGAAGGCTATACGATTCTGCTCTCCGAGCAGAACGCCTACAAAGCCCTTAAAACCGCCCACAGGGGCTACGTTCTGGAGACCGGCAACGTGACGCTCACCGGTACGGCCGGGCAGCTGCTGAACGATCCAGGCGTCAAAGCCGCCTACCTCGGAGCCTAAAGCCATGCAAGTATTCATAGCGCAAATCATCAACGGACTCTCCCTGGGAAGCATTTACGTGCTTCTGGCCACCGGATTCAACTTATTGCTTCTGGTCGCCCTTATCATCCACTTCTCCTACCCGGTGGTAGTGGTTTTCTCCATGTACATCGTATGGGTGGTGCTCAACGCCACTGGCAACAATCTCCTTCTGGGCATATTGGCTGGCGTGGTTTCATCCATCCTGCTGAACGTAATAAGCGCGCCTATCTTCCAGAAAGTCATGAAGAAGCGGGGCGAGGTGGACGTCAACTCCACCATGGTCGTATCCATGGGAATGGGATTCATCATCACCGATATTCTTTCCCACTCCTTCAACCACGGATTCCCCATCGCCTATCCAGAGGTCATAAC
>CAYVOD010000093.1:1480-6084 GCA_964453055.1 uncultured Treponema sp. | reverse complement strand
CCCATGCGCCCGAGAGGTATGGCATCGACCACAGCGCGCCTTTTCTCCTCGGACCATTCCGCGCTCATGTCGGTCTCTATGGCGTGGGGTGCCACGGCGTTCACCCTGATTCCATGCGAAGCCAGCTGACGCGCCAGGGACCTGGTCAAGGTGCCTATGGCTCCCTTTGAAGCCCCGTACACGGGCGCGGCGGTGATGTCGCCCATCTTTGCGGCGATGGAGGTGATATTGAGGATGCTGCCGCCGCCTTGCCCGATCATGTGGGGAATCACGGCTTTGCACAGATAGAAGTTCCCGTTAACGTTGACGTCCATCACGCTCAGCCATTGTTCGCGGCTCAGGTCTGTCAGCGAACCCCGCGCTATGATGCCCGCGTTGTTCACGATAATGTCGATTTTTCCTTTTTTTGCGACGATGTCCGACACCGCCGCGCGCACGGCTTCCATGTCGGTGATGTCCAGAGCGCAGCCGGTCGCGTCGAATCCGCGCTTGGCCAACCGCTTGGCCGACGCTTCTGCGCCGGCTCGGTCGATCAAGACCACGCTTGCTCCTTCCTCTGAAAAAAGTTGCGCGATTTCAAATCCTATGCCTCTCGCCGCGCCTGTAACTAACGCGACTTTACTTCGCAGTATCATTTTCCACCTCCAGGTCAGCCGAAAAGCAGGTTAGGCAGAAACAAGGTTATTTCCGGGAAGAATACCAACGCCGCCACCATCACCACGGTGGTGAGAAGCCACGGCCACATTTCGCTTATGTATTCAGAAATGGGCACTTCCATCACCGAACACACGGCGTACATCGCCATGCCGACCGGCGGCGTCATGTTTCCCATGGTGATTATAGTGCAGAATAGAATCCCGAAATGAACCGGATCCCATCCCAACTTTAGCGCCAAGGGCAGGAAAATCGGCGTGAACAAAAGAATTATCACCGATCCGTCCATGAACATCCCGAGAATTATCATGATCAAAATGATCAGGAACATGATCGCGAACCGATTCGTTGATATCCCGAGGAAAATGCCCGTGATAAGGTCTGGAATCCTTTCGAAGGGAATCCCGTAACCGAAAATGCCCGACAGCGCGATGATGAACATGATTCCGCCCATATCCAGGACGGAAGCGCCTAGGGTACGGATAAAATTCGTTATCGTCAGCTCTTTATAAGCGAATACTCCAACCAGAATGGCATAGACACAGGCGAAAGCGCCGATCTCCGAAGCGGTGAAAATTCCCGCCCTGAGTCCTACCAGGAGAAGAATAGGGAATAGAAGAGCCCAAATATTCTCTTTGATTGAATGGAATATTTCTTTGGCCGAGGCTCTTCTTTCCCGCTCTGGTCTATATCCCCGCCGCTTCGACACCGCCCACACGTTGAACATATAGGCGGCCGTCATGATGACGCCAACGACCAATCCCGAGCTGAACAGCCTGCCTATGGAAACGTCGCCTGTGGTGCCATAAAGAATCAGTCCCACCCCAGGAGGGATAGTTGCGGTTATGAGCCCCGTCCACGCCGTGCAGTTGGCGGTGAATCCGCGGGAATACCCCTGCTTGATCATCGCGGGTGCAAGAATCCTCGCCTCCATGGCCGCATCCGCGATGGCCGACCCGGAGACTCCGCCCATGAGGGTGGAGAGAAGAACGTTTACCTGCCCTAAGCCCCCTCTCATGTGGCCTACCAACACAGAAGAAAGCTTCAAAAGACGATTAGTGATGCCCGAGGTATTCATAAGGTTGCCGGCCAGGATGAAAAGGGGTACGGCCAGAAGCGTGAAATTTTGCGTTTGCGCCACGGGAAGTTGAACGATCATGGTAAATGGCAGTTCAGGATGCTGAAGGAAAAAAGCCACGCCAGATATGCCGATCGCGAAGGCCACCGGCATGCCTAGACTCAAGAACAGAAGGAAAAGCAGACTAGTGACGAACATGTCAGGCCTCGCTTCCGTCTGGTTTCCGTATGGCCGGCTTCTTATTGAAAAGTTCCTTTAATTTCAGAATAACGGTGACCGACTGCAGCAGGCTGCCCACAATCACGCTCAACGTCACCCAGCTGTAGCTGAACCCAGGTATGCCCTGGAACACCCGCCGCCTCGAAAATATGCTCAGCTTGATGCCGAAGTATAACAATGCCGCCAAGAAAACCAGAATGAGCGTATAGTTGAAAACGGCTATCGCCTTTTTTTTCCTTTCGGAAAAGCGATTTATCAACAGGTCGATGATCACCAACTTGTCGGCGCGCAGCGCTACGTCGGCGCTGAGAAAAACACTCCACGTGAACAAGAAAAGGGATAAATCTTGGGACCAATTTATCGGATGCTTGAGTGTCCTGGCGATCGCCGCAGAAAATATCAACAAACAAGAAGAGATGAAGCAAAAGGCGGCGATCGCCACCTCTATTTTACCGATATATCCGTAGAGCTTTTTCATGGTATTCCTTGATGGACGGGCCGGAAAGGCAATCCTCGCCCGGGTTTCAAAAATCCAAAGGCTGATTCAGCCGCAGCGAGCGTTCCGGGAACGCCACCCCCAGAGGCGCGGCGTTCCCTCACGGCGTTCCCTAGAAATTATTTCTTTTTCCCCAGTTCCTTGTAGACCTGGTCTCTCACGTCCAGGATGCCCAGCTTCTGGTAAGCCTTTTCGCCCGCGGCCCTGAAGGCGGCCATGTCGATTTCCGACTCGGGGATGAAGTTCATGCCGGCGGCCTTGAGCACTTCGAGGTTCTTGGGATCGATTTCATTGAGATACCTGCGGGACACCTCGAGACCGGCCTTGTTGCATTCCTCTTCCAGGATCTTCTGATATTCGGCGGGGAGGGAGTTGAACCACTTGCTGCTAATCACCTCGAAGTTGATGAGAAGAATGTGCTTGGTTTCGCAGGCGTACTTGGTCACTTCCTGGAACTTGCCGCTAGCCGAGGCGGTGAAGGACAGCTCGACGCCATCTATCGCCTTGGTCTGCAGGCCGGAATACATATCCCCATAGGCCATGGCCACAGGTGTGGCGCCTATGGCGCGGATGGACTCCTGCCAGATCGGGGCGGGCGGGGTCCTGATCCTCAGGCCGGCAAGGTCGGCGGGCTTGCGGATGGGCTTGTTGGTGACCATCTGTCTGAACCCCTGGACCCACATGAAAGAGAGAATCTTGAACCCCTGGGTTTTTTCGAGCTCTTCTTTCCACTTCTGCACCGACGGCAGGGTATTCAGCTTTTCGACCTCCTCAAGACTTTCGACGAAGTAGGGACCGTTCATGACCGCGATGCCCGGCACGTACTGGCCAAGTCGGGCGGCGTCGGTGTTCTGGCCGACCGCGGCTCCCTGCCGAATCTGCTCGAGGATGTCCTCTTCAACGCCGAGCTGGGCGCTGGGGAAGACCTCGATCTTTAGATTGCCGTTGGTCCGGGCGGACACGGCCTCGGCCCATTTAAGGAAGGCCCCGTGGTAGGGGTCTTGGGTGGTGAGCACATGATTGAACTTGAGCACGTACTTCTTCCCTGAAGCCTGGGCGCCTGCCATGGCCAAGCCCAGCATCAGTATCAAGGCGACCAGTATTGTCACTTTCCTCTTCACGATAGACCTCCTTTCAGATATTGCTGATATCTTAGATAGATGATATCTTGAGTGTCGAGATTTGTCAAAACAAAAATCGATATGCAGGGTAGCGAGCCCGACCACTCGCCTAAAGCCGCGTATCGCGTTATTGTCAGGCTCGTCGACACAAGCAATCATTCTGGTCGCATCGCAAGGAGCTGAGCATGAGCGGAGAAATCAGGATCAATCGGAACGAGCTGGAAAAATTCTGCACCGATGTCTTCTCGAAACTGGGACTATCGGCTTCCGAAGCCGCCGATTCGGCGGAAATCCTGGTCGCCGCCGACGCCCGGGGCATAGCCAGCCACGGGGTGGGACGCCTCTGGAGATACGAGAACGGCCTTAAAAAGGGAATAATGGCGGGGGGAGTCGTGCCTGAAATCCTGCGCGAGACGCCTATGTCGCTCGTACTGGATGCCAGGGGGGCCATGGGTCTCTCGCTGAGCAAGGCCACCATGGCCAAGGTTATCGAAAAGGCCCAGGCCGTGGGCGCCGCTTTCGCCTCGATAAGGAATTCCAACCATTTCGGGATAGCGGGATACTACACGGAGATGGCAGCCCGACGCGACATGATCGGCATTTGCATGACCAATACAGCGGCCTTGGGCGTTCCTACATTCGGACGTCATGCCATGTTCGGCACCAATCCCATCGCAGTGTCGGTGCCTGCCCTGGAGGGGCGGATGTTCACTCTGGACATGGCCACGACCTGCGTCACCAGGGGCAAGATCGAGGTGTACGACCGCGAGGGAAAGACCCTCCCCGCGGGCTGGGCGGTGGATACCAAGGGCAAAGGCACCAGCGACGCCCACAACCTTTTGGAAGATATGCTTTTCCAGCGCGGCGGGGGCTTGCTGCCCCTGGGCGGCGAAGGGGAAGAGTTCTCCGGCTATAAGGGCTACGGTTTGGCGGTGCTCGTTGACATAATGACGGCGATCACCTCGGGGGGGGTATTCGGCAAGTCGGTCATGGACAGCGAAGCCACATCGGCCCGGGTATGCCATTTCTTCGGCGC
>CAYVOD010000093.1:0-1380 GCA_964453055.1 uncultured Treponema sp. | reverse complement strand
CGCTTGCCCAATATCATTTCGAGCCTTTGGGACGCGAAGAAGACTATCGTCGTTACGACGATGGCGATGAATATCGATCCAACCCATTCGAAGGTTTTCGCCGCCTTTGAGCTGGAGAGGAGCATGACGGTGGTCATGGCCGAAGGTCCGGCGATGAGGGGTATGGCCACGGGCACGATGAATGGCTCGGAGCCCTGTCCGTCGTCCACGAGCTTGGCTCCCGAGGCCGGGAACACCATGTTGATGGCGATGAGGAAGAGAATGATTCCCCCGGCTATCCTGAGGGTTTCGTTGGAGAGATGAAGAGCCTTCAAGAAGGCCGAACCGAAGAAAAGGAATACCAGCAGGGTGGCGAAGGCGATGCCGCATTCGCGAAGGATTACCTTGGTTCTCCGGGCGGGCGAAACGTTTTTGAGCGCCGCGATGAAGAGCGGGATGTTCCCCAAGGGGTCGGTGATCAGGATCAGAAGGACCGTGACGGACAAAAAGCTCTGTTCCATGGGCCTATTGTACAACCTTCGCGGCCCTGCGCACAGTGATGAGGGAACTTATCAGGACCGCCGCGACGATGACGGCGCCGCCGGCCACCGAACGGGGTCCTGGCACTTCCTTGGCGGCTAGGAATACCCAGAGCGGATTGAAGAGGGGCTCGATGATCGCTGTCAATATGCTCTGCAATGCAGTTATGCGCTTTATGCCGTACGAGAAAAGCACCGCCGCCATGCCTATCTGGAATACTCCCAACATGAAAATCGAAAACACCGAGCCCGGATTCAGGCTCGGCGGAGCTTGGCCGATGGAGAGGAGAAGCGCGATGAGGGCGGTGAAGAGGTGGCCAAGGAATATCGAATCCAAGGGGCGGGCGTCCTTTTGCTTGCGCAAGAGAACGATATTGAAAGCGAAAGCGATGCCCGCTCCCACGGCGACCAGGTCGCCGACGAAATTCCCCTTGCCGAGGGAGTCTGAGAAAAAGAGCAGCATGCCTCCGCAGACGCTCACCAGGGCGAACCAATGCTCGGGCCGGGGATATTCCTTGAGGAAAAAAGCTCCTAAGAAAGCCACATATACGGGAGCCCCGTACTGCAGGAGAATCGCGTTGGCCGACGTAGTAAGTTTGTTGGCCAGGACGAAGAGAAGCATCGTGGCTGCATAAGCGAGGGCCGACCATATCTGCAGGGGGGAAAAATTGATCACCGGCTTTCCGCGCAGCACGAAGAACAGGAAAACCGCCGCTATGGCGCTGCGGACGCCGGCAATAGCGAAAGGCTGCCAATCCAACAGCTTTATGAAGATTCCGGCGGTGCTCCATAATAGGGCGCAGCCGACCATGGCGAGAATGCCCGCGGTCTGATCGGCCCTGCCCGCTGGCCCCACGGGGAT
>CAYVOD010000092.1:0-6091 GCA_964453055.1 uncultured Treponema sp. | reverse complement strand
CGATGATAGTTCTCGTCGTGGACGATGAACTCTTTATAGTTGTCGGCGGTCTCTTCCATTTTAGTCAGATGGTTGCCGATTTTTTCCAGCTCCTCGGGAGTGGCGTTCTCCGCAGCGAGGGCGGCGGCCTCGGGCTCGATGATCCTGCGGACTTCGATTATCTTCTCCACGTCTCGATGCTTGTGGATTCGATCGAGGAATCCCTCCATCAGGTTGTTGGAGCTGGCTATGGTCGTGACGTAGGTGCTTTTGTTCCTTCGTTCGATGAGGCCGAGATACACGAGAACCCGCAGGGCTTCGCGGACCGTGCCGCGGCCGACTCCCAGCTGCAGCGCGAGGTTTTCCTCGGAGGGGAGTTGCTGTCCGGGCTTGAGCTTTTGCTTGAAGATCTGATCCTTCAGATATTCTATGATCTGCTCGGTCACCGAGCTTCTGTCGATCTTCGCGAACTTCATATCGAACACCTCTATTCCATAGTGATCACTCGAGGCGCCTCAATTTAAGGTCTCGGCATGCTATTATTGAATGATACAACTCGATTTAACCACTATATCATACAATACGACAAGGGGCAAATGGATTTTACTTCCCACCATGTGGAAAAGAAAACAAATTTGAAGGCTTAGGCATTGATACTTTTTTCTCTATTTAATGTTTTATATATGCTGAAACACTTATCAATGATTGACAGGAGGCTGTTGTAGTACAGTATAATGAACCTACCTTGGAACCGACCGCTGCCAGGCTTGATAAGGTACCACGCCGGAAGCGTTTCATCTGTCTAACCAAAGACATAATTATCTACTTGGAGGTTTTATGAGCCACCCTACAATGATGCGCGCAGCGGTGCTGCACGACTGGAACGATATCCGGATGGTGGAGCGGCCTGTCCCGAGCCCCGGTCCGGGAGAGGTCCTTATAAAGATTGAATCTTGTTCCATTTGCGGCGGGGACGTTAAGATCGTCACCCGGGGAATGCTTAAGCAGCCGCCCATGGATTCCTTCATTATCGGCCACGAGTATGCCGGCACGATCGTGGAACTGGGCGAGGCCGTGGACGAGTACGCGGTGGGCGACAGGGTTACGGTGGAAGTGCACAAGGGCTGCGGGCGCTGCCGGAACTGCATAGACGGCAAGTATACCGCCTGCCTGAATTACGGCAATCTGGCCAAGGGCCACAGGGCGAACGGCTTCACCACCAACGGCGGATTCGCCGAATACGCGGTGAACCACGTGAACACGATCAGCAAAATCCCCGACAATATTTCCTTCGACGAAGCGACGATCATCACCACCGCGGGCACCGCTCTCTTCGGCATCGAGCACACCGGGGGCTTCGTGGCCGGCGATTCGGTGGCGGTGGTAGGCCCGGGAGCCATCGGCCTCATGGCAGTCCAGTGCGCAAAGGCCCTGGGAGCGGGCAAGGTGATTCTCACCGGCACCAGGGACGAGCGGCTGGCCCTGGGCAAAAAGCTGGGCGCCGACGTGGTGGTCAACCTGAACAAGGAAGACCCCATCGCCGCGGTAAAGCGGGAAACCGGCGGCTACGGCGCCGATCTCGTGCTCCTCACCGCGGGCAACAGCGCAAGTCTCCAGCAGGCGATCCGCATCGTGCGCAAGGGCGGGGACATCGTTCTGGTGGCCCATTTCGAGGACACGGTGTCCGCCGACCTGGGCATCTGCGTCCAGAATTCCAATAACCTTTACACGGTCCGCGGAGAGGGCAAGCGCTGCACCCATAGGGCCCTGGAGCTCATGCGAATGGGCAAGATCCAGGCTAAGGACCTCCTTACTCATTCCTATCCCCTGGACCAGATCCAGGAAGCGTTCAGGGTGTTCATGGCCAGGGAAGGCGGGGCGATCCGAATCGTCCTCCATCCTTGAAGCATAAATATTTTTACAGGAGAACAGCGTGGATAACATGTCTATCTACCGGTACATGGATGTCGGGATCGTGCATTTCAAGGCCTTCCCCGAGATCGTGAACGGCGAGGGGCCGATCGTGGAAAGCCTCGAGAAAATCATCGAGGACGATTTCTGGACCGCCATCGAGGTGGGGTGGATAAAGGACGACAAAAAGCGCCAGGAAGTGCGCACGCTTCTGGAAGTATCGGGCTTGAGGGTCTGCTACGCTACCCAGCCCAGAGTCTTCGGACAGAAGCTCAACCTTAGCTCCCTGGATCCCAAAGAGCGCAGGGCGGGCATCAACGGGGTGAAGAAGGGCATCGAGGAAGCGTATCACGTGGGCGCCACTTCCATTCGCGTGCTATCGGGCAAGGATCCCGGGGACGAGAAACGCGAAGAGGCCAAGAAGGTATTCGCCGAAAGCCTGATGGAGCTCTGCGAGTTCACCAGGGAATTCGGGGACGCCAAGCTCTATATGAAGATTTTCGACCGCGACCAGGACAAGAAGGCCTTGATCGGCCATTTCAAGGACGCCGCGGACGTTCTGGACATGGTGGCCCCCCACTACGACAACTTCGGCTCCCTGGCCGACCTTTCCCACTTCCCCCTTTTGGGAGAGAAGCCCGAGGAAGCGATCCCCCTGGTGGACAAGTATCCCATGCACTTCCATATCGGAAACTGCATCATGAGGGATTGGAGGCACCCGCTCTACGGCGACCTCCAGCCCAGGTTTAACATCGCCGACGGCGAGGTCTGGACCAAGGACGTGAGGGACTATTTCAGGCTTCTGCTTGACCGCAAGCTCCTGAAGCCGGAAAACAAGCCTGTCATGAGCGTCGAGGTGAGGCCCCTGCTGTATCAGGAGTCCTCGGCGGCGATCATGGCCCAGGCCAAGCGGGTCATCAAGACCGCTTGGGCCGAAGTGTAACTCTCACGAGAACCGGCGCGGCGCGCAAGTCCGCTTGCGCGCCGCGCCGATTTTGCGCGGGCCGCTTTTTGGCGGCCTTGATATTTCGCAACGGAGGAAAGAATGAAGTCCACGACAAAACGGATCATCGCTCTGCTTCTAGTGGTCGCGGCGGTCGCCGCCCCCTTGGCGGCCCAGGCCAAGAAGTATCCGACCAAGGCTATCGAAGTCACCTGCCTCTTCGGGCCCGGCAGCGCGGCCGACCTCATCGCCCGCAAGTTCTCGGATCTCGCCCAGGGCTACCTCGGCCAGCCCTTGCCCGTGGTCAATCGCGCCGGCGGCGGCCAGGCTATCGGGTACAACTACGTGAAGAACCAGAAGCCCGACGGCTACAATATGATTTGGACCTCCAACGGAATTTTTACCGCATATTACCAGGGCAATATCGATTTCAGGCATGAAGCCTTCACCCATATCGCCCAGGTTTCCTACGAGCCGGTATCCATCGCGGTCAAGGCTGACGCGCCCTGGAAGACCATCAAGGAGTTCATGGATTACATCAAGGCCAATCCTGGCAAGGTGAGAATCGGCAACTCTGGCGCCGGAACCTTTACCCACCTGACCGCCGCTGCGCTCGAAAACGAGACCGGCTCTAGGGTAGTCCATGTTCCCTTCGGCAAGGGCCTGGCATTCGCCAGCCTCTTGGGAGGCCAGATCGAAGCCACCATCCAGCTCCCCTCGGAAGTGGAAGGCCAGTACAAGGCCAAGCAGGTGAGGATCCTCGCGGTCACCGGCGCCGATCGCGTCGAGAGCATGCCCGATGTCCCCACCCTCAAGGAATCCGGCTATCCTCTCGAACTCATACTCTGGAGAGGTCTCGCCGTTCCCAAGGGCACTCCCGCCGAGGTAGTCCAAACCCTCGTAGATGCCACCAAGAAGGTAGTCGAGAGCCAGGCCTTCAAGGATTTCGCCAAAACTATGGCTATCATCCCCTCCTTCAAGACAGGGCCTGAATTCCAGGCCTTCCTGGACCAGGACGACAAAACCAACGCCCAGCTCATGAAGCAGACCGGCACCAGCAACCGCTAAGGCTTTTCGGGTCGTAATCAGCTTATTTCGCGGGGCTCGGGCGCCGCCCGAGCCCCGTTTCCATGGAGTCATCAATGAAGAATTCCGACAGGTACGTGTCGATAGCCATACTGGGTCTGGCAGGGCTATGGACTTTTCTTACCTTCCAAATCAAGGACAACTCTCTACCAGGAGCCCCCGGGCCTCGTTTCTTCCCTTTTCTCGTGATTATTTGTCTGACCCTTTGCGTCCTCGGGCTTTTGGTTTCCACGTATAAGAAGAAAACCGTCCCCGCGAAGGCGCCTGCGGCGAAACAGGTGACTGAAGCTATGGGGGACGGGGCATGCGAAGATATAGAAGAACCTAAACCGATTCCCAGGAGGATGCTCTATTCCTTCATAGCCATGTTCGCCTATGTGGTTGCCACGGCTTTAGTCGGCTTTTACGTCGCGACGGTTCCCTTCCTGATCGTGGTGTTGAAAGGCATCATGAAAACCAAAAGTTGGGTGCATACCCTCATCGGAACCGCGGTCATAACCGGGGTTATATTCTTAATTTTCACCGTTTTCTTCAAGCTGTCGCTACCAGCCGGCTCTCTGTGGTGAAGGAGTAAAAAGCATGGAAATCATACTTCAAGCATTCGGAGCGGCCATTCAGATAAAAGTACTCCTTATGATGTTGCTGGGAGTCTTGGTCGGCATCATATTCGGGGCGATTCCCGGATTGACGTATTCCATGGGCATCATTCTCATGTTGCCCCTTACCTTCAGCCTTGATCCGCTCTCGGCTATAACCTTGCTTCTAGGCGTCTATGTAGGCGGAATGACGGGTGGAGCTGTATCGGCCATCACTCTGGGAATACCTGGGACTCCCTCAGCGGCCGCCACCTGTTTCGACGGTCATAGGCTGGCCAAACAAGGCAAGGCCGGCAAGGCATTGGGCACCGCCGTATTCTCGGCTACCATCGGCGGACTGCTAAGCGTCCTGGTGCTGGTCGTCACCGCGCCCATAGTGGCTCGCTGGGCTCTGAAATTCGGGCCTGCGGAAATATTCGCGCTGGTCTTCTTCGGCTTTTCCACCATTTGCGGGATTTCCTCGGGGAAGGTGCTGAAGGGTCTGATATCCGGATTAGTTGGTTTGCTCTTCATGACCATCGGCATGGATCCGATCATGGGAGTAAAACGATATACCTTCGGTTCCGTCAACCTTCTTTCCGGGATCAACGAGCTGGCGTTCATGATCGGCATGTTCGCCGTCCCCCAAATGGTCGAGGCCTTCTCTACCCCCGAAAGTTCCATTAAGCATAAGCTCGACACGAAAGTGGCCATGGAGTATCCCACGATTAAGGAAATCAAGCGGATCATGGGGGTCATTCTGAAGTCGGCTTTCATCGGCATTGGCATCGGGGCTATCCCAGGTACCGGAGGTCCCATTGCGGCCTTCCTGGGTTATGATCAGGCGAAGCGGAAGGTTTGCACCGACGAGCCCACCCTAGAGTGCGTGGCCGGTCCGGAAGCGGCCCATAACGGCGTAACCGGCGGCGCTCTTATCCCAATGCTTACCCTTGGAATTCCCGGCGATCCAGCCACCGCGATTTTGATGGGAGCATTGCTTATCCATGGCTTGAAGCCTGGTCCTTTGCTCTTCCAGGAGAATTCCGCTTTCATCTACGGCATGTACGCTGCTTTGTTCATCATCAACCTGATGGTGTTCGCGATTCAAAGCTTCGGTATCCGATTCTTCGTCAAGATTCTCGATTTCAAGAAATCCTACATGTATACCACCATCATGGTGCTGTGCATGATCGGGTCTTTCTCGGCGAACAATAACATGT
This sequence comes from uncultured Treponema sp., assembly GCA_964453055.1. Lineage (GTDB taxonomy): Bacteria > Spirochaetota > Spirochaetia > Treponematales > Rectinemataceae > UBA2256. Next base: position 377 of record CAYVOD010000092.1, on the reverse strand, counting down.
TCGATGTCTTCACCATGTTTTTCGCCGGTCTTCTTGGATTCCTCATGCAGAAGTTCGGATTCCCGGTGGCGCCGGCCATTCTCGCGCTGGTACTTGGCCCCACCATGGAAGACGCTTTCAGGCGTTCCTTAATTCTTTCCCAGGGCAATTACATTACTTTCGTGAAGAGTCCGATCAGCATTCTGTTTTACATTCTTACCGCCCTGGTAATTTTTAACCAAATACGACAAGGTAAGAAAAAGGCGAAAAATGCCTAAGTTACAGAGGCGGCCTTAGATCGCATAGATAGCAAAGGAGATTCGCATGAGCCAGAAATTAGCCTTCACCATGGACGACGCCATCAAGGGCGTGGCCCACCACGGCAAGGTGGAAGTCAA
>CAYVOD010000091.1:0-6254 GCA_964453055.1 uncultured Treponema sp. | reverse complement strand
GGGACCTGCTGGGTGTAGACAACCTTGTTGTCCTTGTCCAGCACCACCACCGCCCTGGAAAGCAGTCCCGCCAAGGGGCCGCTGGTCATTTCCACCCCATACTTCTTGCCGAACTCCCGGTTTCTCAGCTCGGAAAGAGGAACCACGGCTTTGATGCCCTCGGCTTCGCAGAAGCGCTTCTGTGCGAAGGGAAGGTCGCGGCTGATCGTCAGAATGACCACGCCGCCTAGGTTTTCCGCAGCCTTGTTGAAGGCCCTGGCGCTGGCGGCGCAGACGCCTGTGTCCAGGCTGGGCACTATGTTGAGTATCTTTACCTTGCCGGCGAACTGGGCGAGGCCGGTATCGGCGAGATCGCCTTGGGTTAGAAAGAAGTCGGGCGCTGCGGATCCGATCGCGGGCAGGCTGCCGATGGTCGATACCGGGTTCCCCTTGAAAGTTATGGTTGCCATTAAATTCCTCCGTTATTAGACATTGTGCGTATAAAATAGCCAAAAAGGGCCGAGCCCGGCAAATCCTGCCTCAAGGCCGGATGCATCCATCGCGAGACTTCGCGCATCCATCGCGAGGCTCGGCGGACCTGCTAAGGCGCCACGGCGATTGCTTCGCCGCTCTTTCCTTTAGAAACGCCTCAGCCGTCCGGCGCAATCCTTCTTCGTAAAAAACCTCGGGCGAAAATCCTATGAGGCTCCGCGCCTTCGAATTGGAGAAATGGTAGTCCTGGGAAGCTTGGTCGACCCGGTAGCTGGTGAGAGGAGGGGGCTTGCCGACCCCTAGAAGCTTCGCGCCGAAGCACATGATCCTCGCCGAAAGAGCGGCGAGAGGAGTCGGAAAGCCGACAGGCTTCTTCTTGGAGCCGACCGCCTCGTACATGACCCGACAGTACTCCTTCCAGCTCACCTTGGACCCGTCGGTGAGAAGCAGAGCCTGTCCAGCCGTCCGGGGAGAATCCAGGGCGGCCAGGGTCCCCGCGCAGAGGTCGTCGATGTAAATCGGGCAGGTGAGCGCCTCCCCGTCGCCTATGTAGCCGAAAACGCCCTCCAGGATAGCCTTGTACATGGCGTAGGTGCTGGTCCTGTCGCCGGGTCCATATACGTTGCATGGGCGGATCGCCGTCACCCTGAAATCCGCTTCGTTTCGGGACAGGGCATAGTCCTCGGCCATTTTTTTCGTGATAGGGTAGGGGTATTTAAGGGGATAATAGGGCCCTTCCTCGGTTGAATTCACATGGGGGCCGAAGCCCTGAACCACGGCGGAGCTCATGTAAAGAAAGACCTTGGCTCCGGCTTGCCTGGATGCCGCCAGAAGCTCCGCCGTCGCCAGGTAATTCGTCCGGACGAAACTCTCCATGCTCCCCCAGTCGAGGGCGAGCGCGGCCGCGTGTATGACCGCTTCCACATCCTCCAACGCCTTCGCTATCCGCTCCCTGTCTCCGAGGTCAGCCCTGTAGAGCCGAATCATGTCACCATAACGCTCGCCAAGCGAAACCAAGGCTTGGGGGGGATTTTCCCTCCTGTAGAGGGCGTGAACCTTATCCCCCCTGGCGACCAGCCGCTCGGCGAGATGGCTGCCGATGAAACCAGACGCCCCGGTGAGCAAAATGGTCTTGCCTTTGCTCATCCCAAATACCCGCCTTGGCTCAGGACGATGAACAAGTCGGTGCCGAATCCGAGCGCCGCGTGGAGAATGAACCCGGGGAAAATCGATTTGGTTTTCCAGGCTAAAAGACCGAACGCGATGCCCGCGGGAATAGCGCCTAGAAGTTCGGAGAGCGGATGCCCGTAATGGAGCATGGTCGAGGGAATAGTCTGAAAAAACACTAGGGCGGCCACGGCTGCGTTCCCTATTCTTACGCCGTCGGCGGCCTCGTTCCGTGGGACGAAGCCGCGCTCGGCTTCCATCGCCAGGGGGAAGAGCAGGAAGCCCCGGAAAAAGAACTCCCAGGGCAGATAATAGAGAAGGGCGTAGGCGGCGAAGTGCAGTAGAAACGGAGCCAGGCCCGTTTCGCGCACCTTGAGAATCAGGTCCCTGGAGTAGGGATAATAGGTCGCCAGGCCGGGAGAAAGGGCGCCGAGGGCCCCGATTCCCGCCGCCAGCGGCACCAGAAGCCAAAACCAGGGTTTTTTAAGCAACGGAACCTTGAATGACAGCCCGAGATCGGCGGGGCGTTCCCCGAACATCAGCGCGATGATCGCGGGTATGATTCCCAGCAGGAAGAAGGAGAGGATAAAGCGCGTCCAATATCCGGGAAGATCGCCTGGAAGAGAGCCGATTATCGGCAGCTTCCTGGCGGCCTCGGCGCTCAGGGAGGGTGGGCTGAGGTAAAAAAACAGAACGCAGGACAGCGATGCCGCCGCGGAGTACAGAAGAGGTTTCGGCCATGCGGAATTCTGCGGCCTCATAGGTTTTCCTTCGTTTTGTTTATTGATGCGAATCTCCGGCAGGTATACTATCACAAGTCAAAGGATCGAAAACAGGAGCGCTGTTTGCGTATAGCAGTCACCGGCGGAACCGGATTCATAGGCAGCCATGTGATCGAGTTGCTACTCTCCCGAAAGTGCGAACTTAGGTGTCTCGTCCTGCCCGGCGAGGACAGGCGCTGGCTCAAGGACCTGCCGGTGGAATTTTGCGAGGGGGACATCAGGGACAGGAAGAGTCTTCCGCCTTTTCTGCGGGGCTGCGACGCCATCGTCAACATAGCCGGCCTGACGCGGGCCAAGACCGAGGAAGAATTCTTCAAGATCAACAAGGACGGACCGGTGAACCTGGTCGAGGCGGCGCTTTCGCTGAAGGATGGCCCCCGGCATATCGTCTGCATGAGCACTCAAGCGGTGATGGGTCCCTGCGCTGACGGCCGGTGCTCCGAGGAGGAGGATCCCTTAAATCCCCTGACGCCTTACGCGAGGAGCAAGGCGGCCATGGAGACGGCGCTGCTCGGCTACGAGATGCGAGGGCTGATGCACTGCAGCTTTATTCGTGCCCCGGGGGTATACGGTCCTAGGGACAGGGATTTTTTCAAGTACTTCAGGATGATCGACAAGGGGCTGAGGATCGTGACCGGGGACGCGCATATCACATCTCTGGTTTATGTCAAAAGTCTTGCCGAGGCTATAGCTTCCTGCATCCTGAATCCCAAGGCCTTCGGCCAGGCCTTCTTCGTGGCTGACGCCAAGCCTTACGACTGGGATGAGTTCTCGGCGATGGTCGAAAAGGCGCTCGGCAAGAAAACAGTGCGAATTTATATTTCGAAGGCCATGATATATATGATTTCCTTCTGTTCAGAAACCTTGAAACCCTTCCTCAAGCGTCCTCCGCTCATCGATAAATACAAGATCCTCGAGATGCGGCAGCATCGCTGGGTGGTCTCCACCGCGAAGGCGCAAAGGTTAATCGGTTTTTCTCCCCTGGTGGATACCGCCCAGGCGATCGCAGAAACCGGGCGCTGGTACCGTTCCCAGGGATGGATTCACGCCGATTCCTTGCCCGAGTTCAAGAAGCTCGAGGCGTAATAAGCGCAGCCGTCCCGAACGGTATGGTCCAGAGGTCGATAGGATATTCCGAGTTCATCGATACTCTTTCTGTTGGAATAGTATGCGGTCCATCCCGATAGCCGGCCGTACGCGCGGGTCAATAGAGGCCTTCGGCGGGTGAGGCGGGAGATTAGCTCGGCGAGCCATCCAGCCATCGCCAGGACGAAGGAGGGAATGACGAGGGGCAGGAACTTCTTGCCCGCGTGTCGCGCCATCAGCGAGAGCACTTCCTTGTAAGGAACGTTCGCTCCCACCGAGAGATATGCTTCACCGGCCCTCCCGCGCTCGGCGGCGGCCAGTATGGTTTCCACGAGGTCCCTGACATCGACGATGGCCAAGCCGCCGCCGAAGGTCCCGATGAAGAAAGGCAGCCTGTACATATTCCCGTATAGCCTGTTATGGGCAGAGCCAGGCGCCGGATCCCCAGGGCCCATTATGGAGGCGGGATTCACGATCACCGCGTCGAGGCCCTTCTCCCGCGCCGCCTGCTCGACAATTCTCTGTCCGTCCCGCTTCGTGGTCATGTAGTGGAAATTATCGGGCCAATTGAAAGCCTTGTCCTCGCCGACGGGGAGACCCCGCGGATCGAAGCCGATGGCGCCCACCGAGGAAACGTGAACGAGTCGCTTGACGCCGAATTCCAGGCAGGCATCGACGATCGCCCGCACGCCCTCCACGTTGACCGCCCTGAGCGTCTCGGCGTCCAGGACCCAATATGAGATAAAACCGGCCAGGTGAAACACAAGGTCCTTGCCACGAATAGCCTTCCGGATGCTCTCCGGCTCCCGCAGGTCTCCCCGCTCGACCAGGACCTTGCCGGTAAAGGCCTGAGGAACCGCTTCCCCCGGAATCAGCAAAACCGAAATAGAATCCCCGGGTCGCCGCTCCGACAAAGCTGCGACCAACTGCCTGCCCACGAATCCCGATGCGCCAGTGACGAGAATATTCACGTTGCCCCCGAGTCTGCTATGATAAAGATGCCTTTGGCAAAGTTCAACCATACAGATTCTTTTCCGGATCGGATCGCGCAAAGGAGAATGGCGTGCTGAGAATCGGCGTCACCGGGGCGTTTGGCTTTCTAGGGGCCAATTTCGTCCATGCCCTGCTGCAAAAGCTTCCCGAGGCGGAAATCGTCGCCTTCGCTTCCCGGCGAAGAGCCAATCCCCTGTTCTCGCCCGGGCGGGTTAAAATCGAAAATCTCAGCATCCTTCGGTACGAAGATATGGCCGAAAAGTTCCAGGGCCTCGACGCGGTGGCGCATTTCGCCGGCATGGTGGACTATAGGCGCGGCATGCGGCGCCACGTGTGGGATACCGACGTGTTGGGCTCGAAAATGATTTTCGACGCGGCCTTGAAGGCCAAGGTGGGCAAACTCCTCTATGTCTCGTCCATCTGCGCCCTGGGCTCCGGCAGCCCGCGCTTTGCGGACGAAGATTCTGCCCCTTACGACGACCCGGACTGGCCGACATCCTTCGCTTCCCCCCGAGAGGCACTGGCCGCCGTGGATGCCTCCGCGGCCGGGGAGTACGGCTTTATCGAGTCGATGCAAGTAGCTTATTTCGACGCGAAGCTCGCCGGTTGGGAGCTCGCCAAGCGCTATGCCCACGAAAAGGGACTCCCTATCGTCACCATCTTCCCGGGAACCGCCGTGGGCCCCGGCGACCTTAACCGCGGAATATCCACGTTGGTGAATTCCGTCTGGGAGGGGAAACTGCGCTTGGCTCCCCCCGGCGCGACGGCGTTCATGGATTCCAGGGATCTCGGCGTCGGCGCCTCGCTTGCCCTCCTGGAAGGAAAGATTGGCGAGGCCTATGTGATCGCGGGAAGGGACGAGCACAATCTCGATTATAAAGATTTCATGGAACTGGTCGCCGCCGTCGCCCGGCGGGAAAACCGTAGAGGAAAGGGTGGGCGAGTCGGAATCGGCGTCCTTTCTCCCGGACCGGCTATTTTTGCCGCTTCGGTCTTGGAGCGGATACTGCCGAATTGCCCGCTTCCACGAGCGCTCATACTTTCGGGCTGCGCTCGAAACCTATGCAGTTCGGCCAAGGCCAGGCGAGAACTTGGATATGAGCCGCGAGCAGATCTTACCGGAAGCATTCTCGACTGCAGGGCGTTCTCGACTGCGGGGGACGGGACCTACATCTCGTAAGGGAAAAGCAGGCTCTGCGGGTCCTGGAGGCGCTTCTTCACCGTGGCGCAAATTGCGGAAAGGTCTCGGGAGTCTTCCACGAAGTCGAACCTGTCCCCGGGTATGGTGAGTACCGGGGCGAGGCTGAATCCTTGGATCCATTCCTCGTAGAGAGCGTTCAGGCCCTCGAGGTAAGACTCGGGTATGGAGGTTTCGAAGTCCCTGGCCCGTTTCGCTATGCGGCCTTTCAGCGTTCCGACCGAGGCGCGGATATAGATTACCAAATCGGGGGGCGGAAGAATCGAGGCGACAGTCTGGTACAGTTCCAGATATGTAGCCCACTCCTCTTCGCCCATCGCCCCTTGGAGGTAGAGATTTTTCGCGAAGACCTCGGCGTCCTCGTAGAGGGAGCGGTCCTGGACCACCGATCTGGCGTCGCCCGCCAGCCTTCGGTGAGCCTTCGCCCTGCTGGTGAGAAAAAACACCTGGGAGTGGAAGGCCCAGCGTTTCATGTCCGAGTAGAAATTTTTGAGAAAGGGATTTTCGGCCACAGGCTCGAAATAGGGAGCATAGCCCAGCTTTTTCGAGAGCAGGCT
>CAYVOD010000090.1:0-6757 GCA_964453055.1 uncultured Treponema sp. | reverse complement strand
TACTTCCGCACCAGCTACGGGCAGAACGTCCTCTTCCACTCCAAGGAAGTCGCGGTCATCGCGGGCCTCCTGGCCGCCGAGATCGGGCTTAACCGGGAAATCGCCAAGCGCGGCGCCCTCTTGCACGACATCGGCAAGGGCATGGAAACCGACGGGGACCAGAACCACGCCGAAAGCGGCATGGATTTCGTGCGCAAGATGGGCGAGGACCCGAGGGTGGTCAACGCCATCGGTTCCCACCACAACGACGTGGAGCCTTCCTGCCCCGAATCGGTGGTGGTGCAGATCGCCGACGCGATCTCGGCGGCCAGGCCCGGCGCTCGCCGCGAAACTCTGGACAACTACATCAAGCGCCTCGAGAACCTGGAATCCATCGCCGAGAGCTTCTCGGGAGTCGACAAAGCTTTCGCCATCCAGGCCGGCCGCGAACTTCGCATTCTGGTCAACTACGAGAACGTCTCCGACGACCAGGCCAGGGAACTTTGCAAGAGCATCGCCAAGAAGATCGAAACCGACCTGCGCTATCCCGGCCGCATCAAGGTCACCATCATAAGGGAGACCAGAATAGTCGAGTACGCGCGCTAGGCTCTGGAGCGGCCACGGCATTGAACGAGCACAAAGCTACCCTGATCATGGTGGGCGATATCGTAGGCCCTCCGGGCTTACGCGCCCTCTTCGCCCTTCTCCCCTCCCTCGCTAAGAAAAACTCCGCCGACCTGGTGGTCGCCAACGGCGAAAACGCCCAGAAAGGCTACGGCATCGGCAAGGAAGAGCTGGGCATCATGCTTCAGGCCGGGGTTTCTGCGGTAACCACGGGCAACCATGTCTGGGAGCGTAAGGAAGCGGCTGAGCTCCTCGACGCGGAACAGGCGCTGCTGAGGCCCGCCAATTATCCCCCAGGCCTTTCCGGCAAGGGATTCCTCCACCTAAAAGGCCGGGCATTCGAATGGGTGGTGATCAACCTGCAGGGAAGAGAGGGGCTCTACGCCATCGACTGTCCGTTCAGGGCCGCAGACGAGCTGGTCGCAAAGGCGAGGCGCCAGCACCCTGGAGCTTTCGTCGTCGTCGATTTTCACGCCGAATCCCCCGAGGAGAAGGAAGCCCTGGCCTGGTACCTGGATGGTCGGGCGAGCGTCGTCGCTGGTACGCATACCCATGTCCCGACCGCCGACGAACGGATCCTCCCCAAGGGGACAGGCTATGTCACCGATCTTGGAATGACGGGACCGATAGACTCGATCATCGGCGTGAAAGCCGAAATATGCGTAAAACGCTCATTGACCCAGATTCCCTATAAAATGGAGACCGCCGAGGGCGATGCCTTCATGTCCGGAGCACTCTTCCGTATCGATCCTTCATCGAAGACCTGCGTCGGGATCGAGCGTTTCAACCTTCGCACAGATTGAACTAGACGCGAAATCCGCCGTATACTGGTGCCCATGCGACAGGCACAGCGAACCGCACACACTCCGGCTTCGGCGATCAAGACGCTTTTCGTCCAGCTGACCCCGGCGCTTTTCAGGACATTCTCAGAGGGCTACGGAAAAAAAGACTTCCGCAAGGACCTCGCCGCAGGCATAACCGTGGGCGTCGTCGCCCTGCCCTTAGCCATGGCCTTCGCCATCGGGGCCGGTGCGAGTCCAGCCCAAGGCCTGTACACGGCGATCATCGCCGGCTTCGTCATCGCCGTCTTCGGCGGCAGCTTTCACCAGGTCTCCGGACCTACCGGCGCCTTCGTGGTGATCATCGCCGATATCATCGCCATGCACGGCATGGCCGGCCTCCAGCTGGCCACCCTCATAGCCGGCCTGCTTTTGGTATTCATGGCCGTTTCCGGCCTGGGCAGCATCATCAAGTTCATCCCCTATCCCGTAACCATAGGTTTTACCACAGGCATAGGCGTCACCATTTTCGTGGGACAGCTCAAGGACCTTTTCGGCATGAGCATCCCCACGCCGTCGCCAGAGTTTTTCGAAAAGATCGCCCAATACGTCGAACACCTCTCCAGCACGAACCTTTACGCCCTCGGCGCGGGGCTTTCCACTATAGCTGTCATTATCTTGGTCAGAAAGCTCTTTCCCAAGCTGCCCGCCGCGGTTAGCGCCGTAGCCATAGTCACTTTGGCCTCTTTCATTTTCAAGCTTCCCCTCGAGACGGTGGGCTCCAAGTTCGGAGCCCTGCCCAAGGGATTTCCCGCGCCCAGGCTGCCGTCGTTCAGCTTCGGCGAGCTTCGCCAGGTTTTCTCCTCCGGCCTCACCATCGCCCTGCTGGCGGCCATCGAATCCCTTCTGTCCGCCGTCGTCGCCGACGGCATGACCGGAACCCGACATTCTTCATCTGCGGAGCTCAACGCCCAGGGCCTGGGCAACCTGGCCAGCGCCCTCTTCGGCGGCATACCGGCCACCGGAGCCATAGCCCGGACAGCCACGAACATCAAGTCCGGCGCGGCCAGCCCCGTCTCAGCCCTTATCCATTCCCTGGTCCTTCTCCTCTTCACCCTTTTTCTCGGGCCTCTCGTGCAAGCCATACCCCTGGCCACCCTGGCTGGAGTCCTCGTGGTGGTGGCGGTGGACATGAGCGAACTGCCCCGCTTCTTTTCCATGCGCAAGGCGCCCAAGAGCGACCTGGCCGTCATGGCGGCCACCTTCGTCCTCACCGTCGTAGTCGATCTCACCGCGGCTGTCCAGGTGGGCGTGCTTCTGGCTATTCTCCTTTTCGTCAAGCGGGCAAGGGACACCAGCGCCCTCATACCCCAGGGGGCGGGCAAGCGCCTCGCCGAAGAATACCTCGGCAAGGCCGGGGCGCCCTCGCCGGGCGACAAGCTGGATCCCGACTCCACAACGTTGCGCGTTATCCCTGAGCGCTGCGAGGTATACGAAATCAACGGACCCTTCTTCTTCGGGGTGGCCGACATGCTTCAGGACGTTCTGGGAGGGCTGGAAAAATCGCCGAAAGTTTTCATTCTCCGAATGCGCCACGTGCCAGCCATCGACGCCACGGGTCTCAACGCCCTCAGGTCCTTCGTCAAGCGCTGCAGGCACCACGGGACCGCCTTGATCTTGAGCGGGGTGAGGGAACAGCCTGCCCAGGCCATAGCAAAGTACGGGCTGGCGGAGGAACTGGGCTCGGAAAACATTTGCCCCGATCTGGACAAGGCTCTCAAGCGGGCCGAGGCTCTGCTGGCTAAGGTTTGAAACGGAATATCGCGCCTCTCGCGCTCTCCCCAAATATGGCATGCCTTGACAAAGCCCAGCGCTTAGGGTTATAAATCCGCCTATCAGTGCGGCGATGGTGGAATTGGTAGACACGCTAGCTTGAGGTGCTAGTGCCGAGAGGCATGGAAGTTCAAGTCTTCTTCGCCGCAACGCTTTGTAGGCATTGTATATGCCGAAGCAAAAGCGGGACGCAGGGTTCGGAACGGGGAAGGCGGGATCGAGTATCTCGCTGGGCTATGTTCCGAATCGACGCGAACCCGTTTTTTTATTTCCAGACATATCTTTGGCAAATAGCCGCCCTGACCTCCGGTTGACAGGACAGACCTTATTCGCGCCCCCCTCCTGGATAGGAAAATGGAAAACCTGTACTCTGTACATATGAAGTTGTTCCGCTATACCGAAGCCCCCTCTCTCCAGAGCATCATCTTCGAGAAAATTCTTTGGGCGGCCAGGGTGAAAGCCAGCGCGGTTCCCGCGGCGCTGGAGTTCAATAAGCGTGACTACTCTAAGGCCTTGGTCAGCCCGTCTCCGCCGGAATACTTAAAATTGAGAGTGAGTATCCGAAGCGAAGCCTACAAGTCCATGAAGATCCACCGCTTGGAGCCGAAGGACACCGAGCCTGTCATGACCGTGCTTTTCCTTCATGGGGGTTCGTATCTTTATAACGCCACCAGACCCCACTGGCGCTTCCTGACCAGTCTCGTCGAGAACTCGGGCTGCAGGGTGCTGGCGGCCGACTATCCCCTGGCGCCCCAGCATAGTTATGCCGACGCATATAGGGTTCTGCTGCCCTATTACAAAAAATTGAGCCGTCAGCTCGCGCCGAAAACCTTGATTCTCATGGGCGACTCTGCGGGCGGGGGATTAAGCCTTGGCTTGGCCATGGCCGCCAGGGACGAAGGGCTCAAACCTAGCGCGGCGATAGTGCTCCTCTCCCCCTGGCTCGATGTCACGATGAGCAATCCTAATATCGAGGCCGTGGACCCCGAGGACCCCTCGCTCAACGCCCAGGCGCTGAGAGTAGCCGGCCGGGCTTGGGCTGCCGGCGCCAATCCCCGCAAGCCCTGGATAAGCCCGCTGTACGGGAAGCTGGGGGGGCTTCCTCCGATGCACCTCTTCATAGGAACAAAGGATATTCTCGTCGCTGACGCCAGGCGTTTTCGAGGGTTCTGTCTGGCCGCCGGCGCCGACCTTTCGTTCTACGAATATGAAAACATGATCCATGACTGGATGCTTTTGGAGTTCAAGGAAGGGAAACTGGCGGCCCAGCGTATCGCCGCGATCGTCACCGGCCTCGAGGGCAGGGCGAATCTAGCTAAAACCTAGCTAAAGGACGATAGATCGAGCATATCGACAGGGCGCGCCAGAAGGACGGGCTATCGGGACGCGCCCCCGGGCAATCCTACTGGGCGTTCTCCACAGCGTAGTCCCAGTATTCCTCGTCATGCCCGTCGTCCACCTGGTAATCCGCGGGCAGCTCGGCTGCGTGGCTCGAAAAGGCCGGGATTTCGCAGTTCTGGAGCATCGCCGGGCTGAAGGTTTTAGATTTTTCCTCCGCGGACGGGGCTGGCGCCGAGGTTGGGGTCGGGGCATGGGCGGCGGGAATCGCTGTTTCTTCAGGATGATCGCGTTTCCAATCGGCGATCCGCCTTCCGCGCAGGAATTTTTCGGCTACCGAGGGAAAAAGTTCCAGCAGCAAGGCTTCTTTTTCATCCAACGCCAAAAGACTTCCTCCGGCCTCGGGAAGGCTGGGGTTGGGCTGCTTTTTATAATTGGAAGTATCGTAGGGTATTTGTTCCCTGGAACCGCAGATCTTGAGGCGGAAATCAGGGTCCACCGGCCAGGGCGTCTTGCCGTAGGAGCCCTTCACCAGTTCGGCGAAATTCTTGGATACATTGGCGTAGCCATCTTCGCCCTTTGTTTTGGAGACGACGTAATTGACCGCCTGGACTCCGACGATCTGGCTGGTGGGAGTGACCAGGGGCGGTACGCCCGAGTCGAGCCTGACCAGGGGAACAGCCTTGAGCACTTCTTCGAGGTGCTGCTCGAGCTTGGCTTCCTTCAGCTGGGCCATCATGTTGGTGTACATGCCGCCGGGAATCTGGGCCTTCTGCACGATCGCGTCCGGCTCGGGGTAGTTGTAGGCGGCTTCGATTTTCCTGCAAAGCTCCAGCGCCTTGTCCAGCTTTCCGCCCACGGTGTATTCCAGAGCATCGTCGAAGAGGTGATTCAAATCCGAATCCAGACTGTCCTTGGATAGGTCCACGACGGGCGGCATGCGCTTGTACTGGTCGTAGGCAGCCAATTCGCCCCTGATTTTCCTGAGGGCTTTGTCGATTTTCGCCACGGCGGCGTTGTCGATCCCCGTGTCGAGGCCGAGCTTGTCGGCGAAAATCCTTATGATTTCGTAGCCCGGCGCCGCTGGACCGCCGGAGAAGGAGAGGATGGCCGTATCCACGATGTCCGCGCCGTTCACCATCGCGGCCAGAATGCTGGCCACCCCGTAGCCGGGAGTGCAATGGGTATGCAGGTCGATGGGGACGCCGACTTCGCTCTTGAGCGCCTTGATCAGACTGGCGGATCGGTGGGGATCGATGAGCCCGGCCATGTCCTTTATGGTTATCATGTCGGCGCCCAGGGCTTCCAAGGCCTTGGCCTTTTCAACGAAATAACGGATGTTGAAAATATCCGAAGGAAGTTTCTTGCCTGACAGGAAGGCCTTCACCTTTTCGCCGGCGGAGAATTTCGGGTCGACGGTGTAGCAGACGGCGCAATCGGCCAGGCCTCCGGCTTCTTTCACGAAGCGGATGGAGGACTTCATGTTCTCGATATCGTTGAGGGCGTCGAAAATTCGCATGATGTCGATGCCAGAGGAAACCGCGTTCTTGCAGAATCCTTCTATGACAGAGTCGGGGTAGGGGTTGTAGCCGAAGAGGTTCCTTCCCCTGGAGAGAGCGGTGAGCTTGGAGGACTCGCCTACGCCCCGCTTGATCGATTCCAGCCGATCCCAGGGGCTTTCGTTGAGGTAGCGCATCACGGAATCGGGAACTGCCCCTCCCCAGACTTCCATGGCGTAGAAATGCGCCTCCTTGTAATAGGGGAGGACCTTGTCCACCTGGGCCTGGCTCATCCTGGTCGCGAACTGCGACTGCTGTCCGTCCCGCAGGGTAAGGTCCCGTATTTTCAATATGCGCTTCATTCTGGAATTCCTCCGGAAATTTTTCTGGTCGACGCGTGAAGCAAGTATACTGTCATGGTCGTGCTTCGGAAAGTAGGCGGCTAATCCCCTTTCCTTTTGACAAATCCGCCCTTTTAGGCTAAAATCCAAGAACATGCCGCATTTCCAGGATCCTCGAGCCACACCGCTCCGCTGTTTTTGTATTTCGGGGCTTCATGGCGGGATAGTCCGTTCCTTATGGTTCGGGCGCGGCTAATCCAAGGCATAGAGCAGGATATGGCTGAACAAAAGAAGGGCTATTTCCACGTGATTCGGGAGAAGTACTGCAAGGGCTGCGGCATATGCGTCGCCTTCTGTCCCAAGC
>CAYVOD010000089.1:0-6758 GCA_964453055.1 uncultured Treponema sp. | reverse complement strand
TGGCCTTCCCCATCGTCTTCGGCATGATGGACGCCCAGGCGACCTTTCCCAAGGAAGCTACCATAGCCCTCGCCGCGGCTTTCGGATACGCGGGGATGATGGTATCGCCGCTTCACGTGTGCATGGTCGTCAGCGCCGAGCATTTCAAGGCCGGCCTGCCCAGCACCATACGAAGGGTAGCACCCGCGATCGGCATATTCCTCGTGATCGCTGTGGCATACGCCCTTGGGATAACCGCGGTGCTGAGGCCATAAGGCAGAGGGCGATAAGGCGATAATCAGCTCAAAGCAGGTTTATGCCGGCTTTTTCGCAGTCGGCGCGCATTTCTTCCGGCCAAAGGCCCACCTGGATTTCCCCGATATGGGCCTTGCGCAGAATATACATGCAGAGCCGCGACTGGCCTATGCCTCCGCCGATGCAGAGCGGCAGCTCCCCCTGAAGCAGCTTTTTATGAAAATAAAGCTCCTTGCGCGCTTCCTGGCCTTTTTTGGCCAGCTGAAGCTCCAGCGCCGCCTTGTCTACCCGAATGCCCATGGACGAGACTTCGAAGGCCTGCTTTAGAATGCCGTTCCAGACTATGATGTCGCCGTTGAGCCCCCTGCGGCCCGGTCCGGTGGGAGTGCTCCAATCATCGTAATCCGCCGCCCTTCCGTCGTGGGGCTTGCCGTCGGCCAAATCCCATCCGATGCCGATGAGGAAGAAGGCGCCGTATTCCTCTGCCAGGGCGTTCTCCCGCTCCTTTGGGCTGAGAGACGGATACCGGGCCTGGGCGTCCTCGGCATGGACGAAGGCGATTTCCTCGGGCAGTTCCAGAGGCAGTGCAGGATACAGGTCATGCATCCTGAATTCCAGGCGCTTGAATGAAGAGTAAATCTTTTTCACTACGAATTTCAAAAAATCCAGGTTTCTGTCCGCCGCTCCTATGACGCGTTCCCAGTCCCACTGATCGACATAGAGGGAGTGTATGGGATCCAGATCTTCATCGGCCCGGATGGCGTTCATGTCCGTATAAAGGCCGAATCCTCGCTTGAACTTGTATTCGGCCAGCGCAAGGCGCTTCCACTTGGCCAGGGAATGGACGATCTCGGCACGGGCACCGCCCATGGCCTTTATCGGAAATGAAACCGGACGCTCGATGCCGTTGAGATCGTCATTGATGCCCAAACCGGAAAGCACGAAAAGCGGCGCCGTGACCCGGGTGAGATTCAATTCCGTCGCGAGGCTCAGCTGAAAAAAATCCTTGATTTCCTTGATAGCCCTTTCGGTTTCTTTTACTCCTAACAAGGATTTGTAGCCCGAAGGAAGAGAGTAACGCATCGCGCCTCCAGAACAGCCGGCGGCTCGATGCCCGACGGCAGATATTCTATAGTCCAGAAAGCGCAAAGCCCTGTCAATCAGCGCCGAGGCGGCAAGGGAACAAAAATGCTCGTCCTGCGCTTATATTCCTTGTAGGCCTGATCCGCCCCGTATTTGACGTCAGCGCTCTTTTCCAGAAGGGGTATGCCGCTCACGAAAAGGAGAAGCAGGGTGATAAAGACAGGCCCGAGGACGCTTATATACAAGATGCCATAGAGCGAGGGAAGGCAATACGCGAAGATCCCCCACCAAAGCAGGGTTTCGCCGAAGTAATTAGGGTGCCTTGAATATCGCCACAACCCAGTGGCTATAAACCCTTCGGCGCCGCCTCTTTTGAAAGCCGACTTTTGGGCGTCGGAAACCGCCTCGACGATTAATCCGACAAGCCACATACCTAGACCTAAGGCTTCGAACCCACCAAAAAAGCGAGGTTTAACCTCCGAAGCCGCAGAAGCTACCACGGGAAGAACGATTATAGCTACAGCCACTGCCTGCAAAATCCAGAAACGGGCGAACTTGAGCGGCTTGTCCCGCATGGAATCGAAGCGATGATCCACCTTGGTCCTGACTATCCTGGAGAAAAGATAAGCCCCGAGGCGCAGCGCCCAGAGGATAGTGAGCACCGCTGGGATGAGCGCCACCCAGCCTGCGCTCGCATTGAGCAGGATCAAGACGAGGGCTACCAAGCCGAATGAAAGACTGTATGACAGATCCGTCACCACGTCCGTTTTTTTCACCGAAGCGTAAACGAAGAAAAGAGCGTTCACCGCCAGGGCGGTAAGCGATGCTAGTACGAAGGGATTCATGCGGGCAAAGTCTCCTTGAGGGTTGAATGATGGGCCGAAGCGGACGCGATAGCAAGCGTTTTTTATATTGACACTGTATATATTATTGATTACTACTATGATAACGATATTTGCCTATAGATAAGGAAGGTTTTAGATGAAAAGAATTATCATCGCCCTGCTAGTATTCGGTCTCCTGGTCGCCGGCTTAAGCGCCCAGAGCGCCGACTCCATCTCCAAGGCATCCACGGCCAATTACTATACCAAGACATCGCTCAGCGGCGAAGATCTCTGGAAGGCCATGGACGCTTACCAGCTCGCGGTCTCCATAGCGACCGTCAATGCCGACGGCAGCCCCAATGCCGCGGTGGTCATCCCCGGCGTGACCAAGGACAGGGAGTATCTCTTCTTCGGCTTGGCAGCCAATCAGACCGGCGTAAACATGAAGGAACGGAAGCTCATCGTCGTCACGGCCATAGGATATACCGCTCCCAAGGGCGATCAGAAAATGAGCTACTCCGGGGCCAGGATCATAGCGGAGTATGTCAGCGATCCGGCGCTCCAGAAAAAGTTGGTGGAGCAGAACAAAGACAAGAAGGCGACGGAAAACACCTACTTCCTGAAAATAGTCAAGGTCCTTCCGATCGGCTGATCCGAGTCCTAGCCGACATGCTGCCATGGAGCGCCGCCGGTCTTCGACCGGCGGCGCTTTTTTTCCCTTATGGCGCGAAAAAGCGGCCGGGGCCGGTCGCCGCCGTAACCCCCGGCCTCCCCGGTGGCTTTGTAAAATATGCGATATCATTTTCCGCGCTATCGACCGACTTATGTTGAGGAGGCTCGATCATGTCCGATCAGCGGTCTTCCGGACGAAAACTTCCAAAATCTATCGCGGCCAAAGCCCAGGGCTTTCTAGTCTTTTTCTGCCTGCTTCTCACGACCCTTTCAAGTTGCGCCACCAAGGAGAAAACGGTAGGGGCGTTGCCGCCTAACGCGCCTCAGACAGGGCTTCCATCTACTATGTATAGTATAAGCCCTGAAGCTTCCATGGGCATCGCGCTCGCGGGCGCACCCAAGTCCGGCGGCGCCATGCCCCTGCCGCAAGCCTCCTATCCGGGACAGTACAGCGCCGATTTCAACACCGAAGAGTACGAACGCATTGTCGATAACCCATTCATGAAAGCCCTGGACGATCCAGTCTCGACCTTTTCCGTCGACGTGGACACGGCAAGCTACTCCAATCTTCGTCGCTACCTACTGGAAAATTACGAGATGCCCCCAAAGGACGCGGTCCGCATCGAGGAAATGCTGAACTATTTCGATTACGACTACGAAGCGGCCGAAACCGGACAGCCTGTCAGCGCTTATTTCGCCCTCAGCCCGGCTCCATGGAACGGCGAGCACCTCCTGCTTCGCGTCGCCATTTCGGCCAAGAAAATCCCCACCGCCGAGCTGCCGGCCTCCAATCTGGTATTTCTCGTCGACAGCTCCGGATCCATGTACGACGACAACAAGCTGCCCCTCCTCAAACGAAGCATGCGCATCATGGCCGAGCAGCTAAGGCCCCAAGACAGGGTTTCCATCGTAGCCTACGCGGGCAGCGCCGGGCTTGCGCTCGAATCCACCCTCGGCGGCAAAAAGGAAAAAATCCTCGCCGCTTTCGAGTCCCTCCAGGCCGGGGGCTCTACGGCCGGCGGGGAAGGGATCCAGCTCGCCTATCGCATAGCCAAAGAAAACTTCATACCCGGGGGCAACAATAGGGTAATCCTCTGCACAGACGGCGATTTCAACGTGGGCATCAGTTCCACCGGCGAGCTCGAGCGGCTCATCGAGGAGAAACGAAAGGAAGCCATCTACCTCACCGTGCTCGGTTTCGGCGTCGGCAACTACAAGGACAGCCGCATGGAGACCTTGGCCGACAAGGGTAACGGCAACTATGCCTATATCGACACCCTTCAGGAAGGAAACAAGGTGCTGGGCAAGGAAATCTGGGGCAACCTCTTCGCCGTGGCCAAGGACGTGAAGATTCAGATTGAATTCAATCCCGCGACGGTGAGGGAATATCGCCTCATCGGCTATGAGAACCGCATGCTGGCAAGACAGGATTTCAACGACGACAGCAAGGACGCGGGCGAGATGGGCTCCGGCCAGACGGTCACCGCCTTCTACGAACTCGTACCTCCCCAGGCGGCGCCCACCGGCACGATCAGCCCTGACCCTCTAGTATTCCAGAATACCAATCTCATCCCCTCGGAGGACCTGGCGGTATTCAGATTAAGGTACAAAGAGCCGGACGAGAGGTCCGAAGAGAGTACTCTCGTGGAAACAAGGATCAACGCCGCCCTCCTTTCCAGGCCTTTGGCCGAAAGCGACGAGGATTTCCGCTTCGCCAGCGCCGTGGCCGAGTTCGGAATGCTCCTGCGAGACAGCCCCTACAAGGGGGCTTCTTCCTGGGCATCGGTCCTGGAAAGAGCCCGAGCTTCAAAGGGAAAGGATGCGGAAGGTTATAGAGCCGAGTTCATCAGGCTGGCTGAAATGGCCGAGATAATCTCCAAGAGCGCCAAGTAGCCGATCGATCGGACACAAGCCCGAAAGGCCTCCAGAGGGTAGGCCTTTCGGGCTTCATTTTCCCTACGAAATAAAATAATGCTTGCTTTTTTCTTATACTGGTATCCATAATGTGTTAATCAATCTATATATAAAAAAGTGAACATATTTTGCCGTGAAGATAAAAATGAAAGGAAAAATCATGACCCGGCTTTATTTCTCCGGCCCCTTGTTCAGCGCGGCAGAAAAGAAATTCAATCTCGACCTCTGCCGAAAAATCGAAGCGCTCGGATATTCCGTTTTCCTTCCCCAGAGGGACGGTCCGGAACACGACAAAAAGCTGATTTCCCGACTCTCCAACGAGGAAAGACAGGAATCCATTTTTGTCGTCGACAGGATGAAGGTTCTGGACTGCGACGTCTTTCTTCTCATCCTCGATGGGCGCGTCCCCGACGAAGGGGCTTGCGTCGAGCTAGGGATGGTCTACGCCCAGAAATATCTCAATAACACCGACAAAACCATACTAGGGCTAAGCACAGATCCCCGATACCTATTCCCGGATTCCAAGCTCAACCCCATGATCCAGCGCGCTATGGACCGAATATTCGAGAGCGAGGAAGCGCTTTTGGAGTATCTGCGGAACTTGAGCAGGTAAGGTTTTTCGCCCCGAGGGAAGCCTACAGCCAAGCCAATTATAAAAAAAGGAGGCCGCCCGACGTTTCGGGAGGCCTCCTTAAGGTAACAGCGATTTTCAGTACGCTAGTTACAGTTTCTGCTTGTACCAGGAAAAATCCTGCCTGGGCGGCACGAACACATCCAAATATTCCGCCTCCTCCAAGACTTCGCCCCCGTGGGCCACCCCGGCCTTCATGAGCATGACGTCGTTGGGTCCCACGACGAATTCCCCCTCCCCCTCGATCACCCAGCGCATTTTTCCCCTGAGCATATTGGTGATTTGATCGAAGTCGTGGGTGTGCATATTCACCTGCCCGACGGGACAGGTTATCCGGGCTACCATGGCCTTCTCGGTCTGCACGACCTTGCCCGTGATGACAGGATTCAAAGCCACCCTCTCGAGTTTATCCCAATTGTGTACCGGCATCATCCGCTCCTTAAGAATTCCGTCGTGCTCTCGCGCGGCATCGTATTTTACCGTTCATGCTACAAAGCCGCCGTTCCGGGGTCAATGGGCGATTGTAAAATTGTGTGACGTTTATACAATAAAACATCGACCGAGCGACCGGGCTTCCCAGCCATCGCCGAATGTCCAGACGTCTTGCCGGGAGACTAGAACAGCAGCCTCGCGCCGGAGATCAGCGCCAGAGCCTGGATGGAAATATTGAATACCCTCTGGGGAATTTTTTTGAGTATTTTGACTCCGACCAAGCCTCCGAGCGCGATCAGGGGCAAGAGCAGAGCGTCGAAGCCCAGATGACTCGCTTGGACGCTCCCTATCGCGATGCTGAAAGGCAGCTTTGCGATATTGATGACGAGAAAAAACCATGCGTTCGTCCCGACGAAATCCTCTTTTTCGATTTTGAGCGCGAGCAGATAGAGGGCGAGCACGGGCGCCGCGCCGTTGGCCAGCATGTTGAATATTCCGGCAACAATCCCGATGGCCAAGGGAATAACTTTGCTGTTCCGGTCGAAGCGGAGGGTGACTCGGTCCAGGCTTATGCTGAGCAGGCTTATGGCGATTATCATCCATCCCATAATGGGGGTGAAGGTCGCGTCGTCGATCGATTTCAGAAGCAGGAAGCCTAAGGCCAATCCTGCCGCCGCGCCGGGGATCAGCCAACCCAAATACTTCCACAAGGCTTTCCGTCTCCAGTAAATCACCGAGACGATGTCCGCCACTATCAGCAAAGGGAGCATTATCCCTGTGGCTATCCTTGAGGGCATGGTCATGGCCACGAAGGGAGTGATGACCGTCACCAGTCCAGGAAGCCCGCTCTTGGCGATTCCAATGCTGAACGCCGTAAAAACCATGGCTACGACAGCCGCGCTGCTCAGTTCCATAGACCCATCCTAGCTGGCGCGGAAACGCCAGGCAAGCCAAATTAGGTGATCTTT
>CAYVOD010000088.1:0-6855 GCA_964453055.1 uncultured Treponema sp. | reverse complement strand
GGCCTGGGCTTCGGTTAGTATTAACAAATTTTATGCCCAGAAGGGCCCTTGAGGGGAGGTGCTATGACAAAGGCAAAGGAGACGGTAACAGGCTATCTGCCTGACGAGACCCCGTCCACAGGGAAGCTGATCGTATTCGCGTTCCAACAGCTTCTGGTAATGTTCCCGGCCACGGTTACCGTGGCCCTGCTGACCGGATTCCATATCTCGACCACGATTTTCGCCAGCGGATTAGCCACCCTGGCCTTCCTTTTCGTGACCAAGGGAAAAATTCCCCTCTACTACGGCTCAAGCTTTTCCTACATCGCGGCCATCGTCAGCATCACCGGCGCCAGCTTCGGCCAGGTAGCCCCGGACGCGCTTATTTCCCAGGCCCAGTGGGGTATCATCATGTCCGGCCTGGTCTCCATAGCGGCCGGCCTCATCGTGAGCCGCTTCGGCATGGAAGTGATCGAGAAGGTGCTGCCCGCTTCGGTGACCGGCTCCATCGCCATGGTGATCGGCATTTCCCTGGCCGGCGTGGCGATTACCAGCGCGGCGGGCTTCTCGGGCGGGCAGGCGAACGACAAGGCCTGGATCGCCGCCCTTATCACCCTCTTCGCCACCATCGGATTCTCGGTCTACCTGAAGGGAGTAGCGGGGCAGCTGCCCATACTCTTCGGGATCCTCGTGGGCTACGTGGTGGCCATCCCTCTCGGATTGGTCGATTTCGCCGCCATATGGACGGGCACGGTTATCGAGCTGCCCCACTTCACCCTGCCGGTGCCCAACTGGATGGCGGTGGCGGCCATAATGCCCATCGCCATAGCGACGATACCTGAGTCCACGGCCCATCTCTTTCAGTTGGACATCTACGTGAACGACCTGGCCAAACGCAAGGGCAAGAAGGAATACAAGATCGCCGACAAGCTGGGCCTCAACCTGGTGGGCGACGGCCTCGGCGACATCGTCGCCTCCCTCTTCGGCGGGCCGGCTGGCACCAACTACGGGGAGAACATCTCCACCATGGCCATCACCAAGAACTTCTCGGTGAAGGTTTTAGGCGGGGCGGCCATCATGGCTATCATCCTCTCCTTCATCCAGCCTTTGTCCAACGTGATCAGGTCGGTGCCGGGCTCGGTGATAAACGGCGCCTGCATCTACCTATTCGGCGTCATCGGCGCCCAGGGCGTGGCCATCATGATCAACAAGAAGGTGGACCTCTTCGACGCGCGCAACCTGGCGGTGATCGCGGTGATCCTGGTGGTGGGCCTGGGCGGCACCTACGGCTTCCCCAACGGCATGATCCCCGCCTTCGGCATGCAGCTTCCGGCCATAGCCACCGCCGCGGTGGTGGGCATCGTGGTGAACCTGGCTCTCTCGGTGGGCCGGAAGAAGGCGTAAGACGATTCTAAAGCCGCGGGTCTTGGCGGCGACGACTTAGTAGCTGTCCCCTTCGGGGGGCACGAGACAAATGAAGACGAGGGGAGAGGCGCCCTGATTGACGAAGTGGTGCTTCTTCCCTCCTTCTATATAGGCTACCGAGCCCTTCTTTACGGGGTGCTCGACTCCTTCGATTATTACTGCGCCCGAGCCTTCCAATATATAATTAGCATGGAACCAGGGATGGGAGTGATAGGGGCTGGAGCCTCCGGGCTGTACCGTGAAGACTCGCAAATAGCCTTCGTAGCCGTCCTTGGGTCCTATGGCGATGCGCTTGGTGACGCCCTTGACTCCCTGTCCTTTCATTTCCGTCGATTCGATATCCTCGATATGCCTGACCACTGGATCCTCCTCTTTGTAACATAGGTCGATATGAATATACTAAGAATCGCGAAGGGGAGGTATCCGTGCGAAATATCATACTTCTGGGGATGGTGAGCTTTTTCGCCGACCTGAGCACCGAAATGGTCTATCCGCTTATTCCCTTGTATTTGACATCGGTGTTCGGCGCCACCCCGGCGCTTGTGGGGCTGATCGAAGGGATCGCGGAAAGCCTTGCCAGCCTTCTGCGGGTATTCGGCGGCTATATCTCCGATAGGTTCAAGAGGAAAAAGCCCATAGCCTTCGCTGGCTATTCGACGGGGCTGATCTATAAGCTGGCCTTGCTTTTCGCCGGATCCTGGGCGGGCGTGCTGGCTGCCAGGGTCATCGACCGTTTCGGCAAGGGGATCCGCACCGCTCCCAGGGACGTCCTGGTGAGCGAAAGCGGCGGGGATATGAAGCTGGGACATTCCTTCGGCCTGCACAAGATGCTCGACATGGCCGGCTCCGCCGCGGGGATTCTCGGGGCGTACTTCATAATGAGGGCGGGCGACGGAGAGTATAGGTACAAGAGCATCTTCGTCTTTTCCGCGATTCCCATGGTCTTCGCCCTCTTTTTGTTCATTTTCATACGGGAGACGGGAAAAGGCGGGGCTAAAGGGGGCGAGGCCGCCAAATCCGGGGCCTTAAAAGGCGGGGCGGATGGGGTGACGGTCGATGGGGAGAGCCGGCAAAAGCCGCTCAGGGTATTCGAAGGCCTGCGCAACTTGGACGGGCGGCTGAAACTGTATCTAACCGTGGTCTTCATCTTCACCCTAGGCAATTCCTCGAATACCTTCCTGCTGCTGAGGGCTGGCAACGTGGGGTTCGACGCCGCCACGGTGGTGTTCCTCTATTTCCTGTACAATATCGTCTCCTCCCTTCTTTCCCTGCCTTTCGGAAGGCTTTCGGACAAGCTGGGGCGCAAGCGGGTGCTGGTGGCGGGTTATCTGGTCTTCTCCATCGTATACGCCGCCTTCGCCTGGGCGGGGAGCAAGGCCACGATCGTGGCGGCTTTCGCGCTCTACGGGGTTTTCACGGCGGCGACGGCGGGAGCGGAGAGGGCGTTCATCGCGGAGCTTGCGCCCCGGGAGCTCAAGGGCACGGTGCTGGGTCTTCATTCCACGATCGTGGGGATAGCGCTCTTCCCGGCGAGCCTGATTGCCGGCCTGCTGTGGAATGCCTTCGGTCCCGTGGCGCCCTTCGCGCTGGGGGCCGGCCTATCCCTGATCGCCGCGCTGAGCCTGGGCGTGGGCCTCAGGCCCGGAAATGCGAAAAATGCCTAGGGCAGGCTGGTGACAGGGCTCGAAAATCTTCTGTATTGTATGCGGAGTCGAAATATCGCAAGGAGGCTGCAATGTTCATCATCACATCGGTATATCTAAAGCCGAACGAAGAGGTAGATGTCTATCTGAAAGCCCACAGGGAATTCCTGGACGCCCAGTACGCGAAGGGGCTGTTCCTGGCTTCGGGCCGCAAGGTTCCCAGGACGGGAGGAGTGATATTCTCCAAGGGAAGCTCGATGGCCGAGGTCGAGGCTGTCATGGCCCAGGACCCCTTTGTCATTCATGGTTGCGCGAAATACGATATCGTCGAGTTCGCCCCGGTAAAGGTCGCTCCGGGGATGGAGCAGCTGCTCTAGGGTTTTCCCGCGGCCGAGGCTCCTCCCGCGCTTATGGCGCCCGGGCGACCTCGGCCTTGCCGAGGGGCAGCTGGGAGAGGATGGCGGCCCCGAGCATGAGGGCGCCGCCGGCGAAAAGCCGGATCGTCGCGGGTTCGCTGAGCAAAAGGACTCCTCCTATGGCGCCGAAGAGGCCTTCCATAGCCAGGATTATCGAGGCGTGCGCCGGCGGCGCCCGGCGCTGGGCCACTATCTGCAGGGTGAAAGCCACCCCGCAGGAAAACAGCCCACCGTACAGCAGGGGAACCAGGGCTTTGAAGGTTCCCGCGAAGGGCTGAGGCTCGAAGATCAGGGCGGCGACGAAGCTTAAAAAGCCGCAGACCGCGAACTGACCGGCGGACAGCTCCACCGGATCAACCGTGGAAGCGAATTTTCCGATCACCAGTATATGGATCGCCCAAAACAGGGACCCCGCCAGGACGAGCAGATCCCCCGGGGCGATGGAAAAGCCCGCGCCGAATCCCACGGTGATGATATAGAGGCCGAAGACCGAGATCAGGGCGGCGGCGTAATCCTTGAAGCTTGTTTTCCTTCCAAAGAGAGAAGCCAAGAGTGGAATGATGACGACGTAAAGGCTGGTGACGAAGGCGGCGTTGCCCGCCGTGGTGGTGACGATGCCGAGCTGCTGGAGGCTGGCGCCGATGAACATGGCGCTGCCGGTGACGGCGAAGGCAATGAAGCGGTTTAGCAATCCGCCCCGCTGCCTTGAGTTGCCCTGTATGGGTAAGCTCGATTTAGCAGCCTTTATTCTTCTGTAGCGAATGAAGGGCAAGAGAACCAGCACGCCGATGGCGTAACGAACGGCGTTGAAGGCGAAAGGCCCGATATCTTCCATGCCCACCCGCTGGGCGACAAAGGCGAAGCCCCATATGGCGGCCGTGAGTAAAAGCAAGAGATCGGCGTATAGAATTCCTGCCCTAGCTTTCATGATTCTTCCCCGAATATTGGTAATTTCTTTCTGGTTTATTTTGAAAAAGCCGCTCCTTTCGGAGCGGCTTTAGGTGCTATAGGTTGGGAACTAAAGGCTTTACAGCCTCTTCGCTCCTGTTTCCGGCTTAGTACCTGCGGTCGTTGCGGGGCCTGTCCATGGCCTCGTTAACCTTGATCTGGCGGCCCTCGAACTCGGTTCCGTTGGTTCCGTTGATGGCGGCCTGGGCTTCCTCGTCGCTATCCATCTCGACAAAGCCGAAACCCTTGGACATACCGGTGTCCCGGTCGCTGATGACCTTGGCGGAGGCAACGCCGCCGTAGTTCTGGAAGAGGTTTCTGAGGCTGCTTTCTGAGGTGTTATAGCTCAGGTTCCCGACGTACAATTTCTTTCCCACGATCAAATCCTTCACCCGCCGCTTTCCGGCGGACATCAAAACGTATATCCGCGAAACCCGCGGATCGGTAGAAATGAGAATCCGAAAGGACTCCCTTTCTCGTCGCGACAGACTTTATCACAAAGACTTAACAATAAATAGCACCCCACCCCGGTACCCTCTCGCAAAGACTTGGCCGGGTCGAGTGCTTCATCGTCCTCTTCGTTCTTTGCGCGTTATTTTTCCTGTGATATTATTTGTCGTCGCGGGGTTCTGGCATCGAATTCCTGCGCATGATGAATGAATGAGAAGGAGTCGAGATGAAACAGATAGCGGTGATAGGCATCGGCGGGGTAGGCGGCTTCGTCGGCGCGAAGCTCGCGGCGCTGGGCGAGCGCGATTCGGGATACCAGGTGAGTTTTGTCGCCCGGGGCGCCCAGCTGGCGGCTATCCGGGGCGAAGGGATCAGGCTGGACGCCGAGGAGGGAAAGATCGTCGGCAGGCCGAGCCTGGCCACGGAGCGCATAGCCGAACTTCCGCTGCTGGATTACTGTTTTATCTGCGTAAAGGGTTATGGCTTGAACGATGTCCTCCATCAGTTGAAGAGCAAGGTCAAGGATTCCACGGTAATAATACCCCTACTCAACGGCGCCGACATCTACGAGCGAGTCCGGTCGGTGATCTCCGAGGCGTATGTGCATCCGGCGGGGATCTACATCAGTTCCTTCGTGCAGGAGCCCGGGCATGTGGTCCAGATCGGGCCCGTGAGCAGCATTTTCCTCGGCAAGGAACCGGGTCAGGCCAGGGACGACCGCTCAGTGCTTACCATCCTCGAGGCGGCGGGAATCAAGTACATGTGGAAGGACGATCCCTTCGTCGAAATCTGGAACAAATATATTTTCATAGCCCCCTTCGGGCTCGTTACCGCTCAGGAAGGCAAGACTCTCGGGGAGGTCTTCCAGTCACCTGCCGATCTGGCCGAGACCAAGGCGGTGATGGCGGAGGTGGTGGCCTTGGCGAAAGCCAAGGGAATCGCCCTGCCCGAAACGATCATAGACGATACGTTGACGAAGGCGGCTAAATTTCCGCCCACGACCCGCACTTCCTTTCAGCGGGATATGGAGTTGCGGGAAAAACCGGACGAGAGGGATCTCTTCGGAGGCACGATCCTGCGTCTCGGAAAGCAGCTGGGAATCCCTACTCCCCATGCCGAAAAACTCTACGCGGCGATTTTAAGGAAGAAGCCTCTGTAATTCCGTAGCGGAGGCGGCGGCGATAGCCCGAGTTCTTCAAGATGGGCTCATAAAACGCGGGCCCAGGCGGGGCCGGAGGGTTTCCCTCCGGCCCCGCCTGGGCCCTGAGTAGCCCTGGGCCTCGATTTTACTTCATGGTGGCCAGGAGCTTCGCGGCGTCCTTGTTGCCCATGTCGGCGGCCTTCTTGAGGTCCGCCTTGGCCTCGGCCGTCCTGTTCGTATCCTTGTAGAGCTGGCCGCGGTAATACCAGGCGGAGGCGCTGGGGTCGGCGCTTGAGCCGAAAAGGTCGATGTATTCGTTGAAAAGCTGTTCGGCCTTCTTCCGGTCCTGGCCGGCAATGCCGGGCAATACTTGCCAGAACCGCCCAAGGGCGAGGATGGGGCCGCCGTCGTCGTACATCTTGTCCGTCTTGTAGGCGTTTTCGAAGCCCATTTGGGTCTTGCCCTTCAGTCCTTCGGCGAGAGCCTTGACGATGCTGACGCAGTCCGAGTATGTGCCCACGCAGAGCCCGTACCAGTACCAGCCCTCGATGCCCGTCGCGTTGAGCTTGAAAGCGATTTCCCCGTACTTCATCCCTTCCTTGGTGGCCGCCCGGGCGGTTTCCTTCCAGCCCGAAATCTCCTCCACCACCAAGTAGTCGCCGTACTTTCGGGCCGCCCGGGCGGCCTTCCAGTTCAGCTCGTAGTCGTTCGGCGCGGCGGCAGCCGCCTTGATCGCCGCTTCGTAGGTAGCCTTAAGCTCGGCTTCTGACTCGGCGAAGAGGGGAGCTATTCCGATAAGGAGAATAAGTAGGATAACGATGCTTTTCCTTTTCATGGAAAAAACCTCCGTGGT